>NZ_CP027666.1:1053750-1405000 GCF_003008535.1 Ottowia oryzae
AAATTCTTCAAGGCCAAGCCCGGCCGCAAGCCCGGCGCCGCGGCTGAGCCCGTCGCCGTGGTCACCAACCACGCCGCCATTGCCGAAGACGTGCAGAACGCCGACGCGCTGAACGCCCTGCGCGAGGGCTACGGCCAGGAGCGCGACCTGCTCAACCAGCTGCTGGGGCAAGCGCAGATGGCCGATGCGTTCGAGCAATTTTCGCGAACGGTTCGCACTTCCAAGCTGGCGTACGTGAGGGAAAACAAGCTGTACCGGGCGTTGAAAGGCATGTCAACCGCGAACGGTTCGCACTTTTCCGGAACATGGGACGAGTTCTGCCAGCTGCTCGGCACCTCTCGCGACAAGGTGGAGCTGGACATCGCCAACCTCAAAGCCTTCGGCGAAGAGGCCCTCGAATCCATGTCCCGCATGGGCATTGGCTACCGCGAACTGCGCCAGTACCGCCGCCTGCCCGAAGACCAGAAACTGGCCCTGATCGAGGTGGCCAAGGCCGGCGACAAGGACGGCTTTCTCGACCTGGCTGAGGAAATGATCGCGCGCCACGCCAAAGAAAAGGAGTCGCTCGCCACCCAGGTCGAAGAGGCCAAGGCCACGCTGGAGGCCAAAGACCGCGTGCTGGCCGACAAGAACGAGCGCCTGACCAAGCTGGAAGAAGAAGGCAAGCGCAAGTTCAAGCCATCGGCCGGCAGCGAAGCCAAGACGGCGCAAGAGCAGGCGCTGCTGACTGAGCTCGACCAGGCCAGCAGCGCCGCCTACCTGGCCATCCACAAAACCTTTGCCGCCGCCGACGTGGCCCTGTCCGACAGCGGCGCACGCGAGGCCATCCAGACGCGCGCCCGCCAGGCGGTGGAGTTCCTGGTGCAGCAGCTGGCAGACATGGCTGAGGAGTTCGGCATTCAGGTGGACTTGGAGGCGCGCATTGCCCCGCCCTGGTTGAACGAGGAAGCGCTCGCCTCACTGGAGGCGCGCAACGCCGCCAACCCGCACACCAACCCCCGCGCCAAGTAAGCAAGCCCGCACCATGGACGCCCTCCGCATGGAACTCATCACCAACGCCGCGCGCGACGCCGCTGCCGCGCCGCATGGCCAGCGCGGCCAGATCGTGCAGCGCGCCGCCGAGGCGCTCAACCTGTCGGTGCAGCGCACTCACGCTTTGGTATCTAAAGCCGCGCGGCAGCTGGGCCTGCAGGCGCAGCGCAAGCGCCGTGCAGATGCGGGGGCGTCAGCCATCACGGATGACGAGCTGGAACAGATCGCCGGCGCCATCCTGCACGACCGCCGGGCTGGCAAGTGGATGATTCCGCTGCAAGACACCATCGACATGCTGCATGCCGATGGCCGGCTCGCCACGCGCCTGTCCGCTGGCCACGTGGCGCGCCTGCTGCGCCAGCGCGGGCTGGACGGCCGCAGCCTGGCCGCGCCCTGCCCCCACGTGCGCATGCGCACCGAACACGTCAACGCCGTGTGGCAGATCGACGCATCGGTGTGCGTGCTCTACAAAACGCCCAAGGGCGAGCTGCAGCTGCTGGAAGAAGACGGCGTGCACTACAAGAACAAGCCGGCCAATCTGGTGCGCGTGATGGACCAGCTGCTGGTGCGCTTCGTCGGCGCCGAGCACGCCAGCGGGGCCATTGGCATGCGCTTCTACAGCGGCGGTGAGACCGCTGAGAACGCGCTGGACTTCCTCATGTGGATGATGACCCAGCGTGTCAACGACGCGGGCCAGGGCCTACCCCTGCACGGCGTGCCCTTCATGCTCTACACCGACCAGGGCGGCGCATTCAAGGCTGCGGCGTTCCGCAACTTCTGCAGCGCCATGGGTATCCGCCAGGGCTGGCACGCGCCGCGCAACAGCCGCGCCACTGGCCTGGCCGAAAGCAGCCAGAACATTGTCGAACGCGGCTTCGAATCGCGGCTGCGCTTTCTCGATCCGGCCAGCATCACCATCGCGCGCATGAACGCCATGGCCGAGCTGTGGATGCACAGCCGCAACGGCGCCAAGAAACACAGCCGGCATGGCATGACGCCATACGCCGCCTGGGCCACCATCGGGGCAGAACACCTGCGCCTCGCGCCGCCCATGGACATCATGCGCGAGCTGCCGCTCAGCCTGGCGCAGCCCCGCCAGGTCAAGGGCGACATGACGGTGAGCTTCGCCATCAAGGGGCACGGCGCCCGCGACTACGACGTGCGCTACGTGCCCGGCGTGTCCCCGCGCGACAAGGTGCTGGTGGCCGTCAACCCACTGGCCGCACCGGCCGTCCGCGTGGGCGTGACAGACCGCGACACCGGCGAGATCGTCTGGCACCAGGTCGAGCCCGTGAAGGAAGGCTGGATGGGTTACGCCGCCGACGCCCCCGTGCTGGGCAAGGATGAGTACAGGGCCTTGCCCGCCACGCCGGCAGACGAGCGGCGCGCACGCATCGCCGCCCAGGCCTTTGCCACGCCCGCCGGGCCCGCCACGCCCACCCAGGTGGCGGCGGCGCAAAAGGCCGGCACCTCGCCCTACGTCGGGCAGTTCGACCCGTTTGCTGACATCAAGGCCAAGGCCGCGGCGCTGCCCGCCTACCTGCAGCGACCCGGCACGCCGCATGCCGCCGCCGCGCCCACGCTGGAGCCTGTGCGCCTGTCGGTAGCCGCCGTGTGCAAGCGCGTGCGGCAGGAACTTCAGGGCGATTACGACCCCGGCACCTACGCATGGCTGACTGAGCGCTATGGCGATGCGGGCGTGCCCGAAGACGTGGCAGCCGGCCTGATTGCCGCGCGGCGCCAGTCGCTGGCGCCCGTCGCACAGCCGGCCGGGCTGCGCGCGGTGGGAGGCGGAAAGTGATCGCCGCCCACAAAGAAGTTGGCCCCGCTGGGTTGCACCCCAGCGAGGCCGCCCCCTCGAACCCCGAAACCATCGAAACCCAGGAGGAAGAAGCGATGTTACTGCCCCCACAAACCTTGAGCGAAGCGGCGCGCCGCCAGTTCACCTTGTTTGCCAACCCATTTGCCGGCGAAGTGACCACCGACGCCGAAATGTTCGTCAACGGCCACATTCGCTTCGTGCGCGAGGTGGCTTGGCAAGCCGCCACAGGCGCCCGCATGGCCGCCATCGTTGGCGAAAGCGGCGCCGGCAAAACCACCATGCTGGACGACCTGAAGGAATCGCTGCTGCGCGAGCATCGCCCCGTGGTGTGCATCGAGCCCAGCATGGAAGGCGCCGAAGAAACCGACACCAAGGGCAAGACCGTGAAAGCGGTGGATATTCACACCGCCATCATCCGCACGCTCAACGGGCGCGCGAGCGTGGCCAGCAATGCCGAGGCGCGCTCGCGCCAGGTGCACGCGGCGCTGTCCGAGTCGAGCGCCGCCGGCCATTCGCACCTGCTCATCATTGAAGAGGCGCACGCGCTGCCCGTGCCCACGCTCAACCACCTCAAACGCCTGCGCGAAAAGATGCGGCTGGGCCGCAGCTTCATGCTGGGCGTGCTGCTGGTCGGCCACCCGGAGCTGGAGAAGAAGCTGGCCCGCTGGGATGTGCGCGAAGTCATGCAACGCATTGAAGTGGCCCGCCTGCCGCCATTGGGTGCCGATCTTTCAGCGTATCTGCAAACCCGCGCCGCTGCCGCGGGCCGCAAGCTAGATGAGTTCATCACGGCCGAAGGGGTGGACGAGCTGCGCACCCGCCTGGTTGCCAACGGCAGCAGCCTGCTCAACCCGCTCAACGTCAACAACTGGATGAGCGCAGCACTCAACACAGCGGCCGACCTCGGCGCGCCAGTGGTTGACCGTGACGTTGTCCGCTCTGTGTGAGTCACGGCCATGAAGCTCTACCTCATCAAAATCGCCTGCCTCGGCCGCGCGTACTTCGAAGTGCGCGCCGATAGCAGCAGCTGCAGCGCCATCGTTCATGCGATGGACCGCTACCCGCAAGCCAGCGCAATCAGCGCCTGCCCTGTGGGCGCTCAGCCCGGGGGTGCCGCATGAGCGCCGCTCCGTCCCGCCCAGGCCCGGCCGCTCACCCCGGCACAGCGGCGCCGCAGGTTCGGCACGACACCGCGCGGCTTCCCGCCAGTGCCTGCTACAGCTGTGCAGGGTGCAGCGAAGCCGAGCCGGTCAACCCGACCGAAAGGCGCTGGCCGCGCACCGTCGACGAGGCGTTCCGCACGCCCGCCTGGCGCTGTGCCGTATCCGGCCCATGGGATCGGCCCAGCCCGATCCGCGTGGCGCTGGAGCTGTTCGCCGCCGCCCTGGTTGGCCTGGCACTCGTGGGGGTGATGCTTTGAGCACCGACTTCCAATGCCCGGCCTGCGGCGCCGAGTTCGACCTGGCCGTGGCCTTCAGCCACGAGGTAGACCAGCGCGCACTGTCCCGCCTGGCCGCCGTCAGCATTCCGCTGGGCGCCCGCGTGCTGCGCTACGTGGCCCTGTTCACGCCGCCCAAGCAGCGCCTGACCATGGCCAAAAAGCTGAAGCTGATCCTGCAGCTGCTGCCCGACCTTGAGCGCAAGGCCATCACGCACAAGGGCCGCGACTGGCCCGCGCCGCTGGAAGCCTGGGCCATGGCCTTTGACCAGATGCTGGCCGCGCGCGACGCCCAGCGGCTAGAGCTGCCCATGAAAGGCCACGGCTACCTCTACGCCATCCTGGCCGGCATGGCCGACAAGCACGAGGCCAAGGCCGAGCAAGACCGCGAACACCAGCAGCGCACCGCACCCAGGCGCGACACCGTGCAGGTGCGCGGCCAGGCGCTGGAGATCGGCCAGGCCCTGCAGGTCGTCCACGCCGGCAAAGACCCGGCGCTGGCCAAGCTGGATCAAGACGCCGCCCAGGCGGTGCCCATGCCCGCCAACGTGCGCGAGCGCCTTCAAGAACTGAAGAAAGGAGCGCAGCCATGAGCGGCGCCAGCCTGAACCCGCGCGACGAGGCCATCGTGCGCATCGTGCACGCGCGCGGCACCGTCAACCTCAGCGAACTGCTGACCGACTTCCGCGCACGGCCGATGTGCGTCGACACCGCCCGTAAAGCGCTGGCCCGCCTGGTCACGCTGGGCTGGCTGGTGCGCTTCGGCCACCGGGGCACGCTGTGGTCTATCAGCCGCAGCGCGCAGCCGCACGTGACCGATGGCGCCCGCCTGCCGACCAGGCCGGGCAACCAGCGTGCCGCCGCGTGCGACGCGCGCTCGCCCATGGCCAGGCCCTCCTACGCGGCGGCCTGCAGCGCCCCGGTTCGGGCCGGCGCGGCCGACTTCCTGGCCGTTCCCTCGCTGGGGCCATTCCGATGAGCCGCGGGACGCCTGACCACGCGGCAGATGCCGACGCACGCGAACGGGCCGATCTGGCCGCCGCGCTTATCGATCAGGGCTTCACCGCCGGCGCGTCGCCCGAGCGGCTGCTGGAGGCGCTGCTCGCCGCCTACGTCGCTGTTGCCGAAGTGCACCCCTGCTGTACCGCTGCGGGGGCCGCTGCCTTGCAGCGCTATGCCTTCCGACTGTGGCGCACCGCAGAGTTCGGATCGGCTGCCTCACACCTTCACTGACCCACCGGAGCACACCCATGACAACACTCGAAGAAATTCAAAAGCGCGCCGCCACCCTCAGCGAAGCCCGCGACAAGCTGAGCGAGCTGCTCGCCACCATGCAGGCCGGCATCGACGTGGTCAAGAACGAAAACTTTGCCGGCATTCGCGGCCTGGCACGCCGCGTTGCCAAGCAGCACAACGACCTGGCCGAGCTCATCCAGGCCAACCCCGCCTTGTTCGAGAAGCCGCGCACCTACGTCGTCGACGGCCTGAAGTTCGGCCTGCAAAAGCAGAAAGGCAGCCTGTCCTGGGACGACGACGAGAAGCTGTGCCAGCGCCTGCGCAGTCTGGCCCGTAGCGGCGCTCTCACGCCCGAGCAGGTGACCCTGTGCATCCGCACGAAGGAAACGCCCGTCGCCGCTGCGCTGGAAAAGCTGGACGCGAACATCATCAAGCGCCTGGGCATCACCGTGGCCGCCGACACCGACGCCACGCTGATCAAGAGCGTGGACAGCGAGATCGAGAAGGCCGTCAACGCCGTGATCCGCGAGGCCACCAAAGACGCCAATGCAGAGGTGACGCCATGAACCGCGCGGCCACCGCTGCGGCCCTGGGCGCCACTGCGGCCGACCTTCTCAGCCTGGCGCGCACGCTGGAGACGGTGGTTCAACCGCCCGGCGATCCGATAGATCCGAGCGAGGCCGATCACCTCGCGTGGGCCGACGAGGCCCGTGTGTCTGCAGGCGCGTGCGTTGCAGCCATCAACCACCTGAACGGCGTCAGCCCCGAATGAGCGCAGACCGCTTCGCCCAACGCAAGGCCGCCCAGGGCTACCGCAGCCCCGGCATGCGCGATGCCTGCTGCAACTGCGTCCATCGCAGCGCCGGCGCCATAACGTTTGACGGCGGCCGAGCCACGGGCTACGACTGCACGCTCGGCAAGTTCCTCGTTGTGCCGCAAGGCATCTGCGACCGCTACGCACCCGCCGTCATCGCCCGCAAGCCCACACCAAAGAAGGAGAACGACCAATGAAAAGCTACGAACAGATTGCCGAGGCCATGTACCGGGCCTGGGTGAAAGAGCGCGAGAGCCGAGAGGTCGTCCTCGGCCGCTACCTTGCCTGGAGTGCGCTGAGTGACGATGGCAAAGCCGCCTGGATCGCCGCCGCCAAACAAGCCGCCGCCGAGCTGGCGCTGGTCCACTGAAAGGGCCGACATGTTCAAGCAACTCAAGCTCTATCAGATCGGCGCCGCATGGCCCACCGCCGCCGCCCAGCTGGAAGAAGCGCTGGCGCAGGAGCCCTTCACGCCCTGCACGGCCACCCAGCAGCGCAGCACCGGCTGGATTCCCCCGCGCGGCGAAGCGCACGGCGCCCTGGTCGAAGCGGTGGACGGCGATTGGATCGCGCGCTTCCAGATTGAAACCAAGTCAGTGCCCGGCGACGCGGTTCGCGAGCATGCCGAAGCGGCGGCCGCTGAGATCGAGAAGACCACCGGCCGCAAGCCGGGCAAGAAGGAGCTGCGCGACCTGCGTGACGACGCCCTGCAGGCGCTGCTGCCCAGCGCATTCCCACGGCGCACCGTGGTCACCGCCTGGATCGACCCGGTTCGCCGCTGGCTGGTGCTGGACACCTGCACCGTCAGCAAGGCCGATGAGCTGGTGACCAGCCTGGTGCGCGTGGCGGGCAAGGGCTTTGAAGTGCGGCTGCTGCACACCCAGCAAACGCCCCAAGCCGTGATGGCCGCGTGGCTGGCCGCCGATTCGGCCGACAAGCTGCCGGATGCCTTCCACGTTGAGCGCGAGTGCGAGCTGAAGGGCAGCGGCGACGAGCCAGCGCTCGTTCGATTCAGCCGCCACGACCTGGCGACCGACGAGATCCGTCAGCACATCGCCGAAGGCAAGCTGCCGACCAAGCTGGCTCTGGGCTGGCAGGGCCGCGTTGCCTTCACGCTGACCCACACGTTCGACCTGCGCCGCATAGCGTTTCAAGAGGGCGTGTTCGAGAAGACCGACGCCAACGCCGACGCAGACCGTTTTGAAGCCGACGTGGCCTTGGCTACGGGCGAGCTGGGCGGGCTGATCACCGACCTGGTCGACGCGCTGGGTGGACTGGAGCGGCTGACATGAGCGCGCCCACAGCCAAGCAGTTGTCCTCCCGCCATGTGCGCACCCTGCGCACCTTCCGTAAGCGCGTGATTGACATGGCCGCGCAGTGGGAGGACGTCGATCAGTTCTGCCTGAACCGCTTGAGCGAACTGGTCGACGAACTGGAGCAAGCCGCAGTCGATATCACCCCCGACGACGCGCCCAGCGCGCGCGACCCCTACGGCACCGGGGGCGAGTAGCCGCAACGCATCGAACCCGGCTTCCGGTGTCCGTCAACACCGGGCTTCAACACCAACCATCGAAAGAGCCAACCGTGAACAAGACTGAACTGATCGAACACATCGCCATGAACGCCGACCTCTCCAAGGCCGACGCCGGCCGCGCGCTGGAAGCGACCCTGGGCGCCATCAAGACCACCCTGCGCAAAGGCGGCGCCGTCTCTCTGGTGGGCTTCGGCACCTTCGCCGTTGGCAAGCGCGCCGCGCGCACCGGGCGCAATCCGCGCACCGGCGCCGCCGTGAAGATCAAGGCGAGCAAGGTGCCCAAGTTCAAGGCCGGCAAGGCGCTCAAAGACGCGCTGAACTGAATCGGGATGCTGCACATGTACGCAAGCGCGACTGTGGGCGATTTGGGGCGGGGTGTGGGCGCCGATCACTGCCCGGTTGGTACCAATGCCGCACCCCAGCCCGAAAAATGCGCCAAGGGCCTAATTTCCGCGCCCGCAGATTTGATGGAGTTCGTCGCCGGCCTGCCGGGGCGCGAAGCCGCCCGCGTGCTGGGTCTGTCGAAAGGCTCCGTTGGGCGCCTGCGGCAGGGGTATTGGCCTGACGACCCCCGCAAGGTCTTGCAGGCGTGGGAACGCTACAAGGCCAGCAGGGGCGTGGTGGCGTCCGGCTGGTTTCTGCGCAAGGTCTACGCGGGTGGCCAGGTGCGCCACGCCGGCCACGCCTACACCGCCACTGGCCTGGCCGCGCGCACCGGCCAGCTGCTGGCCGTGTCGCGCAGTGCCGACGGCGGCTTGCTGGCGCAAACGCTGGACTTGCCTGCCGAGCGGCTCTCACTTACTCAACTGGGAGCACCGGCATGAGCGCCGCCACAATCGCCGCCACGTTCGGCATCCTGGGCGCGCTGCTGCTGGCCATGCCAGCGCTGCCTGGCTGGGGCTTCGGCGCCTTCGTCATCAGCAACGTGGCCTGGCTGCTCGTCAGCGCCCGCCGCGCGCAGTGGGCCTTGCACGTGCAGCAATGGGTTTTTCTGCTGTGCAGCCTGCTGGGCCTGTGGAACTGGTGGCTTGGGCCGCTGCTGCTGGGCTGACCATGAGCACCGACCACATCAGGGCCATCCACGTCCTCAAGGGCAAGCTGAGCTTGTCTGATGACGACTACCGCGCGCTGCTGATCCAGCTCACAGGCCACAGCAGCAGCAAGGCCATGACGCAGGCGCAACGCCGCACCGTGCGCGAGCACCTGCAGCGCCTGGCCGCCCACATGGGCATTGAGCAGCCAGCCACGCGCCAGCGCCCGCTGGCCGATGCGGCATTTGCCAAGGCCAAGGCGGATGCCAGTCCGCGCGAGCGCAAGGTGTGGGCGCTGTGGCACCAGCTGCACCGCGACGGCCTGGTCGACAACCCGAGCGCCGCCGCGCTGAATGCGTGGGTCAAGCGCCAAGTGGGCGTGGACGCCCTGCGGTTTTGTACCGGCCCGCAGCTGGACACCTTGATCGAAGCGCTCAAGGCCTGGGGAGACCGATAGCCATGGGAATGCGCAAGCACCTCACCGCCGCAGAGGCCGCCGTGCTGGACGCGGTGCTGCCAGCCGGTTTGACGGACGAGATGCGCGACGTTGCGCTGTGCTTGTATGAAGCCCTGGCGCTGGAAGACAGCCGCGCCGGCCAACAGCAGCCGGCAGGCGACTGGCTTGCCGACCTGCAGCGCCTGGCACGGATGGCCGCGCTACAGCTGCAGCACCTGGCGCGCGAGAAAGGCGGCCGCGCCATCTACCTGGCCAAGGGCGTGGCCATGTACCTGTCGGCCCGAGACCGCCAAATGTGCGACCGCTTTACGGGCAACAACTACCGCCAACTCGCGGCAGAGTTCGACCTGACAGAAATGCGCGTGCGCCAGATCGTGGACGCTTGGCAGCGGGAGCAGTTCACGCGCCGCCAGGGTCTGTTGCCGGGGCTGGATTAGCCGGCTGCGCCGGCCGCTGCAGGCCGTGGATGAACTCGCAGACTCCCTCTGCCGTGTCCAGAACCTGCCGCGCAGTCTGCGGGACAACCGACGTGCCTCGATGGATCACTCGGTTGCGCCAATTCAAGGCGGGCTCCAGATCCTGCCAATGCCTGCACCGGCCAACGTTGGTTCCCGCCAGTTTCGCAAGGGTCTTGATCTTCTCCAGCAATTCCTGGCGCCCTTTGATGACCTCCACCATGGAAAGTCCTTCATCCGGATCGAGAGCCTCCAGCTCAATGCGCTTATTGACGTACGCCACCTCCACCGCTGTCGCACTCCATATCACCGCCGCGTCGAAGTCCTCGCGCGCCAGCGCGTCTCTCGCCTTCTGCAGAATGTGGGCTGTGGGGGCAATGCTATAAGCCTCCGGCCGGCCAAAATTCACGGGGCGGAATGATCGTGCAACCAGACGCTGGGTAGGTGGTGTGTTTTCGCTCACGGTGTTCATCCAAGGCTTGCCTGACCGC
Organism: Ottowia oryzae; assembly: GCF_003008535.1. Taxonomy (NCBI): domain Bacteria; kingdom Pseudomonadati; phylum Pseudomonadota; class Betaproteobacteria; order Burkholderiales; family Comamonadaceae; genus Ottowia; species Ottowia oryzae. The sequence goes on from NZ_CP027666.1 coordinate 1,064,061, forward strand.
TAGAAATACTAAAGCGCTTTAGATCGCCCCTTTGACGCTGCCCGCCGACCATGGCGGGTATGCAGCAAGCAGCCCCCGCCGCCAAGGCGCTTCACATCTTCAAGCCCGGCCGCCACATCACCGTGGCCGGCGAGGCCATCGAGTTCAGCGAGGCGGACATTGCCGCCACGGCCGCTGCCTACAACCCCAAGATTCACAAGGCCCCCATCGTCAAGGGGCATCCCGCCATCGACGCGCCGGCCCAAGGCTGGGCCGAGGCGCTGCAGGCCAATGAGCGCGGCCTGTACGCGCTGCCCTCCAAGGTAGACCCCGCCTTCGCCGAAGAAGTGCGCGCGGGCCGCTGGGGCGCCCTCAGCGCCAAGTTCTACCGCCCCGACGCTGCCAACAACCCGGTGCCGGGCACCTGGTACCTGCGCCACATCGGCGTGCTGGGCGCGCAGCCGCCCGGCGTGAAGGGCCTGGAAGCGCCCGAGTTTGCCGAGGCCGACGCCGACAGCGTCTGCTTTGCCGAGGGCGTGGCCTTCGGCGACTGGACGCCCATGACGCAGGCCAACCTGTTCCGACAGCTGCGCGACTGGATCGTCAGCAAGTTCGGCCTGGAAGAAGCCGACAAGGTGCTGCCCAACTACGACGTGCGCGAGCTGGAGCTGGCCGCACAGGAAGAAGTCGCCAGCCACCGCGCCCCTTCCTCCTCTTTGCCGGCCTTCGCCGAAGGCGAGCCCGCCCCCAGCAACCCACCACCACAGGAGTCCACAGTGACCGAACAGGAAGCCGCGCAGCTGCGCGAGAAGAACGCCCAGCTGCAGGCGCAGCTGACCGCCGCCAATGAGGCCGCTGTGGCCGCCGCTGCGCGCGATGCGCAAGCCGCCGCTGCCGCGCGCACCGCAGAGCACACGGCCTTTGCCGAGGCCCTGATCGAACAGGCCAAGGTGCCCGAGGCCGACAAAGCCCGCATCGTCGCGATTGCCGATGCCATCCATCCCCCGGGCGATGCGCCCGTGATGTTCGGCGAGGGCGACGGGAAGACCACGCTGTATGCCCAGTTCAAGTCCTTCCTTGAGGGCCTCAAGCCCAGCGTCGAGTTCGGCGAGCAGGCCACGCGCGGCCGCGCAGGCAGCGCTGATGGTGGCGCACCGGAGGTCGAGTACGCCGAAGGCGTCGACCCCGAGAGCATCGAGCTCGACAAAAAGATTCGCGCCTACATGGCCGCGCACAAGGTGACGTACGCCGTCGCCTACGCCGCAGTCACCAAGTAAGCGCGGCGCCGCAAACCAACCACTCAGGAGCTTCCCAGCATGTCCCGTCTGCAACAACTTCGCATCGTCGATGCGGTGCTCACCAATCTGGCCGCTGGCTACATCAACGACGAGTTCATCGCCGACTCGATCCTGCCGCGCGTCCCCGTGACCAAGGAAGGCGGAAAGGTGCCGCTGTTCGGCAAGGCTCAGTTCATCGAACACCGCACCGAGCGTGCCATTCGCGGCGCCACCAACGTGCGCGACCCCGAGGGCGTCAAAACCATCGACTACGTGCTGACCGAGTACGACATCGCCACGCGCCTGGACTACCGTGAAAAGCAAGAGGCCGATTTCCAGATCGACGCGGTCGAGACCGCCAACACCATGGAAATCCTGCGCCTGGGCCATGAGCTGCGCGTTGCGCGCATGGTGCAGAACCCGGCCACCTACGTGCCTGGCAACACGATCACCCTGGCCGGCGCTGACCAGTTCACCAACCCGGCCAGCGATCCGCTCGGCGTGGTGCTGGACGCTAAGGCCGCCGTGCGCTCGCAGATCGTGCGCGAGCCCAACACGCTGTGGATGGGGTACAGCACCTACCTGACGCTGCTGCGCCACCCGCAGCTGGTGGGCCTGCTGTCCACCAACAAAGACCGCATCCTGACCGACGACGAGCTCAAGCGCTTCTTGCGCGTCGACAATTTGGTCGTTGGCAAGGCCGTGTCCAGCACGGATGGCGAAACCGTCACCGACATCTGGGGCGACAACATGGGCCTGACCTACACCGCCCGTGAGGTCGATGGCCAGCGCAGCTACCGCGTGCCCAGCTTCGGCTACACGCTGGTCAAGCAAGGCTGGCCGCAGGTCGACCGCTACCCCGACGCGCAAAGCGGCGGCAAGGTCGAGTTCATCCGCGCAACCGAGATCAATGACGCCTTCGTGCTGTCCAAAGGTGCGGGCTTCCTGATCTCCAACACGAACGCCTGACCATGGCCGCCGCCAGGAAAACCCCCGCCAACGCGCCGGCGCCTGCCGCCGCCCCCGCTGATGACGCCGCGCGCCCCAGCGCTGCGCCTGCCCCGGACACACCCCCCGAGAGCGAAGCTGCCCCCGGCGCCGCCACCAGCGCGACGCCGGGTGGGGCCGGCGATCCCCCGGCGCCAGAGCAAGCCGGTGCTGTCGTCGGCTATGTGGCGCTGCGCCGCATTCGGTACGGCACCAAAGACGCCGAAGGTCAGCGCATCAGCCGCACCTACGAGCCAGGCGCCGCGCTGGATCTGGACGACGACACCGCCGCCGTGCTGCTGCAGCGTGGCGATGTGAAGCGCGCCTGACCATGACGCAGGCTGCAACGCCAGAGCCCGTGCGCAAGCGCTACCGCCTGCGCCCCTCGGGCTGCTGCGACCTGCCGCGCGTGGTGCACCTGACAGATGCCGAGGCCGCCCCAGGCCTGGCGTCCGGCATGTTGCAGCCGCTGCCCGATCTGCCCCCCACCAACGTACCCGAAACCCCCAGGAGCCCTTCGTGAGCAAACCCACTTTTCACCCGCTGCTGACGCTCACCGTCATCGCCGCCGCTGCCATTACGAAGGAACGCCGCTTCATCGGCTTTGACGGCAACACCGCCGCCGCTGGCGCCAAGGCGCTGGGCACCAACCCCGTGACGGCCGCTGCCGGCGAAGCCATGCCGGTCGATTCGCACGGCGTGATCCTTGTCGAGGCCGGCGCCGCAGTGGCGCGCGGTGCGCAGGTGCAGGGCGATGCGGACGGCCGCGCCATCACCCTGGCCGGTGGCGTCTCGAACGGCTACGCGCTGGCCGCGGCCGCGGCGGCCGGCGAGCTGATTCCGATCGTTCGCGGCATCTGACGAGAGCTGACCAGCCATGGCCTACGCCACTGTCGCCGATGTCGCCCGCGTCGCCACGCGCGGCTGGGACGACATTGCCCAGCGCGCGGTGCAGAACGCCCGCGTAGCGGGCGAAACGCTGCGCGCGCTGTACAGCGGCGAGAGCGTGGTGGGCGTGGCAGCGGACGTGCTTGAGCTGGCGCAGCGTGGCCTGGCGCTCGTTGCAGACACGCTCGAGCGCGCCAGCCGGCATGCCGACACCTACATTCAGCCGCGCTACCAGGGCCAGCTGCCGCTGCCTGCGCACCTGGTCAGCGGGTCAGACCTGCCCACCGTCGTGGCCACCATCGCCTATCGCCGCCTCATGGGTGCTTCGCTGTCTGAGGACACGGATCGCAACACCGCATGGGCCGAGAAGTACTTGCGCGACCTGGCCGATGGCCGCGTCACCCTGGGCGCCACCGACAACGCCACGCCGCAGCCGCCGGGCCGCATGGTGAGCAGCGCCGCCTGCAAGACCATCGACTGGGACAGGTACTGATGCCGCATGAACACCATCACCATCAAGCGCGGCGACACCCTGGAGCTGGAATGCGTTGTGCAGGAAAGCGGCCAGCCTTTGAACATCACAGGCTGGCACATCGAGAGCTGGGTGCGCGCGCCGGCCAAGCAGGTCGTGCACCGGTTTGCCGTGCAGATCACAGCGCCGCTGGCGGGCCGCTACCTGCTGCCCGCATCGGCAGCGCAGACCGAGCAGTGGCCAGTTGGCGGAATGACGATGGACGTTCGCTACACCGATGCGGGCGGCCGGGTCTTCTCCACCGAGTCGATCGCCTTGCAAGTTCTGGAGCCTGAGACGCGATGAACCCCAACAACTTCCTGGGCGCCGAGCCCTTGATCATTGCGCGCCTCAAGGCCGTGCTGCCCGACGACGTGCATGTGCTGTCCGCTGCGGAGCTGGCGAAGATCGCGGGCGAGCAGCAGCCCACGCCTGCCGTGCACGTGGTGTACGACGGCTACCGCACCGAAGACACCAAGGTGCCTGCGGTGGTGCGCGTGGTGCAAAGCTGGATCACCGTGGTGGTTGCCCGCAACGTGGCCGACATTGAGCAAGGCTTTCATGCGCGCCAGGCCGCCGGCCCATTGGCCAGTCAAGTCGTGGAGGCGCTGTACCGGCACACCTTGAAGAACGACAAGGACGAGGCGTTCGGCAACGGCCCGCTGCGCCTGGCCGCCGCGCCCAACCCTGGCTTTGACGATGGGCACTTCTACCTGCCCCTGGCGTGGGACTGCCCCATCAACTTCATATCGAACGCGTGCTAGGCATGGCCATCACCACCCACATCACCAACAACGGCCGGCTGACCGTGGTCACCGTGGTCGGCGTGCGCGGCCCGCAGGGCGGGCCCGGCGGCGGCGGCAACGCGCCGGCGATCAGCGCCGACCCCGACAACCGAATCCGTGAGGGCAGCGACGGCGGCCTTCATGTGCTGGACAACCTGATCCCTGACCCCCTCGCTTATTACATCCTCGCGAAAGGCTGATTCCATGACCCAAGAGCAACGCATCATCGCCCTGGCCCAGGCCGTGGGCGCAGACATCAAGGCCCTTAACCTCAACCAGGGCGCGATGACGGCTTTGACTACGGCAGCCAAGGCCAACCTGGTTGCCGCCATCAACGAGCTGAAAACGGCAATAGACGCACTGTCTGGCGCCGGCGGCGCGCCAATCAACGACAGCGCGGGCAATGGCGACACCACGGCCACGTGGTCGGCCGACAAAATCTTTGACTCGATCGAGTTGGCAAAGCAGGCCGTCAAGGACGATCTGGTCAACGGCTCTGCCGCCGCGCTGGACACCCTGGCAGAGCTGGCCGCCGCGCTGAACAACGATCCAAACTTCGCGGCCACGCTGGCCAGCGAGATCGCCAACCGCGTGCGCTACGACGCCGCACAAGCGCTGACGGCGCCGCAGCAAACGCAGGCGCGCGCCAACATCGCCGCCTATGGGGCAGCAGAGATCGGCAACCCGGACGCCGACCTGGTCGCCGCCTACAACGCCGCGAAGACCTAAGCCATGGCAACCCTTGCCCAGCGCCTGAGCGCCGTGCTGCAGGCCATCGGCGTAGACATGAAATCGGTGCTTCCGTGGGCGGCCAAGACGCCGCCTTCGGGCGCTGTCGTGGGCACAAGCGATTCGCAGACGCTGGGCAACAAGACGCTCGCAGCGCCGGTAATCAGCGGGTCGGCCCGGTTCGAGGCGGTTCAACAGCTCATCGCGAACACGTCGAGCACGCCAGTCAACTTCGCCAACGGACAGAAGGTGCACGTCTACGTGCAGGTCAACACGACGCTGCAGATCACCACTCCGGGTGTTGGCAACTACCAGATCGTGGTGACGATGGCCAGCGCGGGCCTCAGCGTGTCGGTCAACCCCGTCAGCTTCTGGGTGGGTGCTGCTTCGCAGCCTGCCATGAATACCGCCAACGGGGGTCGCACGCTGCTGTCCTTCTATTCGGACGGTTCGTTCCTTTACTGCGGCGTCGCCAAGCTGAACGCCACCTGATCCATGCCGACGCTGTCGTTCTATCCAACGCAGGTGCTCAGCGCCTCCGCCTTCTCTGCTTCAGAGCTGAGCAAGGTGCTCGGCAACACGAGCACCGAGGCGACACACACCGACAGCATTGGCACGTACGCCGGCCTGGGCGGCACGTTCCGCATCGACATGAGTGCGCTGCCCGCCAGCGCCATCGTCAGCGGCCTGCGCGCCCAGGTGCTCGCACTGGCCAGCGCAACCAACATCCGAGCCTTCTACAGCTTCGAAATCTACAACGGCGATTCGATCCTCAAGACCAACCAGTCTTCGGTGCCGACGTCGCTCAGCCAGTGGACGGCCAGCGTGACCGCATCGGAGCTGGCAGCTAGAGGCATCAACACCGCAGCGCTGCGCGGCAGCGGGCTGGAGTGGGCCAACAACTTCCTCTCGCTGGGCACCAGCTACGCCACGCTGTACTGGCAGAAGTTTTGGGTCGACGTCGACTACACCCTGCCTGCCGGCGTGCCCAACCCCCTCTTTTTTAACGAGCTCTTCTGAGCCCAACCCTGGAGCAACTGCAAATGACCGAGCCGAAGAAAGCCGAAGTCACCCTGGCAACGAAGCACGTTCACGGCGCCCGCGAGTATGAACGCGGCGACGTGCTCACGCTGCGCGAAGACCAGGCCGCCTGGCTGATCGCCAAGCAAATCGCCGTCAAAAAAGGCGAGGCGCTGCCGGCCCTGCCGTCGGAAATCAAGACCGTGCAAGACATGCGCGAGGTCGAAGCCGCTGTGGCCGCAGACCAGCGCGCCAAGGCCACCGCCAAGGCCGCCAAGGCCTGACCCACCAACCCGCAACACGAAAGGAACTGAAACCATGTTGCTCGACGAAAAAATGATGTGGGACGGCCAAGGGCCCGTCTTTCTGGGCAAGTACGACGCCGCCGCAGGCCGCCCTGACATGGGCAATCTGACGAAGGTCTACCAGATCGGCTGCGGCACCTCGGCGCTGACCACGACGCCGAAAATCGAGACCGAGAACATCAACGAAACCTGCACGGGCGCGCGCGCCGTGCTCGCGTCACGCATCAGCTCGCGCGAGCTGGGCGTGGGCCTCACTGCCATCCAGTTCGACTCTCGCGCCATGGCCACCGCCTTCTATGGCGAAGCCACCGCCGTGGCTGCCGGCACCGTGACCGATGAGCCCATCGCTCCCACCACGGCCGTTGGGGACTTCATCTTCCTGCGCTACCCCAACGTGAAGAACGTGGTGCTGACAGACAGCGCTGCCGCCCCGCTGGTGGAGAACACCCACTACGCGGTGGAAGACGCCGCCACCGGCCGCATCCGCGTGATCGCGCTGCCCGGCGCGGCCACCATCGCGACAGCCGACTACGAGTTCGAGCCGCACGTGCACTTCAGCATCTTCAAGACCGGCCTGGTCGAGATGGGCCTGATTTTCTGCGGCATCAACGGCAAGGGGCAGCGCGCGCGCGTCACGGTGCCGCGCATCAACTTCTCAATGGGCGGCGACTTCAGCTGGATCGGCGACGACAACGCCGAGCTGCAGCTGGAAGGCCAGGCGCTGTTTGCGTCGGAGCTGCAGTTCCACCCTCAATTTGCCCCAGGCTTCGGCCGCGTTGAGCTGATCTCGGCGCCTACGCCCTGACCAGTCACGCCCTGGCGCTGGGCAAAAAGAACCCCGCCGGGCACTGCCTGGGCGGGGTTTTGCTTTGTGGCGGGCTTACTCGCCGCGCAGCAGCTGGCCAAGTAACCGGAAGGGCCAGAACAGCGCTTGTGCGAACAGCCAGAACAGCGCCAACGTGAATGCAGCAACAAAAAGGGCGACTGCATAGGACGGCCAGAGCATGGCCGCCGCCGAAGCCGCAAGCGCTGCCACCGCGCCGACTTTGATGGCCCGGACGTTGCGCATCGACGGGTCAATCAGGGTCAGCAAGAGCGCAACGGCGGCGCCCAGGGCGGCGATCAGAAAAGAGCTCATACCCCGATTGTGTTTCAAAAAGGTTCGACATGGCAACGCAAGAGCTAAAAGCCAAACTGCTGCTTGAGGCAGAAACCAAGGGCGCGGACGGCATCAAGGAAATCGTCTCCGAGTTGGAGGCGCTCGCGCAGGAAGGCGGCGAGGCGGCGCCGAAGTTCCAGGAACTGGCCGACAACCTGCGCGAAATGGACGAGCAGGCGCGCGCGGTCGATACGTTTGCCGAGCTGCGCCGAGAGGTCGCCGCCACGGCCAAGTCGATGGATGAAGCGGCGGCCAACGTCGATCGCCTCGCCGCCGAGCTGGCGCAGGCGGGCCAGGCCACCCAACAGAACGCTGCAGCGCAGGCCAAGGCCAACCGCGACCTGGAGGTCGCGCGCGACCAGCAGAAGGCCCTGAAGGATGCCGTAGCCCAGACGCGCGCGGAGTTGCGCCAGCAGCGCGAGGCGCTCCAGTCTGGCGGCGACGGCGGTGCGGTGTACGCCGAGCGAATCAAGGACAGCGCGTCTCAGCTCAAGGTCTTGGTGGATGAGCAAAAGCGCTCGGCGGAGCAGGTCAAGGCGCTCGCGTCTGCCAACAAGGCCGCAGCGGCGGAAAGCCGTGCCGCCGCGCAGGCGGAGAAGGCCCTGGCCGACGAGTACGCACGCTCGGTACAGAGTGCCGGCCAGCTAAGCGGCGTGCTGGGCGATCAGAACCGCTCGCTCACGCAAGCGCGCCAGGCGCTGGACGCCGCCGGCATCAGCACGCAGGGCCTGAGCGATGAGCAGGCCGAGCTGGTGGCCTCGCTCAAGCGGGCTGAGCGGCAAGCCCAGGAATACGTGGCCGTCGTGCGCGACATGCACGCCGAGGCCGACAGCCTGGGGCCCGCCCTGGAAGCGACGTTCAAGCAGTTGGGGATGCGCGGCGTCGCCCAGATCACCGCCGAGATCGAGAGGCTGCAAGCAGCCATGCGCAGCCTCAAGGGCCAGAAGCTGCTGCCGGAGGATTCGGCGCGGGCCAGCGCAGAGCTACAGCGCCGCATTGAGGCCCTTCGCGGAGAGATGCGGGGCGTAGAGGGCGACTCACGCGGCGCGTCCAAGGCCATCGACGCCCTGGGCAACGCCAGCACCAGTGCCGGCAGCAAGCTGGGCGCGGCGGCGCACAAGGCCCTGGCATGGACAGGCGCCATGGTGGGCCTGAACGAGCTGCGAGAGCTCGGCAAGAAGGTGCTCGACACGGGCAGCGCCTTTGAGCAGCTGGAGCGTCGATTGACCGGCATCCTGGGGAGCGCCGACAAGGCCCGCCAGGCAATGGCCATGCTTAAGCAGCTGGCGCAGGACACGCCGTTCGATGTGCAGGGCCTGACCGACGCGTACGCAAAACTGTCTGCCTTCGGCCTGCAGCCCACGCGCGAGCAGATGCTCGCCATCGCCGACACAGCCGCCAAGCTGGGGGGCGGCACGGAAGCGCTTACAGGTGTGACGCTGGCCTTGGGTCAGGCGTGGACGAAGGGCAAGCTGCAGGGCGAAGAAATCCTGCAGCTGGCCGAGCGCGGTGTGCCCGTATGGGACTTGCTGGCCAAGGCCACGGGCAAGAACGTTCAAGAGCTGCAGAAGCTGTCCGAAGCGGGGCTTCTAGGCCGCGACGTCATCTTGAAGTTGCTCGACGCCATGGGCAGCGCGAGTGCCGGCGCCAGCGCCGACCTGATGGCCTCGTACGCCGGTGCGGTGCAGCGCGCGCAGGATGCACTGCAAGAGTTTTTCAACATGGTGGCGCAGTCCGGCGTGTTGAAGTACCTGACGGAGCAGATCCAAGGCCTGCTGGCCGAATTCGACCGGCTGAAGGCCACGGGCGAACTGCAGCAGTGGGCGACCAAGATTGGCAAGGGTTTCATCGACATCGCCAACGCGGCGCAAGGCGTCATCGGCGTGCTGCGCGCAATGGCGCCGGTGATCACCCTGGCCGCCAAGGCTTACGCTGGCATGAAGTTGGCTGAAGTGGCCGCTGGCTTGACCGGCGTCATCGTCAAAGGCGAGGGTGCGGCCGGCGCGCTCAAGCAGATCGCGTCCGCGTCCATTCCCGCGAAGGTGGGCCTGGCGAGCGTTGCCGTGGTGGCCGCCAATCTCGCCGTGCAAGTCGCTGGGATCATCAAGAACTACGGCGCCTATCGGGCCGAGCTGGCCAAGCATGCGGCCATTCAGGCCAGCATCAACCAGCTTGAGGATCAGAAGGCCAAGAAGCTCAAGGCCATCTCCGATGCCACCGGCGTGGTCGTCAAGAGCATGCAGGATCTGGACGACGCGGTCGCCGCCGGGAAGTTGGTGTTCGACCAGGCGAGCGGCAGCTACCTGTCGGCAGAGCAGGCGCAGAAGAAGCTCGCCGGGGCCGTGAAGGACACGGTGGCGCAGATGGCGGCGGCCGACGCCACCACCATCGTGGCCGCGTTCAACAATGCCAACGCCGCGGCGGGCGAGACGGAAAACGCCATCAAGAAGCTGGCCGAGCAGCTGAAGTTCAAGGACGTGCGGGGCAGCAGCGGGTTTGTGTTGGCGATGGAGGAGCTTCGCAGCAAAGGAACCCTGACGGCCAAGCAGGTGGGCGAGGCCTGGCAGCAGGCACTGGCCAAGCTCAGCACAGGCGAGCTGGGTGCGCTGCGAGCCAATTTGCAGGAAGCAGCCCGCACGGGCGTGATCACGGCAAAGCAACTGGCTGAGGCCAATGACCAGATTTTGTCGTCCAGTTTCTCGCGTCTCGGCGTGAACGCTGCGCAGGCCCTGGGGAAGATCAGCGAAGGCGCTCAAGAGGCCATCAACTCGGTTGGCTTGGTGGCCGATGCTGCCGAAGCCGCTGGCGTGAAAACCACAGAGGCGGCGCGCGCGATAGAGATGGCCTTCATGGCCGCCATTCCAAAAGCCGACAGCCTGGAGGCCGTGGCCGAGCTGGAGAAACAGCTCAAGGCCCTGGGCTCGGCGGGCAAGCTCAGTGCCGACGGCATCAAGCGCACGCAGGAGGCGCTGGACAAGCAGCGCGCCACCATTGAAGACCAGTTGCCCGGTATCCAGAGCCTGGGCGAGGCCCTGCGCCAGCTGGGCGTAAAGCCGCAGGCCGAGCTGAAGGCGCTGGCCGCATCCGCCAAGGAGGCCTTCGACAAAGTGAAGGCAAGCGGCACCGCCACCCCGCGCGAAATCAACGAGGCTTGGAAAGCCATGGCGGAGGCCGCCATCGCCGCCAACAACGGCGTCGCCGATTCGGCCATCCAGTCGCAGGCGGCCGCGCACGGCTTCGCCATCAAGACCGACGACGCGGGCAAATCCATCATCGAATCGATGAAGAAGGCCGAGGAGGCCACCAGGGCCGTCGGCGCGGCAGCACAGAGCGCGGCCGAGCAGATGGACGGCATGGCCAACGTGGCATGGAAGGCGGGCGGTGACCTGGTCGCGCAGGCACGCGCCCACAACGCGGCGCTCGGCGAGCTGAAGGGCACATGGATCGACGCCACCGCGGCCGCCAGCCGCTACTCGTCGGAAATGGCCGAGCTGGTCTACAACGCCAACAAGAACACCGAAGATATGCGCCGCGAACACGCGCAACTGGTGGACCAGATGGAGGCGCTCGCACGCCAGCAGCAGCAGCTGCAGGACCAGGGCAACGGCGCGGCGCGCGGCGTGGAAGACCTGCGCCTGCGGCTTGTCGAGTTGGACGGCACCGAGGAAGAAGTCGCCCGCGCGCGCATGGAGCGCGACAAGGCCAATATCCTGCGCCAGCGCGCTCTTCTGGATCTGGAATTGAAGCGGGCCATGCTGCGCCAGGACGATGAGGAGGCCGCGCGCCTGCGCGAGGAAATCGCCCTATACAACGAGCAGCTGGTGCTGCTCGACCAGGTGTTTGCCAAGGAAGAGAAACAGCGCAAGGCCAAGGCCAGCAACGCGGGCGGCGAGCGCAGTGGCGGCGGCAGCAGCGGTAGCAGCGACAGCAGCAGTGGCGGCATCGGTGCGGGCACCGGCACCGGCGGCAGCGCCACGTACAACATCACGGTGAACGCCAACGGAATCAATGACCCGGTGCAGCTGGCCCGCAAGCTGGTGCCCGTATTGAAGAAGATGGACCGTCTGGCGCAGTGATCCGCGCCGAATGTAAAACGTTTTAATTGGCCCAGGCGCGGGCATGCCGGCACCATGCGGCCATGCCTTCCGTTCAGCGCTACCTCTCTGGCCGCGACAACCTGGTGCGAACGGCCGCGTTGACGGCCAGCAGCGTCCGGCCCAGCACCGCCCTTGAGCGCATTGCCGCCCAGCGCTTGGGCGGCGGGCGGGCGCGCCTGGCGGGCGCCTACACCGGGCACGAGGCCGCGCGCATTGATGTGGAGGTGGTCGCCGCAGGCGGCATACCGCGCGCGTCGGTGCCGCAGTTCGTGGGCGTGGGCAACGGGCAGCTGCTGGTGCAAGGCGTCGACGCGGCCGCGGCGCTGCAGTCGTTCACGCTCACCCTGTATGACCTGGGCATCGCCACCGAGCACGCGGGCCTGGATGTGCGCGAAGTGCGCCTGCGCGCGCGCACGCCCGGCGCGCCGGGCAACAGCATCCGCATCAGCGTAGAGCCGCAGCTGACCCGCAGCGCCACCAATTGGGCGCTGCTGGCTGAGTGGTCGAGCAGCACCGCGCGCCAGTCGGGCGTGCAGTGGGACTTCGGCGGCCTGCCGCTCAACGCCAAGCAGGAGCTGGACGGCAACAGCCCCCGCATCGTGTTTGGCGCCGATCCGCAGGTCTACCGGCCGTTCCGTGAGTACAAGGACGGCGACTGGCAGTTTGGGCTTTCGCCGGCGCTGCAGCGCAATGTGCCTGCGGGCACGCCGGTGCTGTCCGTCTCCGGCGGCTATGTAGTGACCGTGACCGACGGCATCACCACCGAGACCTTTGGCGACACCACGGCCGCGCAGCCCGAGATTCAAAGCTTCTACCAGCTGCTGCTGGCGCTGCAGGCGTCGGCCCTGGTCGAGGTGGCCGGCGTGGTTGCCGCTGACCGCGTGGTGGGCGGCCAGGCGTCTATCGACGTGCCGCTGCGCACGCAGGCCTGGCTGCTGTCCCTGTCGGGCAAGACGGCCGCCATTGCGGACGTGGCCGTGCCTGGCGGCGCGCCCACGCAGGCGGTGACGGTGCGCTGCATCAACGACGATATTGCCGGCGCCGAGCGCTGGAGCGTTTTTGGCGATGTCTCCGGCGCGCTGCCGGTGGCCACCACGGGCGTGCCCTACACCAGCGCCGCCGCGCTCTTCACGGTGCCCCGGATCGACCCCGCCGCCGTGGGCAGCGGGCGCTGGAGCTTCACCTTCACACCGATCTCGCGCGGAGAAACCGAGGGGCTGCCCAGCGTGTGCCTGCGGCCGTTCCGGCTGGGCCGCAATGCGGTCGCGCGCAACGTCACCTTCCGCTATCAGCTGCGGCCGCCGCCGGACTGCAGCTGCAACGACATGCCAACGCCCCGGCTGTCGCTGAAATGCCTGGGGCTGGACACGACAGGAGGCGAGGCCATGGCGCTCGATGCCGCCGTTCAAAGCCGTTTAACCGGGCTGTACGCCTGGCGGTCGGACTTTCACGAATCGAACTTTTCCAAGTACTACGTCCCGCCGAAGGACCTGGACTACGCCGACGCGGTGACGCGCGCGTTTTCGGACTGCCTGCAAGAGGTGTTCGAAGCGGCCGCGGCGCTGGCCGAGTGGGACGCCGCATTCACCGACATGCAGGCCGACATGGTCGACCTGGCCGGAGCGGCGTTCAACAACTACGCCGGCGCCAACCTGCCGGACGCGGTGCCGCACCTGACCGACCAGGCGACGGCGGGCACCGCCTTTGGCGCCCAAACCCCGCTGCCCAGCGCCTACAGGCCCGACGCAGGCGGCATCTCCGAAACGCCGATGCCGCAGACACTGTCGAACGCGGTGGAGCAGCTGGTGCGGCGCTACACGGCGCGGATGGACCACTGCCGCACGCTGGCGGGCATCGTCCCAAAATCTGATTCCAGCGGCGCAGATGCGGGCGGCTGCTGGATCGACCACGGTGACTCGGCCTGGTGGGCCGACCCGGAGGGTCACTACCTGCCCGCCTTCACCAATCAGCCGTACATCAGCGCGCGCCGCGACCCTGAGACCGGCAGGGCCTACAGCACCATGGAGTTTGGCTTCGGCCTGGTGGCGGCGTGCCCTGAGCGCTTGAAGATTGGTGATGAGATCACGGTGCGGATCGAATCCGTGGACGGCGACAAGCCCTACAAAGTGGGCGACGAGGCGGTTATACAGACCATCGGCGCTGGCCCCGCCTGGCTGGCCGGCGGGGTCGACGGCACCGATGAGCAGCGCTGGCGCGTGGCCGCCCGCGCGGCCGGTGCGCTGGCAGACTACGTGGTGCCCACCGATGGCACGGCGGTGCCGCCCTATGGCGCGGCCGGCGTGGCGCTGCAGATGGCGCCCGGCGGCATCCCTTTCGCGCTGGGCGACAGCTTCAGCCTGGCGGTGGAAGCCGGCCAGTTCCGCTGGCGCAAGGACGGCAGCGTGTGGACAGCGCCTGCGGACATCCCGGCCGATGGCCAGGCGCCGCTGGCCGATGGCATCACGGCCCACTTCGACCCCGGCGCCGCCCCGTCGTTTGTGCCGGGGGACGCTTACCAGTTTCTGGTGCACCAGCCCTGGGCGGCCAGCCATGTGCAGAGCGCGCAGGCCGCCAGTTGGGGCTGGAGCGGCCCGGCCGCCACCATGCTGATCGACTTCGGCGCCCCGCAGCCGCTGGGCGCCGTTGGCCTGGCGCGCTATGGGCTGCCCGCCAGCGCCAGCGTGACGGTGGCGCTGTCCGCCGATGGCGCCGCGTGGTCGGCGCCACTGGTGATGGACATGTCGCGCGCTGTTAGCGTGGTTATGTTCGGCGCGATTGCGCGCTACCTTCGCCTGACGGTCGCCAACGCCGAGGGCGGGCACATCGGCTGGATCTGGGCCGGCCAGCCCATGCTGACCGACCACCACGCCAGCAGCTGCCAGCGCCGCCGCCAATGGGCCGCCACGCGCGGCGACGGCTGGAACGCGGCCAGCATGTACGCGGGCGTGGGCGAAGGCTGGAGCCTGGGCTGGTCAAGCAATGATTGGTCTGCCAGCCGCCTGCTGGAGGCCGACGTGGTCAAGCTGTTCGCGCTGCTCGATTGGGCGCAACAGGCGGACGAGCCGCTGCTGTTCGTGCCGCATTTTCAGCACGCGAAAGACGCTTGCCTGGTGCGCTTCAAGGCCGATGCGCTGGAGGTCGGCGACAAGAACGAATACCAGGCCGACGACGACGGCCACCGGTATATGTCCGCCGCGTTGGAGCTGGACCCGGTCTACGCCGCATGAGCACCGCGCTGGCCAACGCCTGGCTGCAGATAGACGGCGGCCCCGACGGCACCACGGTCAACCTGGTGCCCCATGAGCGCCAAGGCGCGGCCGCATTGGGCGGGCTGGTGGTGCGCGCCCTGAAGGCGCTGCCGCCGATCGAGCGGCCGCTGTCGGTGCCCGGCATCGAGGCGGCGCCCACCAGCAGCATGGATGTCGAGCTGGACAACGCCGACGGAGCGCTCACCAGGCTGTGGGCCGAGCGCCCGCCGATGCGCCGCGCCGCGCGCGTGCTGACCGAGGGCGGCGTGCTGTTTGCAGGCATCGTGACGGGCCTGCAGATGGGCGCGTCGGTGCGCGTGAGCCTGGAAGCGGGCATGGATCGCCCGCTGTCGGACAACGTGCCCCTGCGCACCAGCGCGGTTTGGGGCGGCTGGCGTGAGGTGCGCGTGCTGCCGTGGGGCTGGGGCGCGGTGACCGTCACGCCCATCCAGTACAGCGCCGACCAGCGCGTGTTCCTGCTGCTGGACCACCCGATCGCCGGCGTGGATGAAGTGAAGCGCGACGACGTGGCCACGGTAGCCTATGCGTGGGAGAACGCGGTGGACAGCACCGGCCGCGCCGTGTCGTTCCTCGAGCTGGCGCAGCCGCTGGCCGATGGCGAGCGCCTGGCCGTCACGCTGCGCGGGCGCATGCACCCCGACACGGGCCGCCCGCTGCAGACGCCGGCGGAGATTCTGTTCGACCTGCTGGCCAACCTGGCCGGCGCGCCGGTGCAGTGGGCCGACCTGGACGACTACCGCACCGAGACCGCAGGCGTGGTGCTGGGCGGCCTGGTGGCCGACAACACGATCACGATCCGCGCGGCAGTCGATGAACTGATGCAGTCCGCCGGCAGCGCCTGGTCGGCGGCGATGCCGGGCGTGGCGCTGACCTGGCCACCGCTGCCCGATGACGTGGCGCCGGCCCAGCGCGTGGACGCCCTGACGGCGGCCGGCCTGCAGGCCGCCACGCAGGCCACGGGCATCTTCACCGTTCTGCGCGTGCTGTACGACTACGACCACGCAGCCGGCCGCTACCGGCGCGCGGTGCAGCTGCGCGCGCCAGAAGCCGCGCGGGACTATGGCGAGCTCGAGCTGGAGTGGAACGCCGCCTGGCTGCGCACGCCGCGCCAGGCCGAAGCGCTGGGCCAGCGCATGCTGGCTTGGCTGGCCAGGCCGCGCTGGCGCGTTAGCTGGCAGCAATCGTTTGCCGACGTGGAGACCGGCGCCTGGGCCGAGCTGGCGCACCCGCTGGCGCCCATCACCGGCCGGCACCGGCTGTTGGCCGCGCGGCTCGATTTGTCCACCGCCACCCTCGAATGCACGGCCGAGGCGCCTGTGGGTGCGGTGCCGGTGATCGAAACGACCAAGCTGTCCACGGCGTTCGAGCCGGTCATCCAGCCCGGCATCACGGTCGAAGTGGGGGCGAACGAGATCATTTTCACCGCCCGGGACGAGCAGGGCAACGCTCTGCCCGGCGCGCGGATCACGCTGGATGGCGGCGTCACCCGCATCGCCAACGCCGCTGGGCGCGTCTCTTTCCCCGTCGTGCGCGGCCGCCATGTGCTGCTGATCGAGTCGGACGGCTACCCGCCCGCAGAGGCGGTGGTGGTGATATGAGCCGCCGCCGGTTTTTCCCCGCCCAGGAGGCGCAGCGCACGCTGGGCGCCAAGGTCGAGCTGGAGATGCAGATGCGGCCCGAGGTGCCGGCGCCGGCAAAGTCCGGCGGCAACTGCGAAGTGGGCGGGGCCGCGCTCTTTCGGGATACGCCGCGCATAGACGGCCCCCATTGGTCGGCCAGCGCCCAGCTGCTGCAGGTGGTTTACCAAGATTGGCGCATCACGGCGGGCTACTGCGACATGCCGAGCGAGTGGTCTTACCCGGACGAGCAAGCCTGGCGCGCCGTGCTGGTCGGACCCTCTTTGTCCGGGGTGGATTGGAGCTGGACCCTGGAGGCCCCGCCGCTGCCCAACGACCCGGATTACCCGCCTTCTTGGTGGGACGGCATGGAGGTGGAGGTGCAGGACGGCACGCTGCGCATCCTGGTGCTGCCGGGGCGCGTGCAAGGGCCGAACGACGCGCCGGTGTGGGCCGAGCTGCGCGCCACGGCTTCGTGCGGCGGCGCGCGAGCCGGCACGATCATCCTGCGCGTGGTGCTGTGGGGCGGCAACTACCAATTTCCGCCCATAGGAGGATGAGCATGGCGCCATTGATCGACTGTCACGTGCTGACCTTGCCGGGCGACAACCCGGCGTGGCGTGCAGAGTTGGAGCGCGACCTGGCCGCGCAGCCGGTATGCCAGCACTGGATCGCCGGCATCCCCGGCCAGATCGGCGCCGCGCGCGCCGCCGGCTTTGCGCTGGGCGACGCGCCCTTTGTGTCGTTTGCCGACCCTGATGACCGGATCATGGGGGGCGTCTTCGCCAAGCTGCTGCAGGCGCTGCAGGAAAAGCCCGACGCGCCCTTCGCATGGGCGGGCGAGCAGCGCGTCGGCGCTGACCTGACCCCCATCGGCCGCGCGGCCGTGTGGCCCGAGGGCTATGACCAGCGGCGCCACCGCAACTACACGGGCGCGTATTGCCACGGCGTGGTGCTGATCCGCCGATCGGTACTGGCGCCGGCGCTGCCCGCGCTGCGCGCCTGCCACGTCGGCGCCGAGGGCGTGCTGCTGGCCCACCTGGCCGGGGTTCATGCCCCGATCCCGCCCGGCCGCGAGCCGGTGCATCTGCCCATCGTGGGCCGCTTCTGGCGCGAGCACCGGCAAGCGGTCCACCACACCTTCACCCCCGCCGACAGGGCGCGCAACAGCCGCGCGCTGGGCTTTGAGCCGCAATACCTGCACACGCCCCGGCGGCCACCCGCCGCGCCGTGCGCCACGTGCGGCCCGCCGCGAAGGTAAAAAAAGACGGGCGACTGCCGAAGGTGCGGGAACACCAACGGCAGCCCCATCCCCGCAGAAACAGCCTGCAAGTCCGGCAAAGACCCGCCACTCTCGCGAGAGCGCGTCGAGCCTACCAGCAATTGCTGACAGTGAAAGAGGCTTGCATCCATGGCAACACCCATCATCCCCTGGATCGGCGGAAAGCGCCGCCTGGCCGCGCGCATCCTGCCGCTGTTTCCCGCCCACACCTGCTACGTCGAGCCCTTCTGCGGCGCGGCCGCGCTCTACTTCATGAAGGAGCCGGCCAAGGTCGAGGTCATCAACGACATCAACGGTGAGCTGGTCAACCTCTACCGCGTGGTGCAGCACCACCTGGAAGAATTCGTGCGCCAGTTCAAGTGGGCGCTGTCCAGCCGCCAGATCTTCAAATGGCTGCAGGCCACGCCCACCGAGCCGCTCACCGACATTCACCGCGCGGCGCGCTTCTACTACCTGCAGCGCTCGGCGTTCGGCGGCAAGGTCGACGGCCAGACCTTCGGCGTGGCAGCCACCGCGCCCCCACGCCTGAACCTGCTGCGCCTGGAAGAAGACCTGTCGGCCGCCCACCTGCGCCTAGCCAGGACGTACGTCGAGCACCTGGACTGGGCCGAGTGCATCCAGCGCTACGACCGGCCCAGCACGCTGGTCTATTGCGATCCGCCGTACTGGTCGACCGCCGGCTACGGCGTGCCCTTCGAGCTGGCCGAATACGACCGGCTGGCGGCCCTGGCCAAGACCATGGCCGGCAAGATGATCGTGTCCGTGAACGACATCCCCGAGATGCGCCAGGCCTTCGCCGGGCTGCAGATGCAGCGGGTGGAGCTGACCTACCAGGTGGGCGGCAAAGGGCGCGCCGGGAAGCGATCTGGCGAGCTGATCATCCAGAACTTCTAGCCGAGGCAGGCGCAGCTACTTTCCCCGCCAGCAATTCATTTGCACACGTCGAAAGCGGAACCTGGCGGGAATATCTCGCTTGCAGCGCTGCAAATATCGCGGCGCGCTTCATCATCGGTCAATCGTCGGCGGCCATCGTGCGATGCAGTGCGCAACACAGGCGGTTCTTTCTGGGCGATCCGTCAGCCTAGTCTAGACCGAGCGCCTGCAGGGCATGGCCGTCGCAATCATTTCACCGAATACATCAAAAATGATAGCTGCTGGCGCTGGTGGGACGTGCGCCAGAGGCCGATTTCTTATTGAAGAGCTAGGCCGGCAGCGCCTTCACTGAATGATCGCCTTGCTGCGCAGCGTGGCGATCTGCGCATCGCTCAGGCCCATCTCGCCCAGCACAGCGTCGGTGTCGTCGCCCACGTGCGGCGCGCTGCTGCGCACCGTGCCGGGGGTAACCGACAGCTTGGGCACGATGCCCGGTACTTCGACGGTGTAGCCGTCGCGCGTGGGCTGCTGCAGGATCATGTCGCGTGCGCGGTAGTGCGGGTCTTCGGCGATGTCCTTGGCGGTGTAGACCTTGCCCGCTGGCACGCGGGCGGCAGACAGCGCCTCGGTCACCGCCTGCACGCTGCGCTGCGCCGTCCAGGCGCCGATGGCGGCGTCGATCTCGGCCACGCGCGCCACGCGGCCCGCGTTGTCGGCCAGATCGGGTGCGCTGCCCAGGTCATTCCGGCCAATGGCGGTCATCAGTCGCTTGAAGATGCTGTCGCCGTTGCCCGCCACCAGCACCCAGCCGTCCTGGCAGGGGTAGGCGTTGCTGGGCGCAATGCCCGGCAGGGCGCTGCCCGCTGCCTCGCGCACGGCGCCAAACGCGCTGTATTCGGGCAACAGGCTTTCCATCACGTTGAACACCGCTTCGTGCAGCGCCACGTCGATCACCTGGCCCGGCCCGCCGTGCGCGCGGCGGTGGTACAGCGCCGCCAGCACGCCGATGGCGCCATGCAGCGCCGCCAGCGTGTCACCGATCGACACGCCCACGCGCACCGGCACGCGGCCGGGCTCGGCCGTGAGGTGGCGCAGGCCGCCCATGGCTTCGCCGATCACGCCGAAGCCGGGCAGGTCGCGGTACGGGCCCGTTTGCCCGTAGCCCGAGATGCGCAAGATGATCAGCCCCGGGTTCAGCGCATGCAGCTCGGCCGGCGACATGCCCCAGCCTTCCAGCGTGCCGGGGCGAAAGTTCTCTACCAGCACGTCGGCCTCGGCCACCAATTGGCGCGCCAGGGCTTGCCCCTCGGGCTGGCGCAAATCCAGCGCCACCGAGCGTTTGTTGCGCGACTGCACCTGCCACCACACCGATGTGCCGTTTTTCAACAGCCGCCAGTTGCGCAGCGGGTCGCCGGCGCCGGGCGCTTCGATCTTGATCACCTCGGCGCCAAACTCGCCCAGCGTCTTGCCGCAAAACGGCCCGGCGATCAGCTGGCCCATTTCAATCACGCGCACGCCGGCCAGTGCTGCGGGGGTGCTTGGGGTGCTGGGGGCTGGGGTGTGGGTCATCGGCTTGAAGAGATTGGTCGGCGGGGCGCGCCGCATTCTGTCATTCGTTGGGCGGCGCCGTGCCCTCGGGGCGACAGTGCGGGGTGCGCTGCGCGCGGATAATCCGCCGGGCCGCGCGCTGCTGCGCTGTGCCGGGCGCCCGCGGTGGGCGCCGCGCCCTCGCTTACGTATTCGCCTTCACCATGCAATTTTTCAAGGACCTGAGCGTCTCGGCCGTGGTGGCCGGCTTCGTCGCGGTGCTGGTCGGCTTCACCAGCTCGGTGGCGCTGGTGTTTCAGGCGGCGCAGGCCTTTGGCGCCACGCCGCAGGAAATCACCTCGTGGATGTGGGCGCTGGGCCTGGGCATGGGCCTGACCACGGCGCTGCCTTCGCTGTGGCTGAAAAAGCCGGTGATGATCGCCTGGAGCACGCCCGGCGCCGCCGTGCTGGCCACCGCTGGCGTGGGCTATTCCATGGGGCAGGCGGTGGGCGCCTTCATCGTCTGCGCGCTGCTGATCACGGTGGCTGGCGCTACCGGCTGGTTCGCCCGGGTGATGAACCGCATCCCCATGGCCATCGCCTCGGCCTTGTTGGCGGGTGTGCTGGCGCGCTTTGCCATGTCGGCGTTTTCTGCCGCGCAAACTGCGCCGCTGCTGGTGATCGCCATGCTGCTGACCTACCTGCTGGGCAAGCGCTGGCAGCCGCGCTACGCGGTGCCCATCACGCTGCTGGTGGGCATTGCGATGGCGGCGGCGCAAGGGCGCGTGGGCTGGTCGGCCGTGCAATGGGAATGGGCGCGCCCGGTGTGGACCACGCCGGTGTTCAGCTGGCAGGCGGTGGTCAGCCTGGCGCTGCCGCTGTTCGTGGTGACCATGGCGTCGCAAAACCTGCCGGGCGTGGCGGCCATTCGCGCAGCCGGGTACGACATGCCCATCAGCAAGATCATTACGCTGACGGGCCTCGCCACGCTGGTGCTGGCGCCCTTTGGCGGCTACGCGCTCAACCTCAGCGCGATCACCGCCGCCATCTGCATGGGCCCAGAGGCTCACCCCGACCCGCGCCGGCGCTACACCGCAGCGGTCGCCTGCGGGGCGTTTTACGTGCTGGTGGGGCTGTTCGGCGCGGCGGTCACCGGCGTGCTGACCGCCTTCCCTAAAGAGCTGGTGGCCGCCATTGCCGGGCTGGCCCTGCTGGCCACCATCGGCAACGGTCTGGTCACGGCGGTGAAGGAGGAGGCGCACCGCGAGCCCGCCGTGATCACCTTCCTCGTCACGCTGTCGGGCGTGACGCTGTGGGGCATTGGCTCGGCCTTTTGGGGCGTGGTGGCTGGTGCGCTGGCGTTGCTGGTGGCGCAGTGGGGGCGTCGGCCCGCTGGCGGGCAGGGCGGCGCGCGATAGGGCAAGATGGCGGCCCGGCTGGCCGCATCGGTGTGCGCTGGCCGCGCGTGAACCTGGATTTGCCCCATGAACCTGCTCGTCATCGCCGACCCGCTAGACCACTTCAAGATCTACAAGGACACCACCTTCGCCATGCTGCGCGAGGCCGCCCGGCGCGGCCATGCGCTGACGGTGTGCGAGCCGCGCGACATGCGCTGGCAGACCGGCCAGCCGGTGATGGCCAGTGTGCGCGACATCGCCTTGACCGGCGACGCCGAGCGCTGGTACACGGTCAACGGGCAGCGCGAAGTGGCGCTGCGCGAATTTGACGCGGTGCTGATGCGCAAAGACCCGCCGTTCGACGCCGAGTTCATCTACGCCACGCACCTGCTGTCGCAGGCCGAGCGCGAAGGCGCCTGCGTCATCAACGAACCGGCGTCGCTGCGCGAACACCCGGAAAAGCTGGCGGTGATGGAGTTCCCGCAGTTCATCGGGCCCACGCTGGTCACCCGCTCGGCCGACGACGTGCGCGCCTTTCATGCCGAGCATGGGGACATCATCTGCAAGCCGCTGGACGGCATGGGCGGCATGGGCATCTTCCGCGTAAAAGCCGACGGGCTGAACCTGGGCAGCATCATCGAAACGCTGAACCACCACGGTGCCATCACGTTGATGGTGCAGAAATTCCTGCCCGAGATCGCCGAGGGCGACAAGCGCGTGCTGATCATCGACGGCGAGCCCGTGCCTTTCTGCCTGGCGCGCATCCCGCAAGGCACCGAAGTGCGCGGCAACCTGGCCGCTGGCGGCAAGGGCGTGGCACAGCCGCTGACCGATACCGACCGCGCCACGGCGCGCGCCATCGGCCAGGTGCTGGCGCCGCGCGGGCTGCTGCTGATCGGGCTGGACATCATCGGTACCAAGGTGACCGAAATCAACGTCACCAGCCCCACCGGTTTCCAGGAGATCACCCAACAAACCGGTTGCGACGTGGCTGCTCTGTTCATCGACGCGGTCGAGCGCCATGCGGCGGCGCACGTCAGCGCAGGCACACGCGGCCTCGGCTGACAGGCGCGGGGCTTGCACCCTGTCACACTTCGGGGCGCGGCGGCCCTTTTGCGCGCCGTCCTATTGAACGATGAGCACCACAACCGACACCAAGCGCAAGCCGTTTTCCATGATCCGCGAGTTTCATCTGGCGGATTGGTTCACCTTGGGCAACGCGGTGTGCGGTGTGGGCTCGATGTTCTCCATCATCACCTTCATCCAGACCGGCGCGGTGCAGCACGCGTACTACGCGTGTGCGCTGGTGCTGGCGGCGCTGGTGTTCGATGTGTTCGATGGGCGCGTGGCGCGCTGGCGGCAAAAATCATCGCTGCTGGGGCGCGAGCTGGATTCGCTGGCCGACGTGATTTCGTTCGGTGTGGCGCCTGCGCTGATCGCCTATGGTTGCGGCATGCAGGGCCTGTGGGACCGCGTGGTGCTGGCCTTTTTTGTGGCGTGTGGCGTTTCACGCCTCGCGCGCTTCAACGTCACGGCCGAGGCACTGTCGGGCGAGGGCGGCAAGGTGAAGTACTTTGAGGGCACGCCCATCCCCACCTCCATCGCGCTGGTGTTTCTGCTGTGGTGGGCGGCGGCGGTGGGCGCCGTTGGCCCTGACCTGTGGGGTGGCTCGATGCGCATCGGCGGCTTCACGCTGCACCCCCTGGTGCTGCTGTATGCGCTGTCTGGCTCGCTGATGATCAGCCGCCTGCGCATTCCCAAGCTGTAGCCACGGCAGGGCGGCTGCGGCGCCGCGCTCCATCCGGCGCGCCTGTTCGGGGCGGGCACACAATGTGCTTGATCGAAGTCGCGTTGTATGGACGCCCTCGGGTGTTGGCACAACGCGTGTTTTGACCCAACCGTGAGGTGCCTGCATGCCAGACTCTGCCCCTGTGCTTTCTCCCCCAGAAACCCCCGCCCCGCCGCGGGTCACCGGCACGGCGCGTCACATCAGGCTGACTTCCCACGCGGGCGGGCAGGGTGCGCCGGCTATCCATTGGGCGGCGGCCAGCCCGGCCGAACGCGGGCCGGTGATCGGCTCCACCACCACGCGGGCGCACCGCAACGTGATCGGCACGCACAGCGGCAGCTACAGCGTGTACCGCGCGCTGGCGGTGGCCGCGCACGCACTCGATCCGCACCACAAGCCCGACCTGACCAACACCGCCCCCACCGACACCATTGGCCCGCACCCGGCCTGGAGCGAACCGGGCAAGATCGTCTCGCTCGACCCGTGGGGCGCCGAGATCGGGCGCCACTTTGCCGACGGTTTGGCGGCGGGCTTTGACATCCGTCCCACCATCGCCGTGACCAAGGCGCACGTCATCCTGCCCGAGATCATCGAAGCCATGCAAAAGGGCCGCCTGAAGGCCGATGGCAAGGTGCTGTTGCCTTCTGGCGGCGCTTTGGTCACCAAGGCCGCGGTCGAGCCGGTGTGGCACCTGCCCGGCGTGGCCGCACGCTTCGGCTGTTCCGAAACCGAGCTGCGCCGCGTGCTGTTCGAGGAAACCGGCGGCATGTACCCCGAGCTGGTCACGCGCCCCGATCTGGAGGTGTTCCTGCCGCCCATCGGCCACCTCACGCTGTACATCTTCGGCAAACCCGCTGACCTGGCCGACACCTCGGTCGAGCTGACCGCGCGCGTGCACGATGAATGCAATGGCTCGGACGTGTTCGGCTCGGACATCTGCACCTGCCGCCCCTACCTCACCCACGCCATCGAGGAGTGCATCCAGGGTGCGCAGCGCGGCGGCGTGGGCCTGTGCGTGTATTACCGCAAGGAAGGGCGCGCGCTGGGCGAAGTGACCAAGTTCCTCGTCTACAACGCGCGCAAGCGGCAAGAGGGCGGCGACACGGCCGACCAGTATTTCGCCCGCACCGAATGCGTGGCCGGCGTGCAGGACATGCGCTTCCAGCAGCTGATGCCCGACGTGCTGCACTGGCTGGGCATCCAAAAGATCCACCGCCTGGTCAGCATGAGCAATATGAAGTACGACGCCATCACCGGCGCGGGCATCGAGGTGGGCGAGCGCGTGAACATCCCTGACGACCTGATCCCCGCCGACGCGCGGGTCGAGATCGACGCGAAGATGGCGGCCGGCTACTTCACCCCCGGCGATGCGCCCACGGCAGAGCAGCTGCGCCACACCAAGGGCCGGGGGCTGGACGCGTGATGCCCGCGCCCGCCACCCACGGGGCCCCAGCCGGCGCCGACGCGCTTCAGCGCGCCGTCAACACCCTGCGAAGCACCGAGACGGTGCGCGCGCGGGCGCACCATCTGCTGGCCCGCGCCCGTGCGGACGAATCCGAGTATTTCGCCGTGGACGACGCGGCCCTGCGCCCCACGGCAGAACTCGTGGCCGAAGTCACGCGCCAGCGCTACCCCACGCTGGCCATCCCATACCACAGCCGCTGGCGCCATTTCGAGGCGGGCGGCGTGGATCGCCGTGCCTGGCTGGACGATCGCCAGGCGCAGGCCACACCGGCTGAACGGGCGCGCGCCCTGATCGACCTGGCCGTCGTATCCGTGCTGCTGGACGCGGGCGCTGGCGCAGGCTGGTCGTGGCAAGAAGCGGCCACCGGCCAGCGCCTGGCGCGCTCAGAAGGCCTGGCCGTCGCCACCCTGCACGCCTTCGCCGGCGGCCTGTTTTCCAGCGTGGTGGACGAGCCCCTGCGCGTGGACGCTGCCGCGCTGGCACGCATCGACGCCAACGCGCTGGCGCAGGTTTTTCAGGTGAGCGACAGCAACCCGCTGGTCGGGCTGGACGGCCGCGCCGCGCTGCTGCGCCGGCTGGGCGCCGCCATGGCCGCCCAGCCCGAGGTGTACGGCGCGCACGGGCGCCCGGGCGGGCTGTTCGACGCGCTGGCCGCCCATGGCCAGCCCGTGCAGGCGCACGCCATCCTGCGCCTGCTGCTGGACACGCTCTCGGGCATCTGGCCGGCAGGCAACGCCCTGCAAGGCGTGCCGCTGGGCGACTGCTGGCCGTTGGCTGGCGCCGGCGGCGAAGGCTTGGCCGCCGGCTGGGTGCCTTTTCACAAGCTGTCGCAGTGGCTTACCTATTCGCTGCTGGAGCCCTTCGAATGGGCGGGCCACCCGGTGGCCGGCTTGGACGCCCTGACCGGCTTGCCCGAATACCGCAACGGCGGCCTGCTGCTGGACAGTGGCGTGCTGCGCCTGCGCGATGCGGGCGCCGCGCAAGCCCGCTGGACGCCGGCCGACCCGCTGGTGGTGGAGTGGCGCGCGCTCACGGTCGCGCTGCTGGATGAGCTGGGCCCGCTGACGTGCCGCGCGCTCGGCCTGCCCGACCAGGCGCTGCCGCTGGCGTGCATTCTGGAAGGCGGCACCTGGGCGGCGGGCCGCGTGCTGGCACAGCGCTTGCGTGGTGGTTTGCCACCTCTGCAAATCGAAAGCGACGGTACCGTGTTTTGAGATTCACTGACTGAGGCGCCTGCGGCGAGAGGCAGGGCGTTCTGACGCGGCGGGTGCTCGCCCGTTGCGGCGCCGGGCAGGTGGGTCAAAGCGGTATTCGCCAACGTGTTTTGAGGACTGATACGAATCCGCCCTCAAAAATATAAGAACCGTTCGGGCTGAGCCTGTCGAAGCCCTGCGCGGTGCATGCACTTCGACAAGCTCAGTGCGAACGGTTTCTGACGGATTGAACGCAATTTGGTATGAGAACAACCCAACCATGAACAACGTCCACCTGATCGACCACCCGCTGGTGCAGCACAAGCTGACGCTGATGCGCCGCGCCGACCTCAGCACCAACAGCTTTCGCCGCCTGCTGAAAGAGTTGGCAATGCTGATGACCTACGAAGTCACGCGCGACATGCCCACCCAGCCCATCGAGATCGAAACCCCGCTGGAAACGATGACCGGCCAGGTGATCGACGGCAAGAAGCTGGTGTTCGTCTCCATCCTGCGGGCGGGCATCGGCATCCTGGACGGCATGCTCGACATCGTGCCCGGCGCGCGCGTGGGCCACATCGGCCTGTACCGCGACCCGCGCACGCTGACCGCGGTCGAGTACTACTTCAAGCTGCCCGCCGACATGGCCGAGCGCGACGTGATCGTGGTCGACCCGATGCTGGCCACCGGCAACTCGGCCATCGCCGCGGTGGACCGCATTAAGGAAGTCGGCCCGCGCTCGATCAAATTCGTTTGCCTGCTGGCTGCGCCCGAGGGCGTGGCCGCGCTGCAGGCGGCCCACCCCGACGTGCCGATCTACACCGCCGCCGTGGACCGCCAGCTCAACGAGCATGGCTACATCCTGCCCGGCCTGGGCGATGCGGGCGACCGCATCTTCGGAACCAAATAGGCGGCTGGCGCCCGAACACAGGGCGCCAGCAGCTAGCTAATTCATAGCGATAGAATTCTTTCCCAAGGAGCCCCCATGACCCGCAGACGCATCTTCACCGGCCATTTGCTGGCCACTTCACTGGCCATCGCCGCTTCGCTGGGCTGGTCTGGCGCCGCGCTGGCGCAGGCCAAGCTCAAGGTGGCGGCCGTGTACACCGTGCCTTTTGAGCAGCAGTGGGTCAGCCGCATCCACACGGCGCTCAAGGCCGCCGAAGCGCGCGGCGAGATCGAATACAAAGCCACCGAAAACGTGGCCAACGCCGATTACGAACGCGTGATGCGCGAATACGCCACGGCGGGCAACCAGCTGATCGTGGGCGAAGCCTTTGCCGTGGAAGGCGCCGCGCGCAAGGTGGCCAAGGACTTTCCCAAGACCGCCTTCCTGATGGGCAGCTCGGGCAAGCCGCAGGCACCCAACTTCAGCGTGTTCGACAACTACATCCAAGAGCCGGCCTACCTCACCGGCATGATCGCCGGCGGCATGACCAAGACGGGCAAGATCGGCTTGGTGGGCGGCTTTCCCATCCCCGAGGTCAACCGGCTGATGCACGCCTTCATGGCGGGCGCCAAAGAGGTCAATCCGAAGGCCGAGTTCACCGTCACCTTCATCAACAGCTGGTTCGACCCGCCCAAGGCCAAGGAAGCCACCTTCGCCATGATCGACAAGGGTGCCGACGTGCTGTACGCCGAGCGCTTTGGCGTCAGCGACGCGGCCAAGGAAAAGGGCAAGCTGGCCATTGGCAACGTGATCAACACGCAGCCGCAGTACCCCGCCACGGTGGTGGCATCGGCGCTGTGGGACATGTCGCCCACGATTGCGCTGGCCCTGAAAAACGTCAAGGCCGGCAGCTTCAAGGCCGAAGACTACGGCCCCTATTCGATGATGAAGCACAAGGGCAGCTCGCTCAGCCCGCTGGGCACGTTTGAAGCCAAGGTGCCTGCCGACCTGAAGGCCAAGGTCAAGGCCAAAGAGGCCGACATCCTGGCAGGCAAGTTCACCGTCAAGGTGGACGACAGCCAGCCCAAGTCCACGGCCAAGTGACGCGCCCGGCGGTGCGCCAGAACGTGCAGTGCGCCCTGCCTGGGGTGCCGATGCGCGGTGGCTGTTTCAAGACAAGTCGGCCTCTGTCGCCCGCGCAGCCTGCGCTGGTAGCTACTTTGTTGATAGCGAATCGCGCGTGAGTCAAGACCCCATCACCCCGCCGGCGGATGCGCGCAGCGCTCCCACGGTGCTGCGCCTGTCGGGCATCACCAAGCGCTTTGGCCCGCTGCTGGCCAACGACGACATCAGCCTGCAGCTGGCGCGCGGCGAAGTGCTGGCGCTGCTGGGCGAGAACGGCGCGGGCAAATCCACGCTGATGTCGATCCTGTTTGGCCACTACGTGGCCGACGCGGGCCACATCGAAGCCTTTGGCGCGCCGCTGCCGCCGGGCAACCCCCGCGCCGCGCTGGCCGCGGGCATCGGCATGGTGCACCAGCACTTCACGCTGGCCGACAACCTGAGCGTGCTGGACAACGTGATGCTGGGCAGCGAATCGCTGGCGCAGCCTTTCACCCGCCGCGCCGCTGCGCGTGAAAAGCTGGTGTCGGTCGGGCATCAGTTCGGCCTGACCGTGGACCCGGCGGCGCGCGTGGGCGACCTGTCGGTGGGGGAACGCCAGCGCGTCGAGATTCTGAAGGCGCTGTACCGCGGCGCGCGCATCCTGATCCTGGACGAGCCCACCGCCGTGCTCACCCCGCAAGAGAGCGAGGCGCTGTTCGACACCCTGGGCCAGATGGTGGCGCAGGGCCTGTCCATCATCTTTATCAGCCACAAGCTGGGCGAGGTGCTGCGCGTGTCGCACCGCGTGGCCGTGCTGCGCGCCGGCCGCCTGGTGGCCGAATGCGCCGCCGCCGACACCAGCGAAGGCCAGCTGGCCGAATGGATGGTGGGCCACGCCGTGGCGCGGCGGGCCCGCCAACCCGCCGCAGCGGTTGGCGACGTGGTGGCCGAACTGGTTGACGTGCACACCGCGGGCAGCGCGCGCGAACGGCTGCGCGGCGTATCGCTGGCTTTGCGCGCGGGCGAGATCGTCGCCATCGCCGGGGTGTCGGGCAATGGGCAGGTGGCTTTGGCGCAGCTGCTGTCGGGCCTGCGCGTGCCCACGGCAGGGCAGGCGCGCGTGCTGGGCCAGCCGGTCAAGGCCAACGCCGCCGGGCTGGCCGCGCGCGGCATTGCTCGCATCCCGGAAGACCGGGCCGGTGTCGGCGTGGTGGGCGACTTGCCCGTGTGGGAAAACGCCGTGGCCGAACGCATCGGCAGCGCGCACTTCGCCAACGCGCTGGGCTGGGTGCGCCGCCGCGCCGCGCGCGCCTACGCCACGCACGTGTCGCAGCGCTTTGACGTGCGCGGCGGCGGGCTGGACGCCCCGGCGCGCGCGCTGTCGGGCGGCAACATGCAAAAGCTGATCCTGGGCCGCGCGCTGACGCCCCCCGGAGCGACGGAGCACAGGGCGCAGCGCCTCGCCGCCGGGCCGCCCCAAGGCGAGGCAGCCCCCTCGGGGGGCAGCGAACCACGCGAAGCGGGGAGCGTGGGGGTACCCAGACTCGTCGTCGCCCACCAACCCACCTGGGGCCTGGACATTGGCGCCGTTGATTTCGTGCAGCAGCAGCTGATCGCCGCGCGCGACGCGGGCGCCGCCGTGCTGGTCATTTCCGACGACCTGGACGAAGTGCTGACGCTGGGCGACCGCATCGCCGTCATGCACGGCGGGCAGCTGACCGAGGCGCGGCCAGCTGAGGCCTGGACGCGGTCGGAGATTGGCTTGGCGATGGCGGGGGCGTCTGCGGGTGCCAACGCTTCGCAGGCGGTAGCGGCATGACTCAGGCCTTCGCCCCGCTGAAGCCGCTGGCGCCTATCGCCTGCTTGCGTGCAGCCCCGTCGCCTGTAGGCCGCCTCACTACCTATCGCGCTGAGTCGGTCGGCGGGCAAATTGGCGCAGCGCGCATCCAACCCATGGCGGTGATTCGATGAGGCTTGAAAAACGCCCCCAACCCTCCCGCGCTGCGCAGCTGGGCGCGCCGCTGCTCGCCATCTTGTTCACCCTGGCGCTCAGCGGTGTGCTGGTGCTGTGGGCGGGCGCGCCGGTGGGGCGCACCTACGCGCTGCTGCTGCAGGGCGCGTTCGGCTCTACCTTTGCCATCACCGAAACGCTGACGCGCGCGGTGCCGCTGATCCTGACCGGGCTGGCGGCGGCGGTGGCGTTCAAGGCGCACTTCTACAACATCGGGGCAGAAGGGCAGCTGTACGCCGGGGCGCTGGCGGCCGTGGCCGTGGGCGGCCTGCATGGCGGCACGGGGCTGGAATGGTCGCCGTACGTGCTCTTTCCGCTGATGATGATCGCCGCCGCGCTGGCCGGTGCGCTGTGGCTGCTGGGCCCGGCGCTGATGAAGGCGCGCCTGGGCGTGGACGAGGTGGTGACCACCTTGTTGCTGAACTTCGTCATGCTGCTGGCGGTGTCGGCGCTGCTGGATGGCCCGATGAAAGACCCGATGGCCATGGGCTGGCCGCAAAGCGTGGCGCTGCAGCCGGATCTGGAGCTGGGCAAGCTCGTGCCGCAGACGCGCCTGCACACCGGCCTGCTGGGCGCGGTGGCGCTGGCGGTGGCGATGTGGACGCTGATGGCGCGCACGGTGGCGGGCTTTCGCATCCGCGCGGTGGGCGCCAATGCGCGCGCCGCGGCGTTCGCCGGCGTGCCCGTCACGCGCACGCTGGTGCTGGTGGCGCTGCTGTCGGGCGGGCTGGCGGGGCTGGCCGGCGCCATCGAGGTGGCCGGGCGCACCGGCTACGTCACGCTGGACATGTCGCCCGGCTACGGCTACAGCGGCATCGTGATCGCCATGCTGGCGGGCCTGAACCCGCTGGGCGTGGTGGCCGCCGCCGTGTTCGTGGCCGGCGTGCTGGTGGGCGCCGACAGCATGAGCCGCGCCATCGGCGTGCCCACCTACCTGGCCGACGTGATCGTGGCGGTTGCGCTGCTGGCGGTGCTGGTGGCCGGGCTGTTCACCCAGTACAGGATCAAGCGGTGAACGCCCTGAGCCGTTTCGCGTCTTGCCCTTCGTCTGCGGGAAGGAGGCGCCCTGGCCAAGCCCGCTTCACGGTGGCCACCGGGCGGGCGCGCCATCTGATCCAGCGCAGCGCCCGCGCTGAAAGAACGCGCTGCCTTGATCAACGTGGCCTTGTCTATTCTTACGCAACAAATGCCAGTCTGGCGCACGCTGGATCAGCGCTGCTAGCTATGAAAAACGAAGCAATTGACGGCAAGGCAGCCGCATGACCGAGCTGCTCGACATCCTGGCCAGCGTGCCCTTCTGGGTGGCGGTGCTGCGCGTGGCCACGCCGCTGATCCTGGGCACGCTGGGCGTGCTGCTGTGCGAGCGCGCCGGGGTGTTGAACCTGGGCATCGAAGGCATCATGGTGGCCGGTGCCTTTGGCGGCTGGCTGACGGTGTACGCGGGCCACGGGCTGTGGACGGGCGTGCTGGCGGCGGCGGCCATCGGCGCGCTGCTGGGCCTGCTGCATGCGTGGCTGACGGTGGGGCTGGCGCTGTCGCAGCACGTGTCGGGCCTGGGGCTGACCATGCTGGCCACGGCGCTCAGCTACTACGGCTACCGCGTCGCCTTCCCCAAGGTGGAAACGCCGCCCACCATCACCCCGTTCGCGCCAATGCAGGGGCTGGGCCTACCCGTGCTGGACGCGCAGACGCCGTTGACGCTGCTCGCGTTGCTGCTGGTGCCGCTGATCGCGTGGGTGCTGTACCGCACGCCGCTGGGCCTGGCGGTGCGCATGGTGGGCGAGAACCCGCGCGCGGCCGAAGGGCAGGGCATTCGCGTGCTGGCGGTGCGCACCGGGGCCATCGTGGCGGGCTCGGCGCTGATGGGCGTGGCCGGTGCGTTTCTCACGCTGTCGGCGTTCAACGCGTTTTACTTCAACATGGTCAACGGGCGCGGCTGGATCTGCGTGGCGCTGGTGGTGTTTGCTTCTTGGCGGCCAGGCAAGGCGCTGCTGGGCGCGCTGCTGTTCGCCTTTTTCGACGCGCTGCAGCTGCGCCTGCAGCAATCGGGCAGCGCCGTGCTGCCGTATCAGCTGTACCTGATGCTGCCGTACCTGCTGTCCATCCTGGCGCTGGTGGTGGTGGCGCGCAAGGCGACGTATCCTCAAGCCTTGATGAAGCCCTACCGCAAGGGCGAGCGCTGACGGCGCCAGCCCCTTGCGTCACCTTTTTGCAGGAGACCGACATGGCGTTCACCCTCACCAGCTCCCACATCGCGGACCAGCAGACGCTGCCGCTTCAGTTTGTTCACAGCGCCATGGGCGCAGGCGGTCAGAACGTATCGCCCGACCTGGCCTGGTCCGGCGCGCCAGAAGGCACGCAAAGCTACGCCCTGACGATGTACGACCCCGACGCGCCCACCGGCTCCGGCTGGTGGCACTGGGTGGTGTACGACATTCCGGCCAGCGCCACCGGCCTGGTGATGGGCGCGGGCGCCGCTGGCGGTGCCGAGCTGCCTGCCGGGGCCAAGCTGGGTCGCACCGATTTCGGCACGGCCGAATACGGCGGCGCCGCGCCCCCGCCCGGCCACGGCCCGCACCGCTACATCTTCACGCTGTACGCGCTGAAGATGCCCCGGCTGGACGTGCCGCCGGATGCCACCGCCGCCATGATCGGCTTCAACATCCACTTCGCCAAGCTGGCCGAAGCCCGGCTGACGGCGCTGTACGAGCGTTGAGCGGGCCGGCCGTTTCGTTCGCACCCCGCTAGTTGCCAGCGCGCGCTGTGGGCAGTAGAGGCCGCCGGCCCGCTGCCGCGGCGCGTGCATGTGGCCCAACGCATCTGTCAATAACCGCGCCCCACGCCTGCCCATGCTTGACCTGCTCATCCACCACGCCAGCCTGCCGGACGGCCGCCAGGGCATGTCCGTTGCCGTGCGCGCCGGCAAGATCGTTGAAGTGGCGCCCGGCCCCATCGCCGCGCAGGCGCACCAAACGGTGGATGCGCAGGGCCTGCTGCTCAGCCCGCCCTTTTGCGACCCGCACTTTCACATGGACGCCACGCTCAGCTACGGCCTGCCGCGCGTCAACCAGAGCGGCACGCTGCTGGAGGGCATTGCCCTGTGGGGCGAGCTGAAGCCGCTGCTGACCGAGGAAGCACTGGTCGAACGCGCGCTGGCCTACTGCGACTGGGCGGTGGCGCGCGGGCTGCTGCACATCCGCAGCCACGTCGACACCAGCGACCCCAGCTTGCTGCCCGTGCGCGCGCTGCTGGAAGTGCAGCGCCGCGTGGCGCCCTACATCGACCTGCAGCTGGTGGCCTTCCCGCAAGACGGCGTGCTGCGCACCCCTGGCGGTCTGGACAGCCTGACGCGCGCGCTGGATCTGGGCGTGCAGGTGGTGGGCGGCATTCCGCATTTCGAACGCACCATGGCCGACGGCGCCGAGAGCGTGCGCCTGCTGTGCGAACTGGCGGCCCAGCGCGGCCTGCCGGTGGACATGCACTGCGATGAGTCCGACGACCCGCACAGCCGCCACATTGAAACGCTGGCCTACCAGGCGCAGCGCCTGGGCCTGCAGGGCCGCGTGACGGGCAGCCACTGCACGTCCATGCACAGCATGGACAACTACTACGTCAGCAAGCTGCTGCCGCTGATCGCCGAAGGCGGCGTCAGCGTGGTGGCCAACCCGCTGATCAACATCACGCTGCAGGGCCGC
The DNA here is from genome assembly GCF_003008535.1 of Ottowia oryzae. NCBI lineage: Bacteria > Pseudomonadati > Pseudomonadota > Betaproteobacteria > Burkholderiales > Comamonadaceae > Ottowia > Ottowia oryzae. The sequence goes on from NZ_CP027666.1 coordinate 1,097,908, forward strand.
CACGACACCTACCCCAAGCGGCGTGGCATGACGCGCGTGCCCGAGCTGCTGGCGGCCGGCGTCAACGTCGCCTTCGGCCACGACTGCGTGATGGACCCTTGGTACAGCCTGGGCAGTGGCGACATGCTGGAGGTGGCGCACATGGGCCTGCACGTGGCGCAGATGACCAGCCAGGCAGGCATGCGCGACGCGTTCGACGCGGTCACTACCCGCGCCGCCCGCGCCATGGGGCTGGCGGACTACGGCATCGCGCCGGGCAACACGGCCAACCTGGTGCTGCTGCAGGCGCGCGACGTGACCGAGGCCATCCGCCTGCGCGCGGCGCGCCTCAAGGTCTGGCGCGCCGGGCGGCTGCTGGCCGAAAGCGCGCCGCAGCAGGTGCGCCTGGATCTGCCGGGCCGCGCGGCGGCGGTGGATTTCCTGCGCGGCTAAGTGCGCCCTGGTGTTCACTGGGTTTTGGGCCGCTGGCGCTGGTGGGGCGTGCGCTGGCAGCTATCTTTGCAGTAGCAAACTGACTCTGGTGGGCTTGCAGCGCGTGCGCTGCTGAGGTGTTGCGCAGCGCAGCCGCTGCGCGCTGGGGCCCCCGCAGCAGCCTACGCGGCCAGCGCTCATGTTGATGAGAAGAATCGCCCGCCAGCGCAGGTGCAACCAGCGCTGGCAGCTATCAAAATAAGAGTATCGGCGTAGTCGGCGCAGCCACCGGTCACGCCCGAAAGCGCTGCCGCGTGAACGCCAGCGCCACCCAAAAGCCCGCCACCGCGTACACCACCAGCACCGCCAGGTGCCGCCATGGGTGCTCTGGCCACTGGTCCAGAAACAGCGGGCGCACCAGCTCGACCGCGGCCGTCAGCGGCAGCCAGTCGGTGATCGCCTGCGCGAACCTGGGCAACTGTTCGCGCGGGAAGAACACGCCCGACAGGAACATCATGGGCGACAGGAACACCGCGAAGTAGTAGGTGAAAAAGTCGTAACCCTTGGCCTTGGCGTTGAACACCAGCGCCAGGCTGGCGAAGGTGATGCCGGTGAACAGCAATATGGGCAGCACCAGGATCAGCTTGGGGCTGTGGCTGATGCCCAAGCCCAGCATCACCAGCAGGATCGCCGTCACCGAAAACAGCGCCTTGAACCCGGCCCACAGCATCTCGGCCAGCACCACGTCGTCCAGCTGCACGGGCGTGTTCAGAATGCCGTCCCACGTCTTCTGGACGTGCATGCGTGAAAAGGCGGAATACAGCGCCTCGAAGCTGGCCGCATTCATCGCGCTCATGCAGATCGAGCCGCTGGCCAGAAACAGGATGTAGGGCACCTCTTGCCCATGCGTGGGCACACGCCCCACCATCGCGCCCAGGCCGTAGCCAAAGGCCACCAGCCACAGCAGCGGCTCGCCGATGTTGGCCAGCAGGCTGGGAATGGCCAGCTTGCGCCACACCAGCAGGTTGCGCTGGAACACCGGCCACCAGCGCATCGACAGGCGCGGCGCATGCCAGACGCTGGGCGGCTCAGCGGGCGCGGGGTTCAGGGCGTTGGCGGCGGGTGTGGGCATGGGCGCATTGTGGCCGAGCGGCCCCTCGGCAGCGGCTTGAAAGCGCTGGGCGCCATGACCCGGCACGGGCATTGCTTAGGGCAAGGCGTATGCATGCGTTGACCCGTTCGCCGTCGCTTGTGGACAGCCTGGCCCCCTGGGAGCACCGGCTGCGCCTGTTGCTGGATTCCACCGATGAGGGCGTGTTCGGCATCGACCTGGACGGCAACTGCATGTTCATCAACCAGGCCGCGGCGCGGATGATCGGCCTGCCAGCCGATGAAGTGCTGGGCCGCAACATGCACGCGCTGACGCACCATTCGCACGCCGACGGCGCGCCGTATCCCGAGACGCAGTGTCCCATCTTCAACGCCTTCCGCGAGGCCATGCCCTGCCGGCTGGACAACGAAGTCTTCTGGCGCAGCGACGGCAGCAGCTTCGCCGTGGAGTATTCCAGCCACCCCATCGTCGAGCACGGCGAGGTGGTGGGCGCGGTGATCGCCTTTGTGGACATCACCGAGCGCAAGCGCGACGCCGAGGCGCTGCGGCGCGCCCACGACGAGCTGGAGGCGCGCGTGGATCGGCGCACGCGCGAGCTGAGCCAGGCGCTGGTGCAGCTGCGCGAGCTGTCGGCCTATTCCGAGCGGGTGCGCGAGGACGAGCGCACGCGCATCGCCCGCGAGGTGCACGACGAGCTGGGCAGCCTGCTGGTGGCGCTGAAGATGGACGTGAACTGGCTGCACAAGCGCCTGGGCGAGCAGGCCGCGCGCACACCCGATGCGGCCCACGCCATGCGCGTGCAGATGCGCAGCAAGTGCCAGAACATGGGCATGCTGATCGAAACGGCGGTGGGCAACGTGGCGCGCATCATCACCGACCTGCGCCCCAGCATCCTGGACCACCAGGGCCTGTGGGCCGCGCTGGAATGGCAGGCGCGCGAGTTCGCGCAGTCGGCCGAGATCGCGCTGGACTGGCGCTGCCAGCTTTCGGGTGCGCTGGAGCCGGCCGACGACACGGCCATGGCGGTGTTCCGCATCTTTCAGGAGATGTTGAGCAACGTGGGGCGCCATGCGCGGGCCACGCAGCTGCAGGTGCAGATCGACCGCCAGCGCGGCTGCCTGCGCCTGCAGGTGCGCGACAACGGCGTGGGCGCCAGCGCGCAGGCGCTGGAATCGCCCACCGCTTACGGCGTGATGGGCATGCGCGAGCGCGCCCGGCAGCTGGACGGGCGCCTGACCATCCACAGCGTGCCCGGCGCCGGCACCTTGCTGATGCTGCAGCTGCCGTGCAAGGTGGCGGCATGACGGGCTCGGCGCGCACCGGCGCCCACCCGCCAGCGCCTGAAGGCGCGCCGCCCATCCCGATACGGGTGCTGCTGTGCGATGACCATCGCATCGTGCGCGAAGGCCTCAAGCAGGTGCTGACCGACCCGGCCAACGGCGTGCCGGAGATCCGCGTGGCCGGTGAAGCCACCAACGGGCATGGCGCGCTGGACGAGGTGGAGGCGCTCGTCGGCGCGCGGCTGCTCGACGTGGTTCTGCTCGACATCGCCATGCCCGAAATGGACGGCCTGGACGTGCTGCAGGCCATGGCGCAGCGCTGGCCCAACTTGCCCGTGCTGATGCTGAGCACCTACCCTGAGCGCCAGTACGCCGCCCGCTGCATCGAGCTGGGCGCCGCAGGCTACCTGCACAAGAGCGCCGACCCCGACGACATGGTCGCCGCCGTGCGCACCGCCGCGCGCGGCGAGCGCTACCTGACCCCGGCCGCCGCGCAGGCGCTGGCGGGTAGGGCGGTGCGCGCCAATGTGGTGCGTTCTGGCGTGCGGCCCTTGTCGGACGGCCTGCATGCGCTATCGCATCGAGAGCATCAGGTCTGCCGCCTGCTGTGCCAGGGGCACAGCGTGGGCGAAATTGGTGCGCAACTGGGGCTGGCGTCGAACACGGTCAGCACCTACCGCGCGCGCATCCTCGAAAAGACCGGCACGCGCAACGATGTGGAGCTGGCCCTGCTGGTCGGCCGCGCCAGCCAGGGCTGATCTCCGACCGAATCGAGCGCGCGCACGCCGCGTTTTGTAGGGCTGCCACTACAGCGCGTAGGGCAGCGCCCCGCGACTTTGGGCTTGGGCCTGCTGCAGTGCACCAACTGGCCTGGCGCTTGCGTAGGCAAGGGCATTGTTCACGCGGAGATCCACCATGCCTCAGCACTTTTCCCCCTACGAAGCCGACCGCCCCTTGATGATGCGCTGCTCATGCGGCCGCGACCACACCGCGGCCGATCACCAGGCCGAAGACGCGGTGCAGCAGCTCAAGGCCCGCAGCCTGACGGCGGACTTTGAAGCGTACAGCCGCGAATTCGTCGAGGCCAGCCTGGTCAAGGCGCTGTTCCCGCACGACGCCGTGCGCCGGCGCTTCCTGCGTGCGGTGGGCAAGAGCACCGCCGTGGCGGCCATCGGCAGCGTGCTGCCCATTGCCAGCCTGCAGGCCATGGCGCAAGACAAGGCGCCGCTGGAGAAGAAAGACCTGAAGATCGGCTTCATCCCGATCACCTGCGCCACGCCGCTGATCATGGCGCACCCGCTGGGCTTCTACAGCAAGCAGGGCCTGAATGTCGAAGTCACCAAGACAGCAGGCTGGGCGCTGATCCGCGACAAGATGATCAACAAGGAGTACGACGCCACGCACTTCCTCTCGCCCATGCCGCTCGCGATCTCCATGGGCCTGGGCTCCAACGCCACGCCGATGAACGTGGCCACCATCCAGAACGTGAACGGCCAGGCCATCACGCTCGCCCTCAAGCACAAGGACAACCGCGACCCCAAGAACTGGAAGGGCTTCAAGTTCGCGATTCCGTTCGAGTACAGCATGCACAACTTTCTGCTGCGCTACTACCTGGCCGAGGCGGGCCTGAACCCCGACACCGACGTGCAGCTGCGCGTGGTGCCGCCCGCCGAGATGGTGGCCAACCTGCGCGCAGGCAACATCGACGGCTACCTAGGGCCCGACCCCTTCAACCAGCGTGCGGTGTATGAAGAGATCGGCTTTCTGCACCTGCTCACCAAGGATATTTGGAACGGCCACCCCTGCTGCGCCTTTGGCACCAGCACCGCCTTCATCCAGCAGAACCCCAACACCTTCGCCGCGCTGTGCCGGGCGGTGCTTACGGCGTCGGCCATGGCACGCAAGCCGGAAAACCGCGCGCTGATCGCCAAGGTGATCGCGCCCTCGCAGTACCTGAACCAGCCCGAAACCGTGCTGACCCAGGTGCTGACCGGCAAGTTCGCCGATGGCCTGGGCAAGATCCAGAACGTGCCCGACCGGGCCGACTTTGACCCCATCCCGTGGCAGAGCATGGCGGTGTGGATGCTCACGCAGATGAAGCGCTGGGGCTACGTGAAGGGCGACGTCAACTACAAGCAGATCGCCGAAAAGGTCTTCCTGCTGACCGACGCCAAGAAGCACATGAAGGAGCTGGGCCAGAAGGTGCCCGATGGCGCCTACCCATCGTTCACGATCATGGGCAAGGTGTTCGACCCGGCCAAGCCGGACGCGTACCTCAAGAGCTTCCCCATCGCCGCGCGGGCCTGACGCCATGCAGCCATCGCTTTCCGTCAAGGCCGCGCTGGTGTCGCTGTGCCTGCTGCTCACGCTGCTGGGCATCTGGGCCGTGGCCACCCAGTCGGCCAGCTCTGGCGCAGCCAGCGTGGCCACGCTCACGCCCGAAGAGATCGAATACCAGAAGATGCTGGGCAAGGACCCTGCCGCCGGGCAGGGCGCGGCCAACGCCAGCGGCTTTCCCACGCCGGCGCAGTTTGCCGCCACGGCCTGGAAGCACCTGTCCAACCCGGTGTACGACAACGGGCCCAACGACAAGGGCATCCTGATCCAGCTGGGCCATTCGCTGGCGCGCGTGGCGCTGGGCTTCTTGCTGGCGTGCCTGGTGGCCTTGCCGCTGGGTTTCGTGATCGGCATGAGCCCGCTGCTCGCGCGGTCGCTCGACCCGTTCATCCAGATCCTCAAGCCCATCAGCCCGCTGGCGTGGATGCCGCTGGCGCTCTACACCATCAAGGATTCGTCCACCTCGGGCATCTTCGTCATCTTCATCTGCTCGGTCTGGCCGATGCTGCTGAACACCGCGTTCGGCGTGGCCTCGGTCAAGCGCGACTGGCTCAACGTGGCGCGCACGCTGGAGGTTTCGCCGCTGCGCAAGGCCTTCCTGGTCATCCTGCCCGCGGCGGCGCCCACCATCCTGACCGGCATGCGCATCAGCATGGGCATCGCCTGGCTGGTCATCGTGGCGGCCGAAATGCTGGTGGGCGGCACGGGCATCGGCTACTTCGTGTGGAACGAGTGGAACAACCTGTCCTTGTCGAACGTGCTCTTCGCCATCCTGGTGATCGGCGTGGTCGGCATGCTGCTGGACCTGGTGTTTGCCACGCTGCAAAAGGCGGTGACCTATGTGGAATGACGACAGCGACCAGACCGATTGGGCCGTGACCGAGGCTGGCGTGGCGCCGCCCGCGCCGCGCTTTCTGCAGATCCAGGGCCTGGCCAAGGCCTACGTGCCCGCGCGGCCGGTGTTTGCCGACGTGTCGTTCGACATCGGCCGCGGCGAATTCGTCTGCATCATCGGCCATTCGGGCTGCGGCAAGACCACCATCCTGAACGTGCTGGCGGGGCTGGACACGGCCAGCAGCGGCCACGTGTTCATGGATGGACGCGAGGTGCGCGGCCCCGGGCTGGAGCGCGGTGTGGTGTTTCAAAGCCACGCGCTCATGCCGTGGCTGACGGTGCGCCAGAACATCGCCTTCGCCATCAAGTCGCGCTGGCCCGAGTGGCCCGCCGCCAAGGTGCGTGTGCATGTGGAGCGCTTCGTGGCCATGGTGGGCCTGATGCCCGCCATCGACAAGAAGCCCTCGCAGCTGTCGGGCGGCATGAAGCAGCGCGTGGGCATTGCGCGCGCCTTTGCCATTCAGCCCAAGATGCTGCTGCTGGACGAGCCCTTTGGCGCGCTGGACGCGCTCACGCGCGGCACCATCCAGGAAGAGCTGATGACCATCGTGCGCGAGACGCAGCAGACGGTGTTCATGATCACGCACGACGTGGACGAAGCCATCTTGCTGGCCGACCGCATCCTGCTGATGCACAACGGCGCCGACGCGGCGGGCGGCTACCGGCCCGGCGGCATCTCCGAGATGGTGGTCAACCCGCTGCCGCGGGACCGGACCCGCACCACCTTGCACCACTTGAGCGGCTACTACCCGCTGCGCAACCACATCGTGGATTTCCTCGTCAGCCGCGCGCACGCGCACTGATTCGCCTTTTTCCTCAACCCTTGAATTCCTCATCCTGCCAGGAGCGTTTGCCATGACCCGTCTTGAAGTCACCGAAAAAATCATTAGCACCAAAGTGTCGAAGGGCCTGAAGTGGGCCGACGTTGCCAAAAAGGTGGGCCAGTCCAAGGAATGGACCACCGCGCTGTGCCTGGGCCAGATGACGGCCTCGCCCGAGCAGGCCAAGGTGCTGGGCAAGATATTTGGCCTGACGGCCGAAGAGCAGAAGTGGCTGCAGGTGGTGCCCTACAAGGGCTCGCTGCCCACGCCAGTGCCCACCGACCCGTTGATCTACCGCTGGTACGAGGTGGTCAGCGTGTACGGCATGACGATCAAAGAGCTGATCCACGAGGAATTTGGCGACGGCATCATGAGCGCGATCGACTTCAACATGGACATCCAGCGCGAGGCCGATCCCAAGGGCGACCGCGTGAACGTGGTGCTGTCGGGCAAGTTCCTACCGTACAAGCAGTACTGACGCGCGGACGGCGGCGGCTTGGTCGTCAATATAAAAATCATAGCTGCCAGCGCTGGTGTGGCCTGCGCTAGCGCCGGTTTTTTATTCTGAACTGGCCAATCATGAATGCGCCGCAGCGCCTTCCTGAGCGCCGGCGTTCAGCCTTCTTCGCGAATCTGCCGCCCCGTCAGCTTGAGGAACAGGTCTTCCAGGTTGGCCGGGCGGTGCAGCGTGCGCAGCTGCGGCTCGGCCTGCAGCGCTTGCAGCAACGGCTGGGCGCGGTGCGTGTAGAAGAAAACCGTGTCGCCGCTGCGCTCCACGCGCTCGGCGTGCGCGGCCAGGGGCGAGGCGAGCAGCGCGGGCGCGCCGGGGCCGTACACCTCCACCACCTCGGGCTCCAGGTGCTGGGCGATCAGCTCGCGCGGGCGGCCTTCGGCGATCTTGCGGCCGTGGTCCAGCACCAGCAGGCGGTGGCACAGGCGTTCGGCCTCGTCCATGAAGTGCGTGGTCAGCAGGATGGATTTGCCGCCGCTCAGCAGCATCTGCAGGCGCTCCCACATCAGGTGGCGCGCCTGAGGGTCCAGCCCGGTGGTGGGCTCGTCCAGCAGCAGCAGGTCGGGGTTGTTGATGAGCGAGCGCGCCAGCGACAGGCGCCGCTTCATGCCGCCCGACAGCTCGCCCGGCCGGGCGTCGGCCTTGTGCGTGAGGGCGGCAAAGTCGAGCAGCGGCGGCACGCGCTGGGCCAGCTCGGCGCGCGGCAGGCCGAAGTAGCGGCCGAACACCACCAGGTTTTCGGCGCAGGTGAAGTCCGGGTCCAGCGAATCGAACTGCGACACCACGCCCAGCCGGGCCTTGATGGCCAGCGCGTCGCGCGGCATGTCCAGCGCGCTGCCGTCGGCTTGTTCAAAGTAGCGGATGTGCCCGGCGTCGGGCGCCGTCAGGCCCAGGCACAGGCGGATGGTGGTGGTCTTGCCCGCGCCGTTGGGGCCGATCACGCCCAGGCACTCGCCCGGCGCGATCTGGAACGAAACGCCGTCCACCACGCGCGCGCTGCCGTAGTGCTTGACCAGATCGTGCGCGTGCAGCAGCGGTGGGGCAGACATGGCGGCGATTGTGCCCGCGCTGGCGCCGCTGCGGCACGCCCATCGCGCCAGAAGGTGACACACTGGCGATCCGCGCGTGCGCGGGGCGGTGTTCCAATGCACCTGCCCGGCGCGTATCGGATTCTTTCAAGGGTTTTCGGGCGTTGGCGCAGAAGGCGCCTGCGCCGGCAGCTATAAAACAAGGAGCAATCGAAGTCATGGCCAACTATGTTTTTCCGCCCGCCCCCCAGGCCGCCTTGCCGGTGCGCGGCAGCGACCAGCTTTACGCGGTCAGCCGCATCTTCTGCGTGGGGCGCAACTACGCCGCCCACGCGCGGGAAATGGGCTCGGACCCCACGCGCGAGCCGCCGTTCTACTTCAACAAGGCGCCGGCCGATCTGGTGGCCAGCGGCAGCACCATCGCCTACCCGCCCGGCACCGAGAACTTCCACTACGAGATGGAGCTGGTCATCGCCATCGGCCAGCCCGCCTTTCGCGTGGCGCCCGATCAGGCCGCGGCCTGCGTGTGGGGCTACGCCTGCGGGCTGGACATGACGCGCCGCGACCTGCAGAACGCCGCCAAGGCGATCGGCCGGCCATGGGATTTCGGCAAAGACTTTGAAAACGCCGCCGTCATCAGCCCACTGGTGCCCGCCAGCGAAGTCGGCCCGCTGGGCGGCGGCCTGATCGAGCTGAGCGTGAACGGCGCCGTCAAGCAGACGGGCGACCTGGCCGACATGATCTGGAGCGTGCCCGAGGTGGTGGCCAACCTGTCGCAGTACTACCACCTGCAGCCGGGCGACTTGATCTACACCGGCACGCCCGAAGGCGTGGGCCCGGTGAAACCCGGCGACCGCATCACTGGCCGCATCGACGGCGTGGGCGAGATCGCGCTGACCATCGGCCAGCCCGATTGAGCGCGCTGGCCGCGGCGCATCGGCGCAGCATGGCGCGGCGATGTGCCCGCTGGCGCAAAGCGCTGCAGGGGGGCGGTTCGGCTGCGGGCGGACGCCCTCTCTAGAATGCCCCGCATGTCCGAACGCCTTGCCGTCCTGTCGCAGTACCTGCTGCCCAAGAAGTTGCTCACCGTTGCTGCGGGCCACCTGGCGTCGGCGCACGCCGGGGGGCTGACGCACGCCGTCATCCGCCGCTTCGTCGCGCGTTACAACGTGGACATGAGCGAGGCGGCCGACCCGCGCATTGAAAGCTACGCCAGCTTCAACGATTTCTTCACCCGCGCGCTGCGGGACGGCGCGCGCCCGCTGGCGCAGGCCGACTACGTGTGCCCGGCCGATGGCGCCATCAGCCAGTTTGGCCCCATTCAGCGCGACCAGATCTTTCAGGCCAAGGGCCACAGCTACAGCACCACGGCGCTGCTGGCGGGCGATGCGCGCCTGGCCGCCGCGTTTGAAAACGGCCTGTTCGCCACCGTGTACCTCAGCCCGCGCGACTACCACCGCGTGCACATGCCCTGCGCCGGGCGCCTGCAGCGCATGGTGTATGTGCCGGGCGAGCTGTTCAGCGTCAACCCCGCCACGGCGCGCGGGGTGCCCGGGCTGTTCGCGCGCAACGAGCGCGTGGTCTGCCTGTTCGACACCGCGCGCGGCCCGATGGTGATGGTGCTGGTGGGCGCCACCATCGTCGGCAGCATGGCGACCGTGTGGCACGGCGTGGTCAACCCACCGCGGCCCGGCAAGATCAAGCGCTGGGATTACCTGGGGCAAGACATTTCGCTTGCGCAAGGCGCCGAGATGGGCCGCTTCCTGCTGGGCAGCACCGTGGTCATGCTGTGGCCACACGGCACGCTGCGCTTCAATCCCGACTGGGCGCCTGCGGGCGCCGTGCGCATGGGCCAGCCGATGGCCAAGGCGCTGGGTTAGTTCTTATAACGAAATCGGCCGCTGGCGCTGGTGCATACAGCGCTGGCAGCTACTTATTCCATAGCATTTGCATTTTCCGGCACAGCCCGTCATGACCACTCTTGGAACCCCCCTGTCCCCTTCTGCCACCCGCGTCATGCTGCTGGGCAGCGGCGAGCTGGGCAAGGAAGTGCTCATCGCGCTGCAGCGCCTGGGCGTGGAAACCATCGCGGTCGACCGGTACGACAACGCCCCCGGCCAGCAGGTGGCGCACCACGCGCACACCATCGCCATGACCGACCCCGAGGCGTTGCGCGCGCTGATCGAGCGCGAGCAGCCCACGCTGGTCGTGCCCGAGATCGAAGCCATCGCCACGCCCGTGCTGCAAGCGCTGGAGGCCGAGGGCCGCGTGCGCGTGGTGCCCACCGCCCGCGCCACGCGCCTGACGATGGACCGCGAAGGCATCCGCCGCCTGGCCGCCGAAACGCTGGGCCTGCCCACCAGCCCCTACCAGTTCTGTGATTCGCTGGCCGAGCTGCAGGCCGCCATTGACGCGGGCATTGGCTACCCCTGCATCGTCAAGCCGGTGATGAGCAGCAGCGGCAAGGGCCAAAGCAAGATCGACGGCCCGCAAGACGTGCCAAAGGCCTGGGACTACGCGATGGCCGGTGGCCGCGTGAGCCACGGCCGCATCATCGTCGAAGGCTTCATCGACTTCGATTACGAAATCACCCTGCTCACCGTGCGTGCCCGTGGCGCGGGCGGGCAGGTGCAAACGCAGTTCTGCGAACCCATCGGCCACGTACAGGTGGGCGGCGACTACGTGGAAAGCTGGCAGCCGCACCCCATGAGCGAAGCCGCGCTGCGCGAGGCCGAGCGCATTGCCCGCGCCATCACCGACGACTTGGGCACCGGCCTGAATGGCGAGCCGGCAGGCTGCGGCGTGTACGGCGTGGAGCTGTTCGTCAAGGGCGACAAGGTGTGGTTCAGCGAAGTCAGCCCGCGCCCGCACGACACCGGCATGGTCACCATGATCACGCAGTGGCAGAGCGAGTTCGACCTGCACGCCCGCGCCATCCTGGGCCTGCCGGTGGACACGTCGCTGAAAACACCCGGCGCCAGCGCCGTGATCTATGGCGGGGTGGACGCGCCAGGCATCGTGTTCGACGGCGTGGTTGAAGCACTCGCCGAGCCAGGCACCGACCTGCGCCTGTTCGGCAAGCCCGAAAGCTTTGCCAAGCGCCGCATGGGCGTGGCGCTGGCGCGCGATGCGGATGTGCAAGCCGCCCGCACCAAGGCCAAGGCGGCGGCCGCCAAGGTCAAGCCGCGCGCCGCAGGCGGCTGATCGGCGCCGTGTGGCCCTGCCTTGGCGGGGGCAGGGCTGGCCGCGCGGTCGATGCCGCGCTTTTCTCTGGATCGAAGGGTCGGTGGGGTCGGTGGCTTGCGCCTTATTCGCCGCGCTCCAGCCCCAGCTGCGGCAGCATCGAGCCCTCGCCCAGCTGCAGCAGGCCGGTGCGCGTGTACACGCCCAGCTTGTCGCGCGTGTCCACAATGTCCAGGTTGCGCATGGTCAGCTGGCCAATGCGGTCTTGCGGGCTGAACGGCGCGTTTTCCACCTTTTCCATGCTCAGGCGCTCGGGCGCGTAGGTCAGGTTGGGCGATTCGGTGTTCAGGATGGAATAGTCGTTGCCCCGGCGCAGCTCGATCGTCACCTCGCCGGTGATGGCGTTGGCCACCCAGCGCTGGGCGGTTTCGCGCAGCATCAGCGCCTGCGGGTCGAACCAGCGACCCTGGTACAGCAGTCGGCCCAGGCGCAGGCCGTTGATGCGGTACTGCTCGATGGTGTCTTCGTTGTGAATGCCCGACAGCAGGCGTTCGTACGCGATGTACAGCAGCGCCATGCCGGGCGCTTCGTAGATGCCGCGGCTCTTGGCTTCGATGATGCGGTTTTCGACCTGGTCGCTCATGCCCAGGCCGTGGCGCCCGCCGATGCGGTTGGCTTCCAGGAACAACTCCACCAGGTCGGCGATCTCTTTGCCGTTCAGCGCCACGGGGCGGCCTTCCTCGAAGCGCACGCGCACTTCTTCGGGCTTCACTTCAACTTCGGGCTTCCAGAAAGCCACGCCCATGATCGGGTTGACGATGCGGATGCCGCTGTTCAGCTCTTCCAGGTCTTTCGCCTCGTGCGTGGCGCCCAGCATGTTGGAATCGGTCGAATAGGCCTTTTCGGTCGACATCTTGTAGTCAAAACCGGCCTTCTGCATGAATTCCGACATTTCCTTGCGGCCGCCCAGCTCGTCGATGAAGCGCTGGTCCAGCCAGGGCTTGTAGATCTTGAGTGACGGGTTGGTCAGCAGGCCATAGCGGTAGAAGCGCTCGATGTCATTGCCCTTGAACGTGCTGCCATCGCCCCAGATGTTGACGTCATCTTCCTTCATCGCGTTGACCAGCATGGTGCCCGTGACGGCGCGGCCCAGCGGCGTGGTGTTGAAGTAGGTGACGCCCGCCGTCTGGATGTGGAAGGCGCCGCACTGCAGCGCGGCAATGCCTTCGTGCGCCAGCTGGGTGCGGCAGTCGATCAGGCGCGCCTTTTCGGCGCCGTAGTCCATCGCCTTGCGCGGGATGGCGTCGTAGTCGGACTCGTCCGGCTGGCCCAGGTTGGCGGTGTAGGCGTAGGGCACGGCGCCTTTTTGGCGCATCCACAGCAGCGCGGCGCTGGTGTCCAGGCCGCCGGAAAAGGCGATGCCGACCTTCTGGCCGGTGGGAAGCGATTGCAGGATGGTGTTGGACATGGCGTGAACAAAGGGCGCGTGGCCGCAAGCGTTATCGAAACGGAATCAGCCGGCTATTGTCGGTCGATTTGTCGTTGGCTTGGAGCGCCGTGCCAAGTAATGCCGCGCAGCGTTCCCTTGCGGGCCAGTCTTGATCTTTGTCTTGATCTGCGTCATGGGCTGCCTCAGCGCGAGGTCTAGACTGAATTCGAAGGCCCGGCGTCTTTTCCGGGCCACCAACAGCAGAGGGAGCGCCTGATGAACCGCATCGAATGGAACGACAAATTGAAGATCGGCCTGGAGGAGATTGACAACCAGCATCACGAGCTGGTGGTGATCTACAACGGCCTGTGCGATGCGATCGAGTCGCGGGCAGGCTCGGCCGAAACGCTGAGCATCCTGCAGCAGCTGGGGCACTACACGTCGGTGCACTTCGCCACCGAGGAAGCGCTGATGCGGATGATGGAATACCCCGACTACGAGGCGCACAAGAAGGCGCACGACGCGCTGATCGAAGAGTTGCGCAGGCTGGTTCGCCTGGCCGAGGAGTTGCCCCAGGGCGTCAACTTCCAGCTGGTGTACCTGATCAAGCAGTGGCTCAGCCAGCACATCATGGAAACCGACGTGCAGTTTGTGCCGCACTTCATCGCGCGCGGCATCAAGCCCACGCTGCAGAAGAAGGGCTGGTTCAGCAAGTTCAACCTGTTCTCGGCCTAAGTGCGCGGGCCGCTGCGGGCGATGTGCTCAGGCTGATGGGGGCAGGGCGCGCGCACGGGGGGGGGCTGATTTTGCCGCGCCGTGCGGGCGCGTGGCGCCTCAATCGCCGCCGCCACCGCAGCCGCCGTCGCCACCCCCGCAGCCACTGCCTGCGCCGCAGCCCGTGCTGCCACAGCCGCTGCCGCCCGCGTCGCGCGGTTGCAGCAAACCGACGCTGTCGCGCAGGGGCTGCAAGCTTGGCCCCAGGGCGCCGAGGCCGTACACGGCCACGCCCAGCGCCAGCTGCGGGTCGCTCAGGGCCATCTCGCTGCGCCGAACCAGTCGGCGCCGGGCCTGCCGCAGCACGGCGTGGCCCTCCCGGCTGCGGCGGTGCGGCAGCAGGTGGTGCATGAGCAGCGCCAGCAGCGTCGCCACGATCAACAAGACCACCAGCAGCGAGACCGGGTAGCCGTGCTGCAGCCCGTAGGCCAACCGCAGGCCGCCCCACAGCAGGGCGACGCCCCACAGGGCGCTGTAGAGCCGGTCGCCTTCGCTGCGCAGGCGTTGCGTGCGCGTGGGCGAGGTGAGCCAGCCCTGCGCGTACAAGCGCGCATGCAGCTCGTCCAGCGGTGCCTGCAGGGCCGCCAGCAGCGCGGCGGGCGTGCGGCGCTCGCCCAGCGCCTGCAGCGTGGCCCGCTCCAGCGCCGAGGTGTCGGTCGCTGAGTGCAAGGGCTGGACGGCATCGGGCGCGCCCACCACACGCCAGGGCAGCACGTAGTGCGTTGATCGATCGGGCGATTCGGCGATCGGCGCGATGGCTTCGCGTTGCCACTGGCGTGCCAGCGCGGTGACCACCGCGCGCAAGGCACCGCCATTCAGGTAGGCCACTTCGATGGGGTTCAACCGCGTGGCGCGCACCGGCCCTTGCGCTGAGGGCCGCCCCCGCGCCGATCGCCAGATGCCCACCGCCAGCAGCGCCACCAGCGTCCAGAAGTAGCCCTTGAGGAAGGCCGCGCCGCTGACGCCCGGCTGAATGCTGATGCGCCCCTGCGTGCAGCCCAGCGTCAGCACCAGCGGCAGGATCAGCGCCATCGCCCAAGGCCGCACCGCGCGGGCGTTCACCTGCGTCAGGGCTTGCCAGATTCGCAGCGCCGCGCGCCCCATCGCCCGTCCTGCATGGCCTGGGCGCGGCAGCAGCCAGTGGCTGCGCAGGTCGACGTGGCAGCGCCGCTCGGCCCAGCGATGCGCGGGCGCGGGCCAGATATCGGATGGCGGCGCCTCGCCAAACGCCCAGCGGTAGGCGCGCAGTGTGGCGCGGTACCGGCGCGCGTCGTCGCGGGTGCCGCTGCCGCGGTCGGGCACATGGTGCAGCGTGGTGCCCAGCACCTGCGGGCAAAAGGCGCCGAAGTAGCGCGGCGTGTCCAGCAGGTGGGTGTGCCAGGCCTCGTCCACCGCGCCGCTGGGGCACACGCGGCCGCGCCGGCGCACGGCCAGGTACAGAAAGCGCTGGTACTCAACCAGCACGCGCTGGGTGTGCGCCGCGCTCCAGCCGGTGGTGTGCCGCAGCCGCGCGCTGAAGGGGCGGGCGTCCTGCGGGTCGTCCCAGGCGTGGCGGGCCAGGCGCTGCCACAGTGGGCAGCTGGGTTCACGTGCGGTGGATGTGCCGTGCCCCGCCTGCGTGGCCGTTTGGGGCCGTGGCGGGCGGGCAGGATGGTCTCGGTGGCGCGCGCTGTCTCCAGCGCGGCGTGGGGTGCAGGGTGCTTGTGGCATGCTGCCTTCTCCTTTCTTTTCTTGTTGTTCTGATCTACTTCTTCTTGTTGGATCTCACTTTGCGACAGAAATGTGACAAACCCATGACAGCCTGCACCCGGCTTTTTGTGCGCCATGTCTGAAACCACTTTCGACTACATCGTGGTCGGCGCCGGTACCGCCGGGTGCCTGCTGGCCAACCGCCTGTCGCGCAACCAGTCCAAGCGCGTGCTGCTGCTGGAGGCCGGGCGCAAGGACGACTACCACTGGGTGCACGTGCCGGTGGGCTACCTGTACTGCATCGACAACCCGCGCACCGACTGGCGCTTCAAAACCGAGCCCGCCGCCGGCCTGAACGGGCGTAGCCTGCTGTACCCGCGCGGCAAGGTGCTGGGCGGCTGTAGCAGCATCAACGGCATGATCTACATGCGCGGCCAGGCGCGCGACTACGACCAGTGGGCCGCGCTGACGGGCGAAGACGACTGGCGCTGGGACAACTGCCTGCCCGACTTCAAGGCGCACGAAGACCACTACAAAGGTGATAGCGCCCGGCGCGCATCCAGCGGGCGCCAGAGCCCGGTTTCGCCTGAATTTAGTGCGCTGCACGGCCATGGCGGCGAATGGCGCGTGGACAAGCAGCGCCTGCGCTGGGACGTGCTGGACGCCTTCGCCGCCGCCGCGGTCGAGGCGGGCATCCCCGCCACCGACGACTTCAACCGCGGCACCAACGAAGGCGTGGGCTACTTTGAAGTCAATCAAAAGAACGGCTGGCGCTGGAACACCGCCAAAGCCTTCCTGCGCCCCACCTGCTATGGCCGCCCCAACTTCGAGCTGTGGACCAACGCCCAGGCCACGCGCCTGCTGATCAAGCGCGACCCGCACACCGGTGGCGCGCTGCGCTGCACGGGCGTGCAGGTGTGGGACGGTCGCCAGAGCGTGGATGCGCTGCTCGCCCCCGGCGGCGAAGTGGTGGTCAGCAGCGGCAGCATCGGCAGCCCGCAGCTGCTGCAACTGTCGGGCATCGGCCCGGCAGCGCTGCTCCAGCAGCATGGCATCGACGTGCTGGCCGATCTGCCCGGCGTGGGCGCCAACCTGCAAGACCATCTGCAGATCCGCAGCGTGTACAAAGTGCAGGGCGCGCGCACGCTCAACCGCCTGGCCGCCACGCCGTGGGGCAAGGCCGGCATCGGCCTGGAATACGTGCTGCGCCGCACCGGCCCGATGAGCATGGCGCCCAGCCAGCTGGGGGCGTTCACCCGCTCGTCGGCCGACCGCGAATGGCCCAACATCCAGTACCACGTGCAGCCGCTCAGCCTGGACGCGTTCGGCTCGCCCCTGCACAGCTTTCCGGCCATCACCGCCAGCGTGTGCAACCTCAACCCCACCAGCCGCGGCACGGTGCAAATCCAAAGCGCCAAGTTTGGCGACGCGCCCGCCATCGCCCCCAACTACCTGGCCACCGACGACGACCGGCAAGTGGCCGCCGACAGCCTGCGCGTCACGCGGCGCATCATGGCCCAGCCCGCCATGGCGCGCTACGTGCCTGACGAATTCAAGCCCGGCGTGCAATACCAGACCGACGAAGAGCTGGCGCGCCTGGCCGGCGACATCGCCAGCACCATCTTCCACCCCGTGGGCACCACCAAGATGGGCCGCGACGACGACCCCATGGCCGTGCTCAACCCGCGCCTGCAACTGCGCGACGGCGCGGGCGGCACCGTGCAGGGCTTGCGCGTGGTGGACGCGGGCGCCATGCCCACCATCACCAGCGGCAACACCAACAGCCCCACGCTGATGATGGCCGAGAAGGCCGCGCGCTGGATCACCGGGCGCTAAGGTCAGGTGCGGCGTTCAACGCATTTGTGGACGCAACTGCCGGTGAACAGCGGGCTTGAAGCGCTATTCAATATATAGCTGCTTGCGAAGGTGAGCCGGGCGCCAGAGGCTGGTTTGAGTGCAAATTGGCGAGGTCGCCGCGTCGGCAGCGTGCCAACTGCAGCCGCCTTTGAGCTGTCGCTGCCGCCTACACTCGCGCCCATGTCGCGCGCCGCCCGCCTGTTGCAACTGCTCGAACACCTGCGCGCCCACCGCCGACCGGTGCTGGGCGCTGACTTGGCGCGCGCCAGCGGTGTCAGCCTGCGCACGCTGTACCGCGACATCGGCACGCTGCGCGAGCAAGGCGCGCAGATCGAAGGCGACCCTGGGGTTGGCTACGTGCTGCGCCCTGGCTTCACCTTGCCTCCGCTGATGTTCAGCGAGGACGAGCTCGAAGCGCTGGTGCTGGGCGCGCGTTGGGTGGCCGCCCACGCCGCCGACGGTGAGCTGGCCGCTGCCGCGCAAGGGGTGATGAACCGCATCACCACCACGCTGCCCGCCGAATTGCGCCTGGCGGTGGAAACCAGCGGCCTGTTCGTGCCCGCGCGCGCAGACGCTCAGCCCGTGGCGCCCTGGCTGCCCGCGCTGCGCCAGGCCATCCGCGACGAACACGCGCTGTGGCTGGATTACCGCGACGAAGCCGACCGCGCCACGCGGCGGCGCGTGTGGCCCTTCGCCATGGCCTTTTTTGACCACGCCCGCCTGATTGCCGCGTGGTGCGAACTGCGGCAGGACTTCCGCAGCTTCCGTGCCGACCGCGTCGTGGCGCTGGAAGCCACGGGCCAGCGCTACCCCGAACGGCGCCACGTGCTGCTGCAGCGCTGGCGCGCGGGCTGCCTGAACGTGCACCCCGCCGGGCAGGCTGCTGACAGAAGTTGACAGCCCGGCTGCGCAAAGTGGCGCCTTCCCGTTGCCACTTTTGAATAAGGACGCCGCCATGTCAGCCCAGTTGACCTTCTATACCAACCCCATGTCCCGCGCCCGCGTCGCTCGCTGGATGCTGGAAGAAACCGGGTTGCCGTACGACACCGTGGTGCTGGACTACGGCACCACCATGAAGGCGCCCGCGTTTCGCGCCATCAACCCCATGGGCAAGGTGCCCGCCCTGACGCACGGCGACACGGTCATCACTGAAAACGCTGCCATCTGCATGTACCTGGCCGACCTGGTGCCAGGCAAGCATTTGGCGCCCCCGGTGGGCAGCCCCGCGCGTGGGCCGTACTACCGCTGGATCAGCTTCATGGGGCCGCTGGAGCAGCTCATGGTGGCCAAGAGCACCGGCGGTCCGCTGGCCGAGCCCGCCATGGCTGGCTACGGCACCGAGGACGACCTGGTCAACACGCTGGAAGCGGCCGTGAAAGACCGCGCCCACCTGGCGGGTGACACCTTCACCGCGGCCGACCTGCTGGTGTCTGCCTACATCGGCTGGTACCTGCAATTTGGCCTGCTGCCCGCGCGCCCGGCGTTCGCGCAGTTCGCGGCGCGGCATCGCGAACGCCCGGCCGCGCAGCGCGCCAACGAGCTGGACGGCCCCATTCCTGACCGCAAGCCAGCCTGAGCGCGCGCTGCGGCCATCGTTGGGGCGGCGATGGGCCGTCGCCCTGGCTCGGCCTTGGCACAATGCGAGCAGGCGCCCGCTGAGCGTGGCGCGCCGTCTGAGCCATGCCGCACCACCTGCCCGACACACCGAATGTTTCAACCGCCATGCGCGTGCCCGGCCAATGCGCGCGCACCGGCGCGATGACGTCATCCGCGCCAAGATTCACCGCGCCGAAAGCCGCTGCGCCGCACCCTGCGGCCCACGGGGGCTGCCCGTGCCGCTGAGCAACGCCCCCCGCGACGACGTGCAGGACGTGGCCGCGCGCGATCTGCCGCGCCCGCCGCGCGAATCGGCGCAGGCCGCTGCGCGCGCCGAGCCGGTGGCCCTCACCCCCACATCGCCCGGCGCGCAAGCTGCGCCCGGCGCACCCATTCGCCCCACGGCCCGCTTCATGCGCGCCCACCCGGCGCACTGGCTGGCGCTGGCCTTTGGCGCCGGGCTGTCGCCCGTGGCGCCCGGCACCGTGGGCACGCTGTGGGCGTGGCTGGTGTGGGCGCTGCTGCTGGCGCACCTGCCGCCCGTGGCGCAGGCGCTGGTGATCGGCCTTGGCGTGCCGGTGGCGTGGTGGTCCAGCACCGTCACCGCGCGCCACCTGCATACGGCCGACCCAGGCGCCATCGTGGTGGACGAAGTCGTCGCCTTCTGGATCGTGCTGTGGCTGGTCACGCCCGGCAGCTGGACGGCGCAGCTCGCTGCATTCGTCCTCTTCCGCTTTTTCGACGCCGCCAAGCCCGGGCCCATCGGCTGGGCCGACCGGCGCTTTCACGGCGCCAGTGGCTGGAAGGGCGGCTGGGGCATCCTGCTGGACGACCTGGTTGCCGCGTTCTGCACGCTGCTGGTCATCGCCATCTGGCGTGCGTGGTGAACCTATGCTATTAAATCAGCAGCTGCCAGCGCAGACTGCACCAGCGCCAGCGGCCCATTTGGTTATGAAGCTGGCCGACGCGCTGCGCGCAGCGCGCGCCATGCTGGCCACCGCCGAAAGCTGCACCGGCGGGCTGATCGCCGCCGCCTGCACCGACCTGGCGGGCAGCAGCGACTGGTTTGAACGCGGCTTCGTCACCTACAGCAACGCCGCCAAGTCCGAGCTGCTGGGTGTGCCCGCTGCGCTGATCGACCAACACGGCGCCGTCAGCGAAGCGGTGGCGCTGGCCATGGCCGAAGGTGCGGTGCGCCATTCGCACGCGCAGGTCAGCGTGGCCGTGACGGGCGTGGCCGGGCCCGGCGGCGGCAGCGCAGCCAAGCCGGTGGGCACGGTGTGGGTGGCGTGGTGCGTGGGCGGCTGCGCAGAGGCGCAATGCCTGCACCTGGACGGCGACCGTGCCGCTGTGCGCGCGCAAACCGTGCAGCACGCGCTGCAGGGCCTGCTGAGCCGGCTCGCCAACGGCGCGGCCTGAGTGGCCGGCAACGTCGGCGGGGCCACGCGCCGCCGTCGTCGCCATGAAGTGCGCGTCCGCTAAGATGGTTTGAACCCTTCGCGTGCCGCCGCGATGCCATTGCAGCGTTGTCGCGGCGCCTTCCCGGCAGGGCGAGGCCCGCCGCTGGATTACTCCCTAAATCGCCCTCTGCGCAGGCGCCCGTGCCGCTCGCCGCGCTCACCGCTCCTGGAGCTTCCCCGATGACGCCACCGATCACCTTCACCAACACCGTGCGCTACAGCACCCTGGCGCTGTGCGTGCTGGTGGCCGTGCTCAGCCTCTTTTCGCTGATCGGCTTTGGCACCGGGTTGCCGTGGCTGCTGCTGTCGCTGGCGCTGATCGCGCTGGGCGTGTACGACATGCAGCAGACGCGCCACGCCATCCTGCGCAACTACCCCATCCTGGGCCACCTGCGCTTTGCGCTGGAATTCATCCGCCCCGAGATTCGCCAGTACTTCATTGAAAGCGATACCGAGGCCCAACCGTTTTCGCGCGCGCAGCGTTCCATCGTCTACCAGCGTGCCAAGGGCGAGCCGGACAACCGGCCTTTCGGCACGCAACTGGACGTGGGCGCCGAGGGCTACGAATGGGTCAACCATTCGATGCACCCCACCAAGATCGAATCGCACGACTTCCGCATCTGGATCGGCGGCGACCCAGGCCAGCCGCGCGCCGGTGCCGCGCCGTGCACGCAGCCCACAGTGCCAGCGTGTTCAAGATCTCGGCGATGAGCTTCGGCGCCTTGTCGGCCAACGCCAGCCTGGCGCTCAACCAGGGCGCCAAGATCGGCGGCTTTGCGCACGACACGGGCGAGGGCTCCATCTCGCAGTACCACCGCCAGCACGGTGGCGATCTGATCTGGGAAATCGGCGCGGGCTACTTCGGCTGCCGCAACGTCGACGGCACCTTCAGCGCCTAGCGCTTTACCGAGCAGGCGCGCGGGCCGCAGGTGAAGATGGTCGAGATCAAGCTCAGCCAGGGCGCCAAGCCGGGTCACGGCGGCGTGCTGCCCAAGGCCAAGATCACCCCCGAGATCGCGGCCGCGCGCGGCGTGCCAATGGGCGTCGACTGCATCTCGCCCGCAGCGCACAGCGCTTTCTCAACGCCGGCGGGCCTGATGCATTTCGTGGCGCAACTGCGCGAGCTGTCTGGCGGCAAGCCCACGGGCTTCAAGCTGTGCATCGGCCACCCTTGGGAATGGTTCGCCATCGCCAAGGCCATGCTGGAGACGGGCATCACGCCCGATTTCATCGTGGTGGATGGAGCCGAGGGCGGCACGGGCGCGGCGCCGGTGGAGTTCACCGACCACGTCGGCACGCCGCTGCAGGAAGGCCTGCGCCTGGTGCACAACACCCTGGTGGGCGTGGGCCTGCGCGATCGCATCAAGCTGGGCTGCGCGGGCAAGGTGACCAACTCGTTCGACATCGCGCGCATGTTGGCGCTGGGGGCCGACTGGTGCAACTCGGGCCGCGCCTTCATGATGGCCGTGGGCTGCCTGCAGGCGCAAACCTGCCACACCGGACGCTGCCCCACCGGCGTGACCACGCAAGACCCGCTGCGCCAGCGCGCGCTGGTGGTGGGCGACAAGGCGCCGCGCGTGGCGCAGTACCACGCCAACACGCTGCACGCGTTGAAAGAGCTGCTGCAGGCTGCGGGCCTGAAGCACACGGACGAAGTCACCACGCACCACATCGTGCGCCGCATCGACGATGCCGAGGTGCGCCTGCTGTCCTCCTTGATGCCGCAAGTGGCGCGCGGCGCCATCCTGGACGACCTGGCGCACCTGCCCAACGTGTTCCGCCTGTACTGGCCGCTGGCCAGCGCCCACAGCTTTGCGCCGCAACAGCCCGCCACCGATGCGGCGCCGCCCGACCTGCGCGACGCCGCGGCGCGACGCAAAAGCAACGCGCCCGCTTCGGCCAGCGAGGTGGCGCAGCAGCTGCGCACCGCCCCCGCTGCTGCGCAGCCGCATGCTGTGTCGGTCGAGCCGCAACAAGCGCCCGAACCGGTGGCCGCGCCGCCATCGCCCAGCGAGGTGCCGGTGACGTGGACGGCGTCCGACACGCACAACGCGCAGCATTGACTGAGCGCGTGGCGCCCGTGCGCGTCGCCGCCGCTTGAGCCATGCGGCGCTGAATAGTTTTTTTGAGGCAAATCAGCCTGTAGCGCAAGCTGGATAAGCGCTGGAGGCTATTGATTAAATAGCGATTGGTTATCGGCGTCGCCGCCATTGGCGTGCTCAATCGACTCGAACCTTGCGCGCAAGAGTGGTTAGTACAGCCCCTCAGCCGGTTCGCGCAAGCCGCCAGTGGCAATTTGGAAAGCGCTCGCGTGATGACCTTTCTGGACGCAGAAAAGCGTGGCCGAAAGCGGCCAGCCTGGGCACGCCCGCAAGACGTTTCACGGGTGAAAACCCCTAGCGTTGTGCTGCAGTGCGCCACCCATAATTTGCCCGTTTTTCACCAACTATCGGGTAGCTCGGGCCACATGAGTTCGGACAACATTCTGGAAACGCGCGGGCTCGTCAAAGAGTTCAAGGGCTTCGTGGCCGTCAACGAGGTGAACCTCAAGGTGCGCCGCGGCAGCATCCATGCCTTGATCGGCCCCAACGGCGCGGGCAAGACCACGTGCTTCAACCTGCTCACCAAGTTTCTCGATCCCACGCGTGGCCAGATCCTGTTCGATGGCGTGGACATCACCAAGGAAAAGCCCGCCCAGATCGCCCGCCGCGGTGTGGTGCGGTCGTTCCAGATCTCGTCCACTTTCGCGCACATGAGCGTGCTGGAAAACGTGCGCGTGGCGCTACAGCAGACGCTGGGCACCGCCTACCAGTTCTGGAAGTCGGAAAGCACCCTCAACCAGCTGAACATGCGCTGCATGGAGCTGCTGGACGAAGTGGGTCTGACCGAGTATTCACACCTGCCCGCCGTCGAGCTGCCCTACGGCCGCAAGCGCGCGCTGGAGATCGCCACCACGCTGGCCATGGAGCCCAAGCTCATGCTGCTGGATGAACCCACGCAGGGCATGGGCCATGAAGACGTGGACATGGTCACGCAGCTGATCAAGAAGGTGGCCGCCAACCGCACCGTGCTGATGGTGGAGCACAACATGAGCGTGGTCGGCAGCATCGCCGACATGATCACCGTGCTGCAGTTCGGCCAGGTGATCGCCGAAGGCCCTTACGCCGAAGTGTCGCGCAACCCGCAGGTGCTGGAGGCCTACATGGGCAGCGCCGAAGAAGCGCTGCAAGGCGCGCACGGCTGACGGGGGAGACACGACATGAGCACATCGAATGCACCGCTGGCCATCCAGCTCAAGGACCTGCACGCCTGGTATGGCGAATCCCACATCCTGCATGGCGTCAACATGGACGTGCGCCAGGGCGAGGTGGTCAGCCTGCTGGGCCGCAACGGCGCCGGGCGCAGCACCACGCTGCGCGCCATCATGGGCCTGGTGGGCAAGCGCGCCGGCACCATCCAGGTGAACGGCACCGAAACGATCAAGATGGCGCCGCACCACATTGCGCGGCTGGGCGTGGGCTTCTGCCCCGAAGAGCGCGGCATCATGACTTCGCTCACCTGCCAGGAAAACCTGATGCTGCCCCCCAAGGTGGCCGAGGGCGGCATGAGCGTGGAAGAAATCTACGACATGTTCCCCAACCTAAAGGCGCGCCGCAACAGCCCGGGTGGGCGCCTGTCGGGCGGCGAGCAACAGATGCTGGCCGTGGGGCGCATTCTGCGCACCGGTGCCAAAACGCTGCTGCTGGATGAAATTTCCGAAGGCCTGGCGCCGGTGATCGTGCAGGCGCTGGCACGCATGATCCGCGAGCTGCGCCAACGCGGCTTCACGGTGCTGATGGTGGAGCAGAACTTCCGCTTTGCCGCGCCGCTGGCCGACCGCTTCTACATCATGGAGCGTGGGTTGATCGTGCGCGAATTCAGCGCCGAAGAGCTGCAAGCCAACATGCACATGCTGCACGAGTACCTGGGCGTCTGAGCGCTCTGGCCGGTGTTTTCACGTCTGTTCACTTACCTGAAGGAGAAGTCTGTATGAAACGCAAATTGCTGTGCGCCCTGATCGCGGGCATGGGTGCCGCCGGCGTGGCGCAAGCCCAGGTGTCGGGCAACGTCGTGAAGATCGGCGTGCTGAATGACATGTCTGGCCTGTACGCCGACATCGGCGGGCCAGGCTCGGTGGTCGCCGCCAAGATGGCGGTGGAGGACTACCTCAAGGCCACCAAGTCTTCGCTGAAGGTGGAAGTGGTATCCGCCGATCACCAGAACAAGCCGGACGTTGGCTCCAGCATTGCTCGCAAGTGGTACGACACCGATGGAGTGGACGCCATCGTCGACGTGCCCACTTCGTCGGTGGCCTTGGCCATCAACCAGGTCACGCGCGAAAAGGGCAAGGCCTTCATCAACACCGGCGCTGCCACCTCTGACCTGACGGGCAAGGACTGCTCGCCCAACACCGTGCACTGGCTGTACGACACCTGGATGCTGGCACACGGCACGGGCAGCGCAGTGGTGAAGGCCGGCGGCAACAGCTGGTTCTTCCTGACGGCCGACTACGCTTTCGGCCACGCGCTGGAACGCGACACTTCCGATGTGGTCAAAGGCGCCGGCGGCAAGGTGCTGGGCGCCGTCAAGGTGCCGCTGAACACGCAGGATTTCTCTTCTTTCCTGCTGCAGGCGCAGTCGTCCAAAGCCAAGATCATTGGCCTGGCCAACGCGGGTGGCGACACCATCAACTCGATCAAGCAGGCGTCCGAGTTCGGCATCACCAAAGGTGGCCAGAAGCTGGCGGGCCTGCTGGTGTTCCTGCCCGACGTGCATGGCCTGGGGCTGAACACGGCGCAGGGGCTGAACATCACCGAAGCTTTCTACTGGGACCAGAACGACCAGACCCGTGCCTGGACCAAGCGCTTCGCACCGGCCAACGGTGGCAAGTACCCCAGCTCCGACCACGCGGGCGTATATGCGGGGGTGATTCACTACCTGAAGGCGGTCGACGCGGCCAAGACGGACGACGGCACCAAGGTGGTCGCCAAGATGAAGGAATTGCCCACCGACGACCCGCTGTTCGGCAAGGGTCAGATCCGCCAGGACGGCCGCAAGATCCATCCGGTCTACCTCTTCGAGGTGAAGAAGCCCAGCGAGTCGAAAGGCCCGTACGACTACTACAAGACCGTCGCCACGATCCCGGCCGACAAGGCTTTCCGGCCGATGGATCAGGGCAGCTGCCAGCTGGTCAAGAAGTAATCAAGGCCCACTAAGGTCAGGCACTAGCAAGGCGTAGGACACGCATGGATATCTTTGGCATTCCCATTCAGGCGATGATGGGGCAGTTGCTCATCGGCCTCATCAATGGCTCGTTCTACGCCTTGCTGTCGCTTGGCCTGGCCGTCATCTTCGGCCTGCTCAACATCATCAACTTCACCCACGGGGCCCAGTACATGCTGGGCGCCTTTGGGGCTTACCTGCTGCTGAACAAATTCGGCCTGGGGTACTGGTGGTCGCTGCTGCTGGTGCCCCTGCTGGTGGGCGCGGCCGGTGTCGTCATCGAGCGCACCATGCTGGCGCGCCTGTACAAGCTGGATCACCTCTACGGCCTGCTGCTGACGTTCGGCCTGGGCCTGATGATCCAAGGGTTCTTTCGCAACGAATACGGCTCGACCGGCTTGCCGTACTCCATACCCGAGCAGCTCTCGGGCGGCTACAACCTGGGCTTCATGTTCCTGCCCAAGTACCGCGGCTGGGTGATTCTGGCTTCGCTGGTGGTGTGTCTGGCCACGTGGTTCGTGATTGAGCGGACCAAGCTGGGCGGCTACCTGCGCGCGGCCACCGAAAACCCGCAGCTGGTGCAAGCCTTCGGCATCAACGTGCCACGCATGATCACGCTGACCTACGGCTTCGGTGTGGCACTGGCGGCGCTGGCCGGCGTGATGGCCGCGCCCATCTACCAGGTCAGCCCGCAAATGGGGGCCGATCTGATCATCGTGGTGTTCGCCGTGGTCGTGATCGGTGGCATGGGCTCCATCATGGGCGCCATCATCACCGGCTTCGCGCTGGGCCTGGTGGAGGGGCTGACCAAGGTTTTCTACCCCGAGGCTTCCACCACCGTGATTTTCGTGATCATGACCATCGTGTTGCTGATCCGCCCGGCCGGCCTCTTCGGCACCCAGAAGTAAGCGACCGACCATGAACGCCGTGACTTCCAATTCCTCTTCCGTTTACCAGGCCGGCGCCGCAGCACAGGCCGCCACCAGCCAAGGCGTGGCGCGCACGCAGCGCGCCGCCTTCATCATCATGGTGGCCATCCTGGTGGCCGCGCCCTTGCTGGGCGTGTACCCGGTCTTCATGATGAAGGTGATGTGCTTCGCGCTGTTTGCGTGCGCCTTCAACCTGATGCTGGGCTACGTCGGCCTGCTGTCTTTCGGCCACGCCATGTTCTTCGGCGGCGCCGCCTACGTGAGCGCGCACGCTGCCAAGGTATGGGGCCTGACGCCCGAGCTGGCCATCCTGCTGGGCACGCTGAGCGCGGGCGTGCTGGGCTGGGTGGTGGGGCTGCTGGCCATCCGTCGCCAGGGCATCTACTTCGCCATGATCACGCTGGCCTTGGCGCAGATGATCTTCTTCTTCAGTCTGCAGGCCCCGTTCACCGGCGGCGAGGACGGCATCCAGGGTGTCCCACGCGGCAAGCTGTTTGGCTTGATTGATCTGTCCAACCCCACCGCGATGTACATCTTCGTGGCGGTGATCTTCCTGGCTGGCTTTCTGTTCATCCGCCGCGTGGTGTATTCGCCCTTCGGTCAGGTGTTGCAAGCCATCCGGGAGAACGAGCCGCGCGCCATCTCGCTGGGCTACGACGCCGACAAGTTCAAGCACATCGCCTTCGTGATTTCCGCTGCTTTGGCGGGCTTGGCCGGTTCCACCAAAGCGCTGGTGTTCCAGCTGGCTTCGCTGACCGACGTGCACTGGAGCATGTCGGGTGAGGTGGTCTTGATGACGCTGCTGGGCGGCCTGGGCACCATCTTCGGCCCCGTGATCGGTGCCACGGTGATCGTGACGATGCAGAACTACCTGGCCGAGCTGGGCGCCTGGGTCACCGTCATTCAGGGCGCCATCTTCGTGGTGTGCGTGCTGCTGTTCCGCCGCGGCATCATCGGCGAGCTGGGGGCGTTGCTCAAGAAATCGCTGTGACGCAGGCGGGCCGCCCGCACACCGTAAGCCGGCGGCCCCGCAGGGGCTGGCCGGCTTTTTCTATGGCGCAGCTTGCGCCGAAGTCGCTTCTTCAGGCCAGGGCTTGCGCACTTGGACCCCGTAGGCGGTCAGCCTGCGCGCCAGTTCCAGCACGTGGCCGTCCTTGCTGACCAGCATGGCGCGGCGCTGCGCTGCCAGGTCGATGAAGATCTGGTCGTCTGCGTCGCGGCAGCGCACAGGGCAGGGCGCTGGCGCGGCCTCTTCGATCAGGGCATGGGTGTCGAACAGCGCCAGAATCTGCTCGGCGGTTTGGCGGGTGGCCTCCAGCCGCGCAGTGATCAGCGGGTAGGCCAGCACGCGGCGCAACTCATCGCGCATCGCCGCTGAAGCGTGCCAGCGCCATCGCGTGGTCACGATGTCGCGCAGCAAGCCGCTGGCGCCGGGATCATGAAACACCCACAGGTCGAGCACGCAGTTGGTGTCGATGACGACGGCGGTGCCTGCCTCCAGCTGGGTCATTCAATACTTCAAAAAGTGTAGCTGCCGGCGCAGGCGGCTAGGGCGCTGGAGGCGGATTTGAGTCGGATTTTTCGCGCCGCGCCGTCAGGTCGAAGCGGAACAGGCGGCATTCGATGGGCCCGTTCCACATCGGCACGCGGCGCGTTTCCTTCAGCCGCAACCGGCTGGGCAGCTTCAGATCGGGCGTGAGCAGCCAGGCCGTCCAACCGGCGTAGTGCGTCTTCCAGTGCGCGGCCAGTTGGGCAAAGAAATCGTCGCCCGTGTCGCGTTCGGCGGCGTCTTCGCCTGGGCGTCGCTGGTCCGCCGAGCGGCTCAGTGGGCCGTGCTGAAACGCTTCGCGCCCGCGCGCCTTTTGCCCGGCCACGCCCGCGGCCGCGATGCGTTCGCCGTACGGCGGGTTCATCAGCATGACGCCCGGCTGCGGGGTGGGCGGTACGCGCTGCAGCGCATCGCCACCGCGCAGCTGTACGGCGTGGCCGACGCCCGCGCGCTCGGCGTTGCGCTGGGCGAAGTCGACCATGCGGTGGGCCACGTCGCTGCCGAACACCTGGATGGGGCCGGGGCGCCGAGCGCCTTCGCGCGCTGCGGCCTTGATCGCCATCCATGTGCGCGCGTCGAACGGGCGCAGCTGCTCGAACGCAAAGCGGCGCGCGCCGCCCGCAGGCAGGCCCAGCACCAGTTGCGCGGCTTCGATGGCGATGGTGCCGCTGCCGCAGCAGGGGTCGTACAGCGGCAGCTCACTCACGCGGCTTGCGGCGGGCTCCCACCAGCCGCTGGCGGCCAGCATGGCAGCGGCCAGCGTTTCCTTGAGCGGCGCATCGCCTTTGTCTTGCCGCCAGCCGCGCTTGAACAATGGCTCGCCACTGGTGTCGATGGACACGCTGGCGTGCGTGGCGCTCAGGTGCGCGTGGATGCGGACCTGCGGGTGCTGCGTGTCGATGCTGGGCCGAACGCCGCCCGCGGCGTTGCGGAAGCGGTCGGCCACCGCGTCTTTCACGCGCAGTGTGGCGAAGTTCAGGCTCTTGAGCGGGCTGGCCTGCGCCGTCAGGTCCACGCGGAAAGTCTGCCGGGCCTGAAACCACTGTTCCCACGGCACTTCGGCGGCCAGTGCGTACAGGTCGTGTTCGTCGCGGTAGGGGCCGTGCGCCAGCTCGATCAGCACGCGCTGCGCCAGGCGGCTGTGCAGGTTCAGCCGCATCACCACGGCCCAGTCGCCGCGCACGCGCACGCCCCCGCGTTCGGCCAGCAGGTCGTGACCGGTCAAACCGGTGAGCCCGTGAACCTCGTCGGCCAGGTAGCCCTCCACGCCGCCGGCGCAAGGCAGGAAAAGTGTCAGATCGGCCGCCTTGAATGCGGCAGTGCCAGATGAAGTCGCCATGGCTGCGCATTGTGACCGACGCGCGCAGTGCGCCAGTGCCGGCGCCAGGGGCAGGCGCACGGACAAGGTCACGAACGGGTCTTCGTGCGTGTACGCCAGCGATCCGCCGTGCGCCTGCGCGATCGACTGGCACACGTACAGGCCGAAGCCCAGGCCGCCGCGCGAATCGTCCACCGCGGCCGGTTCGGTGCCGCTGAACAACATGTCCACCACCGCCGGAACGATGGGAGGGCTGATGTTGCTGATTTCGGTGACGGCGGAATCGCCCTCGCGACGGACGCGCACCACCACCGACTCGCCGGCCTGCCCGTGCCGCAAGGCGTTGTCGATCAAGCCGTCGAACAGCGCGGCCAGGCGTTCGTGGTCTGCCTGAACGACCACGGGGGCGGCGTCGCCGCGCTTGGCGGGCGTGTCCAGATAGATCGACGCACCGTGTTCGCGCTGCAGCGCTTGCGTCACGCGCGCGGACAGCAGGGCGGGCAGGTCCACGGGTGCCAGGGCCAATGGCTTGACGTTGCCGCGCATGAGGCTCAGCTCCATCGCCTTGTGCAGCACGCGGTCGAAGCGACTGGTTTGGTCGCTGGACTCGGGCAGCGCCACTTCACGCGCCTGCGCGCGCAGCATGGCCCCGACGGCGTTGCGGTAGCGGTGCATGTCGGCCACGCCAGCGCCCACCAGCAGCCCCAGGCTGTTACCCAATGCCTGCAGCGCATCCCGCTCCACCGCGCCCCATGCGACAGTGCCGTCAAAGTCGCTGTCTGGGCCGGTCGTGGTTTCACCAAGGGCGCTACGCGCTGCGCTGGGCACATCGCCGTCGCCGGCGTCCGGGGCCTGGCGGCGCAAGAGCAGGATCCGCGTTTGACTGGGTTCGTCAAAGCAAAACGACATCATCCCGCCCCAGCCCGTCAGCCGTGCCGCCAGGTCGGGTGCAGACTCGGTCAGCGCATCGGTGACATACACCCGACCGCTGTCGACGCCGCCGTCGTGCAGCCAGCGCAGCAGGGCGGTCTGCAGTCCGTGGGGGATATCGCCGTGCGCGAACACGCTGGATTGGTGGCTCATCACCGCAGCCTGCGCCCTGAAGGCGCGCGCCATGTTCGGCAGTCGCGATGCCAGCACCAGCGCCGGATCGGTGGCGCCCTGAAGTTGCGCCAGCAAATTGCCGCGAAGGCGCTCGTGCGTCAACTCGCGTGCAGCGCGGTCCTTGTCCAGTTGGTATTGCAACTGGGTAGACAGCAGCTCGCCCAGCACGGCGCAGCTGGCGCGCACGGGGTAGGGCACCTGCACCGCCGCGCGGTGATGGCAGGCGAGGATGCCCCACAGATCGCCGTCCACGATCAAGGGCACGCACATGGACGCACTGATCCCGCTGTCATGCAGGTAATGGGCATGAAAGTCCGGCACGCTGCGCAGTGCGGACAGTGTCATATCCAGCGGAGCTTCGTGACCGGGCGCAGCTTCGAGCGGCACCGGCGCACTGTCAGCATCCGGAACGTGCCGCGCCGGATTCAGGCTGAACAAGCGACGCGCTTCAACCGGTATGTGGGCTTCTGGAAAGCGCTGACCCAGGCGCGGCGGCCAGTCTGTGGCGCTGCTGGCCTCGGCCACCACCTGGCTGCTGCCGTCTCGCTTGAAATGGTAGGCCAGCACGCGGTCAAAACCCAGCATGGCGCGCAGGGCCCGCGTGCCTTCGTCCAGCAAACCCTGTACGTTGGTCTGTTGGCGCAAGCGGCGCACCACCTGATGCAAGGTTGGGCCGGGATCAAGGTCTTGCCTAGGGTGGGGGCTGGGTTCCAGCTCGACCAGCGTGCCCCATTTCTGCCGCCGGA
The DNA here is from genome assembly GCF_003008535.1 of Ottowia oryzae. NCBI lineage: Bacteria > Pseudomonadati > Pseudomonadota > Betaproteobacteria > Burkholderiales > Comamonadaceae > Ottowia > Ottowia oryzae. Next base: position 1,129,197 of record NZ_CP027666.1, read on the forward strand.
CAAGGCAGTCAAACTGCCGCCCGTTCAGGGCGACGCGGTGATGATCGGCCAACGCAGAATCTTCGCCGCCAGCTTTTGCGGCAACCAGGCTGGCGCCGCTCAGCCCAAACTGTTCGGGCAGCGCGCGGCCGAGCGAGGGCGCCTCGTGGCCCAGCAGCTTGGCCGCATTGGCACTCAGGTGCGTCACAACGCCAAAGCCATCCAACGCGATCAGCACGCCGTGGGCTTGAATCGCGCCAGGCGTGTGAAGTTGGGATTGAGGTTTGAGCAGCGCCACCGGTGGTCCTTGGTCAGATCGTGCGCTGGCGGCCAGGCGTGAGGCGCCGTGGCTGGCCGCACGTCCGATGCAAACGCGTAGGGGAATTCCTACACGCGACCCAGTGTATCGGTGTGCGCGACGCGCGCTCTGCCACGAGGCATAGCCGTGACAGGCGGTCGACGACGGCGCCTGGCGGCGCGTCAGGCAGAAGCCTTGCGCAGCCCGGCCACGGGTATGCGCAAGCCCTCGCGGTACTTGGCTACCGTGCGGCGCGCGCAGTCGATGCCCTGGGCTTTCAGCAGCTCGGCCAGCTGGTTGTCGGACAGCGGCTTGGCCGTGTTCTCGGCATCGATCAGTTGCTTGATCAGCGCCCGCACGGCGGTGCTGGACGCGTTGCCGCCCGATTCGGTGGCCAGCGCCGAGCCGAAGAAATACTTCAGCTCGAACGTGCCGCGCGGCGTGGCCATGTACTTGGCGGTGGTCACGCGCGAGATGGTGGATTCGTGCACGCCCAGCTCGTCGGCCAGGTCGCGTTGCACCATGGGCCGCATGGCCAGCTCACCGTGGATGAAGAAGCTCTTTTGCCGTTCGACGATGGCTTGCGACACGCGCAGGATGGTGTCAAAGCGCTGCTGGATGTTCTTGATGAACCAGCGGGCCTCTTGCAGCCGCTGCGCCAGCGCCTGGTGGTTTTCGCCGCCTTTGCCGCCGCGCAGTGCGCTGGCGTACACGTCGTGCACGCGCAGGCGCGGCATCACATCTGGGTTCAGCTGCACGCGAAAGCGCTGCTGCGCACCGCTGCCGCGCACGCTGACGATCACGTCGGGCACCACCACGTTGCGCTCCACGTCGGCAAAGCGGCGCCCCGGCTTGGGCTCCAGCGTGGCGATCAGCTGCATGCCCTGGCGCACCTGCGCTTCGGGCAGGCCCGTCAGCGCGGCCAGGCGCTTGGCGTCGCGCTTGGCCAGCAGCTCGATTGCCCCGTGCTGGGCGCAAATGGCCTCGGCCGCCCCGACGCGGGCCAGCTCGTCGGGCTCGCCCGCGCAGGCTGCGCGCAGATCGCGCAGCTGCAGCGACAGGCATTCGGCCAGGTTGCGGGTGCCCACGCCGGCCGGCTCCAGCGACTGCAGCAGTTTTAGCGCCATGGTGAAGCGGTGCACCAGCTCTTCCATCTGCTCGATATCGTCGTCGTCGTCGATCAGCGTGGCGGCCAGCTGCGCAAGGGAATCTTCCAGGTAGCCGTCTTCGTTCAGCGACTCGATCAGAAAGCGCAGCGCGGCCGAATCCTCGGGCGACAGGCGAAGGGCCAGCGCCTGCTGATGCAGGTGTGCGGTCAGGCTTTCCTGGGCGCCCGTGCGTTCGCCGGCGTCCAGCTCGTCGTCGCCCGCAGCCTGCTGTCCCCGCGCCGGGGCGTCGCCACCCCATTCGCCGTCGTCGGCGCTGACGTCCACGCTGCCATCGCCGTCCCAGCCTTCGTGCAGTAGGGATTCAGAGTCCAACGGGCCTTCAGCGCCCGCGCCATCAGCGCTGGCAGCTTCAAATTCTGTAGCATTCTCGCTGACCCGGTCGCCCTCGCTGGTGCGCGTGTCGGCACGCGACAGGCCGAATTCCTCGCGCGGGGCGCCGTCTTCCTCGCGCTCCAGAAAAGGGTTGTCGTCCAGCATCTGCTCCACCTCGCTGGACAGCTCCAGTGTGGACAACTGCAGCAGCCGGATCGACTGCTGCAGCTGAGGGGTGAGCGCAAGGTGCTGCGAAACCCGCAGCGACAGACCGGGCTTCACAGGCGGAAATTCTCTCCCAGGTACACGCGGCGCACCTGTGGGTCCTCGACGATGTGCGCGGGCGTGCCGGTGGCCAGCACCCGCCCTTCGCTGATGATGACGGCGTGGTCGCAAATGCCCAGGGTTTCACGCACATTGTGATCGGTGATCAGCACGCCAATGCCGCGCGCCTTCAGGAATTCGATGATGCGCTGGATCTCGATGACGGCGATGGGGTCAATGCCTGCGAACGGCTCGTCCAGCAGGATGAAGCGCGGCTGAGTGGCCAGGGCGCGAGCAATCTCGACGCGGCGGCGCTCGCCGCCCGACAGCGCCGGCGCCGGGGAATCGCGCAGGTCGTTGACGTGCAGCTGCTCCAGCAACTCGGTCAGGCGCCGCTCGATCTCGTCGCGGCTCAGCGCGCGGCCGTCGGGGCCGACCTGCAGCTCCAGCACGGCGCGCACGTTCTCGGCCACCGTGAGCTTGCGAAAGATCGATGCTTCCTGCGGCAGGTAAGACAAGCCCAGGCGCGACCGACGGTGGATCGGCATGTCTTCAATCGACCGCCCGTCGATGCTGATGGTGCCGGCGTCGGCGCGCACCAGGCCGACGATCATGTAGAACGAGGTGGTCTTGCCCGCGCCGTTCGGGCCCAGCAGGCCGACGACCTCGCCGCTGGCCACGTCCAGCGACACGTCGTGCACCACACGGCGGGCGCCGTAGTTCTTGCGCAGCCCGCGCACCTCCAGGCGGCTGTGGCCGTGCTCAGGCGCCAAGGCGGCGGGCATGCTGCCGCCAAAGCGCGAGGCCAGTGCTTCCGCGTTCGCCTCGCTCACCGTGCGGATCCTGTGGCGGGCAATGTCGTCGAGGGCCGCAGCGGCGCGCTGGCGGCGGGCGCTGGCGCAGCGGCCGGGGCGCTGGCCGGATTGCGCGGCGCCAGGATGGCGCGCACGCGCCCGCCGGGGGCAGCCGACGGGGCGCCTGCGGCGCGAGATCCGGCGTCGACCGTGTAAACCTCGGTCACGTTGTTGTAGACGATCAAGCTGCCCATCACTTCATCTTGAATCGTGGCGCCCGCCAGGCGGCGCATTTCGGCGCGGCGGATGAAACGCACGATGTCGCTTTTGCCGTCGTATTCGATGGTTTCGGCTTCGCCCTCGATGTATTCGTCCACGCCCTCGCGCTTTTGCCGGAAGAAGGCGCGCTTGCCGGAGTCGGCGTACATCGTGCCGGACTGGTTGCCGCTCGCGTCCTGGCGCACCTCAAGGCGCGCGCCGCGCATCACGATGGTGCCTTTGGTCACCACAACATTGCCGGTGAAGGTGGTGACTTGCTTTTGATCTTCGTAGCGGCCTGCGTCCGCTTCGATGTTCATGGGTTTGTCGCGGTCGGCGCGTTCCGCGAAGGCGGGGGTGACCAGCGCCAGCGCCAACAGGCCGGCAGCGGCACCGCCCAAGAGGCGCCAGAGAGTCTGGGTATGGGGCACGATTTTTGCTTTACCTATGCGCGCCATTGTAAGCGCAGCGTGCCGCCCGCGCATGAAAAAGCCCGTCGAAACGGGCTCATTCTGGCGCCTTGGCGGGCTGCGGCCATCAACCTTTGCGGGTTTGGGCAATCAGGTTGTTGGTGATCTGAATCATGCGTTCAAAACCACCGGCCATCGACCCATCGGTGTAGTAGCGGCCAGCAATGCCCAAGGCAGGCGTGCCTTCGACCTTGTAGGCGTCCTGCAGCTGGGTGACCTGGCGAATCTTGCTGGCCACGCCGAAGGATTTGTAGGCGGCTTCAAACTTGGCGCGATCCAGGCCCTGCTCGGCGATCCAGGGGAATAGCACATCCGGCTTGTCCAGGCGGATTTTCTTGACCTGCAGCGCGTCGAAGATCTTGGCGTGCACTTCGTCGACCTTGCCCATGGATTCCAGCGCGTAATAGATGCGCTGCAGCGGCTCGAAGCTGCTGTTGAAGCCCACGTGCTCAAGGCGCACGGAAACGTCTTTGGGGGCCGCTTTCTTCCATGCGGCAAAGATCGGCTCAAAGTGCATGCAGTGCACGCAGCCGTATGAGAAGAATTCCACCACTTCGACCTGACCGGCCGGAGCGTTCACGGGGGCGCGGCTCTTCAGCTCGACGTAGCCCTTGCCCGACTGGGCGTGAGCAGGCAGGGAAATCAATGCCGGCGCGGCCAACACGGTGGCGCTCAGGGCAAATTCGCGACGTTTCATCTAGTTCTCCAAGAAACAGGGGTAGCGGGCTATGGAGTGAGCCGGCGCGGCCGAAGTTCCGTCCATCCCGCCGTCTTTCAGCAGCGGCGTGCCGAATTACCGCTGCACGCGCACCAGGGCGGAATCGAAGCCATTGCCATCCAGGCGGCCCTTCACGCGGTCGGCGGCGTCCTTGTTCTGGAACGGGCCCACGCGCACGCGATACACCGTGCGGCCGGCCTGCTCGCGCTCGGTCACGCGCGCTTCCACGCCCATGAGGGATAGGCGTGCGCGCTGCGCGTCGGCGTCGTCCTGGGTGCGGAAGGCGCCGGCCTGCACGAAATACGTGAACGGGTCGGCCGTGGCGCTGCTGGGTGCGGCATTGCCGGTGCGCGAGGCGACCAGGTCGCCCAGCGGGTCGGACGAAGTGGGCTTGGAAGGGGTGCGCGCGGTGGATTCGGCCGCAGGCTTGGTTGCCGAGGCGGTGGCGGTTTCCGTCGCGGGCTTGGCTTCGCGTTCGCGCTCACGGGTGGCGGACGCGGCCGCGCTGCGCGTGGGCGGGGTGACTTCGGCGGGCGCCGGCACGGGCCGCGAGGTGGGGCGCGCTACTTCGACCGGGGCAGGCACAGGCGTCGCCTCGGGGGCGGGCGCCACGGTGCCGGCGGCGGTGGGCGCGCCCGGCTTGGCGGCGTTGCGGTTGCGCAGGGGGCTGTTCGGGTCCCAGTCGCGGTTTTTCTCCGCTTCGGCGGCATCTTGGCCGCTGGTGCGCGAAGGGCTTTTGTTGACGAACGGGATGGGCACCTTGGCAACGTAGATCGCCACGGCCAGCGCAGCCGCCAAGCCGACCATCATCCCCAGGATGATGCCCAGAAAGGTGCCGCCGCGTTGTTTTGAATTCATCATGTTGAAAATAACGCTCACATCTTGGTCGGAGCGGACACGCCAAGCACCGACAGACCATTGTGCAATACCTGCGCGGTGGCCGCGACCAGCGCCAGGCGGGCCAGCTTGACAGGCTCGTCGTCCACCAGAATGCGCTCGGCGTCGTAGTAGCTGTGGTAGCTGGCGGCCAGCTCGCGCAGGTAGAAGGTGACGTCGTGCGGGGCAAAGTCCTGCGCCGCGGCCGTCAGCATGTCGGGGTACTTGGCCAGCTGCAGCATCAGCGCCTGGGCAGCGGGGCTGTCCAGGGGCCTCAGGTCCACACTGGCCAGGCTGTTCACGTCGCCGCCCCAGGCCTGCAGCACCGAGCAGATGCGCGCGTGGGCGTACTGCACATAGTAGACCGGGTTGTCGTTGTTCTTCTGGATGGCCAGATCCACGTCAAATGTGTATTCCGTATCCGGCTTGCGGCTCAGCAGGAAGAAACGCACCGCGTCGGCGCTGGTCCATTCGATCAGATCGCGCAGCGTCACGTAGCTGCCGGCGCGCTTGCTGATCTTCACCTCCTCGCCGCCGCGCACCACCCGCACCATGGTGTGCAGCACGTAGTCGGGGTAGCCCAGGGGGATGCCCACGTCGGCCGCCTGCAGCCCTGCGCGCACGCGGGCAATGGTGCCGTGGTGGTCGGTGCCCTGGATGTTGATGACCTTGTGGTAGCCACGCTCCCACTTGCTGATGTGGTAGGCCACGTCGGGTACGAAGTAGGTGTAGCCGCCTTCGGATTTGCGCCCGTCCGGCGTGGTCACGGCGGACTTCTTCATCACCCTGTCTTTGTCGTCGCCGTAGTCCGTGGTCTTAAGCCACAGCGCGCCGTCCTGCTCGTACGTCTTGCCGTTGGCGATCAAGCGCTGCACCGTCGCTTCCACCCGGCCGCTGGTGTACAGGCTGGATTCGAGGTAGTACTCGTCGAATTTCAGGCGGAAGGCCTGCAAATCCTTGTCCTGCTCGTGGCGCAGGTAGGCCACCGCGAACTGGCGGATGCCGTCCACGTCGTTCACGTCGCCGCTGGCGGTAAAGCTGCGGTCGTCGGCCTGCACGGTCTTCTTGGCCAGAAAATCGTCGGCAATGTCCTGGATGTAGTCGCCGTTGTAGGCCGCTTCCGGCCAGCCCTCGGCGCCGGGCTTGAGGCCCTTGGCGCGCAACTGCACCGAATTCGTCAGCGTCTCGATCTGCACGCCGGCGTCGTTGTAATAGAACTCGCGGTGCACCTGCCAGCCCTGCGTGCTCAGCAGGTTGCAGATGGCGTCGCCCAGCGCGGCCTGGCGCCCGTGGCCCACGTGCAGCGGGCCCGTGGGGTTGGCGCTGACGAATTCAACCAAAACACGGTCTGGCCGAGGTGGCTGCTGCGCGAACAGCTCTTTTTCTGATAGCACTTCGCGCACCACCTGCTGCTTGGCGGCGGGCTTCAGACGGATGTTCAGAAAGCCGGGGCCGGCCAGCTCGATCGCTTCTACCCACTGCTGGAAGGCCGGAGTGGCTTCGAGTGTGGCCTTGAGCTGCTCACCCAGCGCACGCGGGTTGGCCTTGAGGGGCTTGGCCAGCTGCATGGCGGCGGTGCACGCCAGGTCGCCGTGGGCGGCCTGCTTGGGCGATTCGAACGCGGCCTTTTCACCGGCGCCGGGCGATAGTTTTTCGAGCTCGCCGGACAGCGCGCCCAGCAAGTCTTGTTTGACGGATGACATGGGCGCGAATTATCCACGCGCACCCGGCCCGTCGCGGCAGATGCGCCGCAAGCCCGCGCGCCATTTGCGGCATGATCCGGCCCCATGAATGAGCGCGCCCAGGCGGTTCCCCGCATCTCCTGCGTCATGCCGGCCTTCAACGAGGCCGCCACCCTGCCACGCGTCGTGCCGCAGGTGCTGGCCGCGCTGGCCCAGCTTTCGCCCCATGTCGAGCTGATCGTGGTCAACGACGGCAGCCGCGATGCCACCGCGGCCGTGGCGGCCGAGCTGTGCGCCGCGCACCCGCAGCTGGTGCTGATCGATTTGTCGCGCAATTTCGGCAAAGAGGCGGCCTTGTCCGCCGGGCTGGACAGCGCGCGCGGCGACATCGTCTTTCTGATGGATGCCGACGGCCAGCACCCCACGGCGCTGCTGGCCGAGATGCTGGCTGGCTGGCGGCAGGGCTACGACGTGGTCTACACCGTGCGGCGCACCCGCAGCGACCAGTCCGCGCTGCAGCGGCGCCTGACGGGCGTCTTCTATGGCCTGCTGAACTGGCACGCGCGCGTCAAGGTGCCGCGCAATGCGGGCGACTTTCGCCTGCTGGACGCGCGGGTGGTGCAGGCGCTGCGCCTGATGCCCGAGCGGCACCGCTTCATGAAGGGCCTGTACGCGTGGGTGGGCTTTCGCAGCCTGGCGCTGGACTACGAACCCCTGCCGCGCCTGGCGGGCGAGACGCGCTTTGGCCTGGTGGGCGCCTTTTCCTTGGGCACCACCGGCTTGTTCGCCTTTTCGGCCACGCCGCTGCGCCTGATGGGGATGACGGGCGTGCTGCTGTCGCTGGCCGCGCTGCTGTATGGGCTGTGGGTGGTGTTCGAGTACGCCTTTTTGGGCATCTCGGTGCCTGGCTACGCCACCATCGTGGCCGGCATGATGCTGCTGGCCGGCGTGCAGCTGATGGCGATCGGGCTGCTGTCCGAGTACGTGGCCCGCATCTACGACGAGGTGAAGCAGCGCCCGCTGTACCTGGTCGCTGGGCGCGCGGGGCAGGGGCTGGCCGGCGATGGCGCCGCGCCTTCCGCGGACACCCCCACGCTGTGAGCGCCCTTCGCACCGGCTTCTGGTTTGGCGCCGTGGGCGCCTCCGCCGCGCTGACGCACCTGCTGGTGTTTGGTGTGGCGCAGCGCTGGATGGCGCCGGAATGGGCCAATGCGGCGGGCTTCGTGGTGGCGTTTTTCGTCAGCTTTGGCGGCCACCGGTGGCTGAGCTTTCGCGATGCAGCCACGGGCGTCGGCCAGAGCCTGGGGCGCTTTGCCGCCACGGCGCTGCTGGGCTTTGCCACCAACGAAGCGGTATTCGTGCTGCTGCTGCGCGGGCTGGGCGTGCCCTCATGGCCGGCGCTGGTGGCTGCCCTGCTGGTGGCAGCCGGGCAAACTTTCGTGCTGAGCCGCTTCTGGGCCTTCCGGCGCTGATTGCCACAGCGTCCAGCGCGGGTCTTCGTACGTAGCGTGCCAGCCCATGCGCGCCAGCGCGTCGGCGTGCGTGTCGGACTCGGCGCGCGGCCCTGTCAGCAGCCAGCGGCGGGGCTGGGTGGCGGCGCGCGCCAGGGCGTCGGGCGTTTGCAGCAGCGCCGCAGCGGCGGCGGGTTCAAAGTCGCCCGCGTCCATCAATTCGCGCGCCCAGCTGTCGCCCGCGCTGCTGCGCAGCTTGGGCCAGTCCTGCACCACGATCAGCGGGCGTTGCGTTCGCGCCAAAAAGGGCAGGTCGTACGGGTAAGAGCCGGTGCGCGCCAGGTACACCGGGTCGTTGGGGCTGGCCTGGCACGCCAGCGCCTGCGCCACGCCGGGGTTGAGCTTGTCCCCCGTCATCCGGCCAATGCCCAGGGTAAGGCCCACCGACAGCAGCAATGGCGCCGCCGCCAGCGCCACGAACCAGCGCGTCAGGGCGGGCCACCGCGTCACGGCGCGCTGCCAGCCCGCGGCGCACAGCAAGGCCAAAGGCGGCATGACGGGCAGGATGTAGCCCACGAGCTTGGAGCGCGGCACGCTGAAGAACAGCAAGATCGTGCCCAGCCAGATCCCGCACAGCCACAGCGTTTCGCGCGTGCGGCGGTCGTCCGCCGTTCCCAATGAGGTGGGCTGGCCTGCGGTGCGCGCGCGCTGGCGCACGAGCATCAGCACCGGCCACGGGAACAGCAGCAGCGCCGCGGCCGCCACGTAGAACCACCAGGGCTGCGCGTTGTTGAAGCCACCGCTGGTGTACCGCGCGAACTGCTGCGTGCCGAACATATAGGCCCACAGGCCCGGATAGCGGTGCGCCGCCAGCGCGAACCACGGCCCGGCGATGGCCAGGAACAAGGCCACGCCCGACACCCAGGGCAGGCGCGGCACCTGCCGCCAGCGCCGCGTGACGCTGATCCAGATGAACAGCACGGCGCCCGGCAGCACCACCCCGATCAGCCCCTTGGTCAGCAGGCCCAGCGCGCAAGCCACGAAACCGGCCCGCGCCCAGCCGGCGTGCGGCGTGTCAGCGTGTTTTGCGTCGGCGGAGGCGGGCGCCAGCAAAAAGGCCAGCGCAAAGCACCAGATGGCCGAGGCGATCCACGCGGCCACCAGCATGTCGTGGTTGATGTACTGGCCGCCCAGCAAAAACGCCGGGCTGGTGGCCAGCATCCAGGCGGCGGGGCGGGCCAGCCGTTCGCCCGTCAGGCGCCGCGCTGCCGCGTACAGCCCGCCCAGCATGAGGCCCGCCGCCAGTGCCGGCACCAGGCGCCCTGCCCAAGCCGTGGGGCCCAGCAGCGCCATGGCGGCCGCCTGCAGCCAGTGCAGCAGCGGGGGTTTGTGGAAGAAGGGCAGCCCGTTCAGGCGCGGCACCAGCCAGTCGCCAGACAAGAGCATCCAGCGGCTGACCTCGCCATAGCGCCCCTCGTCCGGCAGCGCCAGCGGCCGAACGGCGGCCAGCAGGATCAACCCCAGCCAGCACGCAAACAGGGCCTGCCGCGTGCTCAGGCGCCAGCCGGCGCTGGGGGCCCAGCGCGTGCCTTGCGGCGGCGTGGGCAATGAATTGGCAGCGTCCATCCCCTGACTCTCATCCGTGCGTCAGCGCGTTGGGTCGCGCTGGGCAGGCCGCCTTGGGCCTGCGGCTGCGCAGTATGGGGCGCGGTGGCGGGCGCGCAAGCGATTTCAGGCCGCCAAGGCGTTTGGCTAAGCGCGGCTTCAGATTGGGGCCGTTTTGCCGCGCCAGGGCACCGTGGTGCTGGCTCAGGCCTGCGCTGAATACAGCGCGCTGCCGCGCACCAGCCGCACGCGCTGCTCGGCCAGCTGCCGCGCGAAGGTGTCGCTGGCGAGGAAGTGCGCCTCGCGCGCGCGGGCAGGCGCAATCGGGTCGGGGTCTTCGCTGACCGTGTCGGCGTCGCCGGGGTGGCACATCAGCACCGTGCCGGCGTCGCTGGTGGCCAGCCACTGGGCCATGTGGTGGGCGTAGGCGGCCTCGTCGCCCTGAAAATCATAGATGCCAGAAAGCCATCTGGCGCAGGCCAATCCTGCGCTGGTAGCTATCTTTTCAAGAGCGTTGGCGCCCAGCGCTGCGATGACGCCCGATTTCAGCGTGCGCTGTGCGGCGGGCGCGCGCGACACCCGCAGCCACGGGCGGCGCGCCAGGGCGCCATAGCGGCGCGCCAGGCAGGCCACCAGCGCCTCGCGGATGCCGGCGAACTGCTGCACGTGCTGGTGCCCGTCTACGTGGTCGGGCGGCGCGTCCCAGGCGGCCTCGAAGGCGTCCAGCTGGCGCTCAATCACCGCCGTGGCCTGGGCGCGGTCAAACCCGCCCAGCGCCGCGCGGGCCATGGCGCGGTTCAGCGTCATGCCGTGGCCGGCGTGGATGGCGAAGGGGCTGGTCCAGTCCAGGTGCAGGCCCACGTCGATGCGCCCGCGCCCGTTGGCCCGCAGCGCCGCGGCTTCCACGGGCCAGTGCGGCGACAGCACCATCGCGCTGGTGGCAGACAGGCGGCCCTGCGCGGCCAGGCGGCGGATGGCGGCGCTGATGGTGGCGCTTTGGGCGTAGTCGTCCGCGCACAACACCAGGGGTTTCGTGGCGGCCACATCGCCGCCGCCAGAGGGCAAGAAGGGGTTCATGGGCAATGCACCGCCGCTGTGCCCCCCGTGTGGCTGGCTTGCGCACGCCTCGCAATCTCTGCCGCAGCTTGCGGGCCGTCCGCCACCGGCGGGGGCGCTGGGCGTGGCCACCAGGCCCAGCCGCGCGCCAGCGGGCGGGCGCCTTCGGGGACTTGGCAGGTGGGCCACACGCTGATCGTGCGGGCCTGGGCCAAATCGGTGGGTGTCAGCCAGGGGCTTCGGCGCAAGTCGCCGTCGATCAGCACACGCGGCTGGCCGGGCAAATGGCGCGCCAGCATGCCCGCCACGCCGTACGGCCCGTTGATGACGTCCACCGGCACGTCGATGGTGTGCGCCATGGCGGCAAAGTCGCGTTGCCGCCAGGCGCCTTTGCCCATCGGGTGGTGCGCCTGCTTGTCTGCGCTGTGCAGCGTGATGGCCAGCAGCAGCAGCTGCAGCAGGCCGGCCATTGCCCAGACCACGCGGGGCAGTGGCGCGTCGCCGTAGCGCCAGCGCCTGGGCAGCAGCACCTGGATCGCCGGCACCGTCCACAGGGCGAAGGCGGTGCTCCACTTCATCTGCAGGTGAATGCCGCCCGCCATGCTGAGGGCCACGGTCAGCAGCATCGGCCCGAAACCGGCCAGCAGCAGGAAATCGCGCTGCCAGCGGTCCGGCGGTGGCACGGGCCGCTCTGGGTTGTCTGGGCGCTGGCTGAGCACCCCCGCCGCAGCGAACACCAGCACCCAGGCCGGTGCCAGCCGGTTGACCATCCAGTCGGCCATCCACAAAACGGCGTGCGGCCCGCGCGCCGACCAGCGCAGGTGCGCGCCCAACGAGCTGTCGCTCGCGTACGTCAGCGGCGCCCACTGGTGGGTCGTCAGCCAGAGCAGATGCGGCGCAAAGACCAGCGCGGCCAGCACCGCAGCCAGTGCCAGCCCCCACCGGTGGCAGGCCACGCGCCAGCCGCCGATGCGCAGCCACCACAAGGCAACGCACAGCGCCACCAGCGCCATCTGGTACTTGGCCAGCATGCCTGCGCCCAGGCAAAGCCCGATGCCGGCCCACGCCGCCAGGCTGGGGCGCTGCGTGGTGCGCCACAGCAGGCACCACACGGCGGCGATGAACGGCATCATCACCACGTTGTGGTTGTAGATGGGCAGGCGGTCGGTGGCGTAAGTCAGGCACAGCGCGGCCAGCACGGCCAGCAGCGCATCGCCCCGCCCCAGCAGGGGCCGCAGCAGGGCGTGAAAAAGCCACAGCGTCACCACCATGCAGGCGGCGGCCAGCAGGTACGTCAGCAGCGGGGTGGCGGGCCACGCCGGGCTGGCGGCGGCCAGCAGCCAGGTGGGCAGCGGCGGGTGCTTGTAGTAGCCCCATTCCACTGCCCCGCGCCAGACCAGCTGCTCCACGTTGTCGATGGGTGGCGTACGCCACAACCGTGCGGCCAGCAGCACCCACGCACCGGTGGCGGCCAAGAGCAGGGCAGCCAGGCTTCGCGCTGGCAGGCGCTGGAGAATCTGCGGCACGGGCTTAACGTCAGCCGAAGCCGCGCGCCAGGAACACGGCTGCCAGCGGCACCAGGGCGATCAGGTGCGCTTCAATCATCACCAGCTTGCGCGTCTTGCGCACCTCAGCCTCGGTCGGCAGCGTGCCGTCGGCCCGCAGCCGCTTGCGCCAGCGCAGGTAACTGCGCGTGGGTCCGATGGAGAGCAGGGCCACCACCACGAACAGCGTCAGCTTGATGTGCAAGAGCGGGTTGGTCCAGTACCAGGCCGTACCCTTCACACCCCAGATCGTGCGCGCCACGCCAGTGGCCAGCACCGCCACCGCCGCCCCGGCGTAGATGGCGTCCAGCCGCACCAGGCGTTCGACCACCTTGGCATTCAGCCATTCGATGCGGCACAGCGCCGCCTCGCTGGCGATGAACACCACCATGGTCAGGATGGCCAGCAGGTGCAGGTAGGCCAGGATCGCTTCAAGCGCCATGCGACAGGATTCCGAAGGGGGCGACGAAATAGGGGGACAGGTATCCCGCCCATTCTACGAAGCGGATGTGACCGTCGGGCGCGCCAGCGGCGCAGGCCTGCCGCGCCAGAAGGCCTCGTCCGCGTAGCGCTCGCGCAGGTAGTCCACCCACAGCCGCACGCGCAGCGGCAGGTGCCGCGTGGGGTGCGGCAAGATCGCATAAATGCCGTTGGGCGGTGCGGCAAACGCTTCCAGCACGGGCACCAGGCGGCCTTCGGCGATTTCGCGCTCCACCTCCCACGTCGATCGCCAGGCGATGCCGTGCCCGGCCAGGCACCAGTCGTGCAGCACCTGCCCGTCGGAGCAATCCAGCGGCCCGCTGGGGCGCAGGTGGATCAGCTCGTCTTCCGCCGCAGCGCCGGCGGGCAGCGCGCCGTCGTCGCTGGCCTTGGGCACGCGAAAAGCCCAGCCGCGGGTTTGCGAGGCGTCGCTGGACAGCACAAGGCAGTCGTGCTGCATCAGCTCGCGCGGGTGCTCGGGCGTGCCGCGCCGTTGCAGGTATTGGGGCGTGGCCACGGCCAAGCGGCGGTTGTCGGCCAGGCGGATGCTGACCAGGGAGGAATCGGGCAAGTCGCCTACGCGCACGGCGCAGTCGTAGGGCTCGGCAGCCAGATCCACCACGCGGTCGGACAGGTTGAGCGAAATGCGCAGCCTTGGGTGCGCCGCGTGGAAGGCGGGCAGCAGCGGCGCGACGTGCCGCCGCCCAAAGCCCGCCGGCGCGGTGATGCGCAAGTGGCCGCTGGCGTGCACGCCGCCGGCCGATACGCTGGCCTCGGCGCCCGCCACCTCGGTCAGGATGCGCTGGCAGTCGTCCAGAAAGGCCGCGCCTTCGTGCGTCAGCGCCATGCGCCGCGTGGTGCGCACCAGCAGCTTCACGCCCAGGTGCTCTTCCAGGGCGTCCAGCCGGCGCCCGATGACGGCTGGCGCCACCCCTTCGGCGCGGGCGGCGGCGCTCAAGGAGCCGCGCGTGGCCACCGAGGCGAAGGTCTCGAAAGCCTTGAGCTTGTCCATGAAGCGGGCATTATGCGCAGATGTGGCGCAAAGCTGGCGCGCGCTGTTCGCGCTGCGCGGGGCTATGCGATCATCCTCGCAAACCAAACAGGGAGCCCCCGCCACCACCATGCCGCCAGCGCCACCGCCGCCCGCTTCGCCCCGCATTGATGTGCGCTCGTTGAGCGTCAGCCAGCTGCAGCAGCTGAGCGAGCGCGGCAGCCGCCGCGCCCGTGCCGAGCTGGAAGGCCGCATGCGCGCCAGCGAGCCCGCGGGCCCCGCCACGCGGGCCCCGGCGCCGCGCGCGCCCGCCCCCGTGGCGCACGCAACGCGCACCGGCCCCGTGCCGGGCATGACCCGGCCGCCCGCGGCTGCACAGGGCGCGCGGCCCCTGGCGGCCTTGTCGCCCGCCACCCGCGTGCCCCCGGCCAACCCGCCCACCTTGACCGAGCGCGCCAGCCTGAATGGCTTGACGCCCGTGGCCACCCCGCCGGCTGCGCCCACGCCAGCGCGCGTGGCGTCGGGCCCGCTGCAGGGCGCGGCCGTCCCGCCGCGCGGTGCAGCGGGCGAAGGCCACGCCGCCGTGCTGGACGAAGCCCTGCAGATGCGCATGGCGCTGATCGCACGGCAAGAAGATTCGGGCGCGCGCACTTCCGGCCCGCCACGCCTTCTGGGCATGGTGCTGATCGCCTGGGCCGCGCTGCTGGTGTTTGGCGGGCTGGTGTCGCTGCGCCACGGCAGCGGGGTTTATTACCTGTTCTGCGGCGCCAGCGCCGCCGCCGTGGGCTGGTTGCTGATGGGCTGCAAGCGCTGGGCGATGCCCGTGCACGGCGTGCTGGTGCTGATCGCGCTGGGCTGGGCGTGGCGCAGCCAAGGCAGCCTGGGGGTGGCCCTGGTGCAGTCGGCGGCGCTGTGGATGCCTGCGCTGTGGATGACGATACGGCCCGTGCGCGAGGGGCTGGACTGAAGCCTGCGCCGCCGGGCTGGTTGCGCATCGGCGGCGTCCGTCAATGAAGAAAATAAGGCGCCGGCGCCCGCTGCACCAGCGCTGGCAGCTATTTATTTAATAGTGCGGCGCTGACGGCGCCCGCTTTGCGCCAACGCCCTTCGCTCAGCGGTGAGCGCGGCTGCCCGCGCCCCGCTCCTTCGAGCTGCTCTTTCGCGCATCGTGTTCCCCATCCTGAAAGCCCGCACCGCCTCTCCTCCCCGCGCAAACCGCTCAGCGCGTCGATCTTTGCGTTTTGGTCACAGGTTCTTCGTTTTTTATCCCGTTTTTTGACCTAAACAAATCGAATACAGTGTCTGCAAGCGGTGCGGGCTTGTCTGCGCGCCGCCCCCAGGCATTTGTCCATCCATTGTTTGCTTCTCAAGAGGTTTTCATGACCGAGCGCACCCAGGCCCACGACCTGCAAGTGGCCAACGAGCTGTACGAATTCGTCAACCAGGAAGTGCTGCCCGAAGTCGGCCTGAAGCCCGACGTCTTCTGGCGCGGCTTCTCCGAGCTGGTGACCGATCTGGCGCCCAAGAACGTGGCGCTGCTGGCCGAGCGCGATCGCCTGCAGACCGAGCTGGACACCTGGCACAAGGCCAACCCCGGCCCGATCAAGGACATGCGCGCCTACCGCCAGTTCCTCGAAGGCATCGGCTACTTGGTGCCCGCACCCGCCAAGGTGCAGGTGACCACCGCCAACGTCGATGACGAGCTGGCCGTGCAGGCCGGCCCGCAGCTGGTGGTGCCCATCCTGAACGCGCGCTACGCCCTGAACGCCGCCAACGCCCGCTGGGGCAGCCTGTACGACGCGCTGTACGGCACCGACGTGATCCCCGAAACCAAGGGCCTGGAAAAAGGCAAGGGCTACAACGCCCAGCGCGGCGCCAAGGTCATCGAATGGGCGCGCCACGTGCTGGACCGCACCGCGCCGCTGAAGAAAGGCTCGCACGTTGATTCCACCGGCTACGTCGTGAAAGACGGCGAGCTGGTCGTCAAGCTCAAGGGCGGCAAAAGCAGCAAGCTGCAGGACGCCAGCCAGTTCGTGGGCTACCAGGGCAACGCCAACGCGCCCACGTCCATCCTGCTGGTGCACAACGGCCTGCACCTGGACATCCGCGTGGACCCGACCTCGCCCATCGGCAGGAACGACCCGGCCGGCGTGGCCGACCTGGTGGTGGAAGCCGCCGTGTCCACCATCCTGGACCTGGAAGATTCCGTCGCCGCGGTGGACGCCGAAGACAAGGTGCTGGCCTACCGCAACTGGCTGGGCATCCTGCTGGGCACGCTGACCGAATCGTTCCAGAAAGACGGCAAGACCCTCACGCGCGGGCTGAACCCCGACCGCGTCTACACCAAGCCCAACGGCCGCGGCGAAGTATCGCGCCACGGCCGTTCGCTGATGTTCCTGCGCAACGTCGGCCACCTGATGACCAACCCGGCCATCCTGTACAAGGCCAAGGACGGCAGCCTGAAGGAAATCCCCGAAGGCATCATGGACGCGGCCATCACCACCGCCATCGCCATGGTCGACCTGCAGGGCAAGGGCCAGAGCGGCCTGCGCAACTCGCGCAAGGGCAGCGTCTACATCGTCAAGCCCAAGATGCACGGCCCGGCCGAAGTGGCCTTTGCCAGCGAACTGTTTGGCCGCGTCGAGCAGCTGCTGGGCCTGAAGGCCAACACCGTCAAGCTGGGCATCATGGACGAAGAGCGCCGCACCAGCGTGAACCTGAAGGCCTGCATCGACGCTGCCAAGGCGCGCGTGGCCTTCATCAACACCGGCTTTCTGGACCGCACCGGCGACGAGATGCACACCTGCATGCAGGCCGGCCCCGTCTACCGCAAGGGCGACATGAAGACCAGCGCCTGGATCCAGGCCTATGAGCGCAACAACGTGCTGGTGGGCCTGGCCTGCGGGCTGCGCGGCAAGGCGCAGATCGGCAAGGGCATGTGGGCCGCGCCCGATCTGATGGGCGAGATGATGAAGCAGAAGATCGGCCACCCGCGCGCCGGCGCCAACACCGCGTGGGTGCCCAACCCCACCGGGGCCACGCTGCACGCCATGCACTACCACCAGGTGCCCGTGGTCGATGTGCAGAAAAGCATCGAGCAGGACATGGCCAAGGCCGACCCGCAAGCCCTGCGCGACGAGCTGCTGACCGGCCTGCTGACCATTCCGGTCGTGCCCGAGGCCAAATGGTCTGCCGCTGAAAAGCAGCAAGAGCTGGACAACAACGCCCAGGGCATCCTGGGCTACGTGGTGCGCTGGGTGGACCAGGGCGTGGGCTGCTCCAAGGTGCCCGACATCCACAACGTGGGCCTGATGGAAGACCGTGCCACGCTGCGCATCAGCAGCCAGCACATGGCCAACTGGCTGCTGCACGGCGTGGTCACGCGCAAGCAGGTGCAGGAAACGCTGGAACGCATGGCCGCCCTGGTCGACAAGCAGAACGCGGGCGACGCGGCGTACCACCCGATGAAGGGCAACTTCAAGAAGTCCGCCGCCTTCCAGGCCGCGTGCGACCTGGTGTTCAAGGGCGTCGAGCAGCCCAGCGGCTACACCGAGCCGCTGCTGCACGCCTGGCGCCTGAAGGTCAAGGCCGGCGCCACGCCCTGATGGATTGACCGGCTCCACGGCCAGCTTCGGATTGCTATAACAATAGAAGCTGTTAGCGCAGGCGGGATAAGCGCCAGAGGCCAATTTGATTCATAAAAACCGCGCTCCGGCGCGGTTTTTCGTTGGGTCGCGCTGGGGCTCAGTCGTGCGCGTGTGGGCGCGGTGCTGACGCGCCGCCACCCCGCGCTGTGCCGCGCCGCAGCCATCGGATGGCAGCGATTGGCCTTCGACCCACAAGAACCGTTCGGTTTGAGCTTGTCAAAGAGCCGCTACGCGCTTCGACAGGCTCAGCGTGAACGGTTTCGACAGGCTCCGCTTGAACGGTTTCGACAGGCTCCGCTTGAACGGTTTCGACAGGCTCCGCTTGAACGGCTTCGTTGGCTTGAAAGGGATTCGGTAGCAGGCCGATCGGCGCGCTGCTCCCACACCGCTGCGGATCAGTCCAGCGGCTTGACCTCCAGCACGGTGCGCCGCCCGTCGTACTCGGTGCGCACCAGCTCGCGCCGCCCGGCGCGGCACTGCACGAATTCGGCGTTCAGCTCACCGCCGGCTTTTTTCAGGCACGCGGCCCGCTCGCCCGGCGGGATGGTCACCCAGCGCGGCGGCGGTGGGCTCGACAAGGCTTGCCCGGCGCTGGTCTGGCGCGCCTGCTGGCGCCATTCGGCCAGCGGCGGCACGTAGGCATCCAGCCAGGTCGTCCACCAGGCGACGGCCAGCAGCGCCAGCAGGGCGGCGACGAGCAGCTTGAGCCAGGTGGAGGGCGACATGGGTGGCGAACGGGTGGGGCGCCGCTGGGTGCGGGCGCGGATGGGCGTGGCCGGTCAGCGGCGCTGGCTGAGGGGCGGCATCGGCCGCCCACGCCAGCCGCCCGGCCAGTGCGTCAGGCGCGCGCGGCGGCCTGTTCCAGCTCGCCCTTGCACTTCACGCAGTGCTGGGTCATGGGCTCGACCTTCAGCCGCTCGAACGGGATGTGGCAGCCGCAGCGCGCGCAGACGCCGTAGCTGCCTTCGTCCATCGCCTCCAGCGCGCGGTCGATGCGGGCGATGTCGGCCATGTCCAGGTTGGTCAGGGCAGCGTCCACCTCGCGCGTCTGGTTGCGCAGGCGCGCGTTTTCGTCCTGCGACACGCTGCCGGCGTTGACTTCGGGCGGCGCCAGGTTCTCGATGTTCTGGTCCATCTCTGCCGTCAGCGCCTTGCGCCGGGCCAGCAGCATGTCTTTCAGCTCTTTCAGTTGCGCTGCGCTCAATCCTTCGCTCATGGGGTGGCTCTCTTCGTTGCTCATGCCGGGGCGCCGCGCGCGGCGCGGCGGGTGATCGCTCAGAATACCACCCACATGACCGCGCCCCACCTTGTGTCTACCTGCGCCGCCAGCCCCGGTATCGACGCCACCCGCTGCCCGCTTTGCGGCGGCCCCAACGGCTGCGCGATGGCGGCGGCCGGCGCCGATCCGAAGGCGGCCGCCGCGTGCTGGTGCATGGCCGCCAGCTTTCCGCCCGCGCTGCTGGAGAAGGTGCCCGCCGCCGCGCGCCGCCGCGCCTGCATCTGCGCGCGCTGCGCGGCGCAGGCGGCGGCGCGAGAGGGCGCCTGATGCCGGCGCCAGCAGGGCAGCCCCGCCGATAAGCGGCAGCGCCTGATTCGCCCACGCCGGCGTTTGCTCCAAATACAATAGCTGCCAGCGCTGATGCCACCTGCGCTGAACGGCTAAAACACTGTGAATAGGCTGGTGCGGCCCGGCGATGGGCTGTGTGGCGCGCCAACCCTGCAGGCCGCGCCGCCGCCCCCCTTGGCGGCTATGCCGCGCAGCCCAGCGCGCCGGCGGCATCGGCAGTATCCTTTCGGCCTACATGTCTGGCCCGCCTGACCTTTCATCCGCGCCATCCGCGCCAGTTTCCAACAGCACCTCTCAGGCGCTGCGCGAGCGGCATGGCGAGCACTACCGCTGGCGGCTGCTGGTGGCGGTGATGGTCGGCACCATCGCGTCGATCATGTCGTCCACGGTGGTCAACGTCGCCATCCCGGCGCTGGCGCACCAGTTTCACCTGGCGCAATCCATGGCGCAGTGGGTGTCCAGCGGCTTCATGGTGGCCAGCACGGTGACCATGCTGACCACGCCCTGGCTGCTGGCGCGCTTTGGCTACCGCGCCACCTACGTCGGCTGCATGGTGGTGCTGATGGCCGGCGGCATCCTGGGCGGCGTGGCGCAAAGCTTTCCGCTGGTGCTGGCCGCGCGCGTTATCGAAGGGCTGGCCGCTGGCGTGCTGCAGCCCATTCCGGCCATCATCATCATGCGGGCCTTCCAGCCGCATGAGCAGGGGCGCGCCATCTCGCTGTTCACCGTGGGCGTGATCCTGGCGCCGGCCGTGGGCCCGTCGGTGGGCGGGCTGCTGGTGGACTGGTTTGGCTGGCGGTCCATCTTCTTCATGGTGATCCCGTTCTGCGTGGCGTCGATTTGGCTGGCGCGCGTTTACGTGCCCACCTCGGCCCCCGGCGGCGTGGCCGCCAGCAGCGACGAGCGGCTGGACTGGGGCGGCCTGGTGCTGGGCACCGTGGGCACGCTGGCGCTGCTGGACGGGCTGGTGTCGCTGCGCGAAGGCCCGCCCCAGCGCGCGTGGGGCCTGCTGGCGCTGGCCGTGGTGTGCGGCATCGCCTTCGTGGGGTGGGAGCGCCGCCGTGCGCGGCGTGGCCAGGCCCCGTTGATGGACCTGCGCCTGTTCGCCTGGCGGCCCTTCGCCATGGGCGCGCTGGTGGCGCTGAGCTATGGCACGGCGCTGTTCGGCTCTACCTACCTGCTGCCGGTGTACATGCAGATGGCGCTGGGCCTGTCGGCCTCCAGCGTCGGCGCGGTGATGCTGCCGGCCGGTCTGGTGCTGGCCGGCGCGATTGCGCTGGTGGGCCGCTGGGCCGACACCACGCCCGCCAGCTGGCTGGTCAACATGGGGCTGGCGCTGCTGGCGTTGTCTTTCACGCTGATGGTCACCATCGGCCTGCAATCGGGCCTGTGGCTGCTGATCGCCTTCACCATCATCGGGCGCATCGGGCTGGGCTTTATCCTGCCGTCCCTCAACCTGGGGGCGATGCGCGGGCTGGACCGATCGCTGCTTACCCAAGGCCCCAGCGCCATCAACTTCATCCGCATGCTGGGCGGCGCGGCCGGCGTCAGCCTGTGCGGCGTGGCGCTGGAATGGCGCCTGGCCGTGCACGGCGCCACGCTGGCCGACAACGCCCACCCGGCGGCGCGCCTGGCCGCGTTCGACGACGTCTTCGTCATGCTGGCCGCGCTGTGCGCCCTGGCCATGCTGGCCGCGCGCGGCCTGGGCTCGCACAGCCGCCTGCCGCCAACACGCTAGACTGCCGGCCATGTGCCAGTTGTTGGGAATGAATTGCAACACGCCGACGGACGTGACCTTCAGCTTTGCCGGCTTTGCCCAGCGCGGCGGCCGCACCGACCACCACGCCGACGGCTGGGGCATCGCCTTTTTTGAAGACCGGGGCGTGCGCCAGTTCATCGACCCTACGGCCGCGTGCGACTCGCCCGTGGCCGAGCTGATCCGCCGCTACCCCATCAAGAGCAAGCTGGTCATTTCGCACATCCACAAGGCCACGGTGGGCGAGGTGAAGCTGCAAAACTGCCACCCCTTCGTGCGCGAGTTGTGGGGCCGCTACTGGGTGTTCGCCCACAACGGCGATTTGAAAGACTACGCGCCGCGCCTGCACGGACAGTTTCGCCCCGTGGGCAACACCGACAGCGAGCAGGCCTTCTGCTGGCTGATGCAGGAGCTGGCCAAGGCGCACGCCACCGTGCCGCCGGTGCACGAGCTGACCCGCACCCTGCGCGAGCTGGTGCCCCAGGTGGCGTGCCACGGCACCTTCAACTTCCTGCTGTCCAACGGCGAGGCGCTGTGGGCGCACGCGTCCACCAAGCTGTGCTACATCGTGCGCCAGCACCCGTTTGCCAGCGCCCAGCTGGCCGACGAAGACCTGACCGTCAACTTTGCCGACCACACCACGCCCCACGACCGCGTGGCCGTGATCGCCACCACCCCGCTGACCAGCAACGAAAGCTGGACACCCTTCGCGCCCGGCGAGCTGCGCGTGTTCGTGGACGGCACGCCGCTGGCCGATTGAAGGCCGGGCGGCGCGGTCGACCTGATTGATTGCTTAAATCGGGCTCTGGCGCAGGCGGGGAAAGCGCTGGCAGCTATCAAAACAGAAGTTGATTGCTTTGGGCGCGCTGCGCAGCCAGGGTTTCGCAGGCCGCTGTGTCAATTAGAACGATCAAGGGTCAAATCGGCCTATGGCGCAGCAGCCACCAGCGCTGGCAGCTATTTTATTGGTAGCAATAGCCTGCACGCCGCGCCAGGCGCCCATCCGCCATGCCGGTGCGGCCCCGCCCCGCCCGCGGGCGCCGCGTGGCTCAGCGCACCACCCCGCATGACCGATGCGAGACAATAAGGGTTGACCCGAGCGGCGCAACCCTGGCGCCGGCCCGCACCCAGCCTGCATGTCCGCCCACCCCGCACCCTCCGCCACCGCGGCCCCTGCCGCCGCGCCCGACACCCACCGCATGACCGATCAAGAGCGGCGCGCCAGCCTGTCGATGGCGGCGATCTTCGCGCTGCGCATGCTGGGGCTGTTCCTGGTGCTGCCCGTGTTCATGCTGGAAGCGGCCAAGCTGCCCGGCGGCAATGACCCGGCGCTGATTGGCCTGGCCATGGGCGTGTACGGGCTGAGCCAGGCGGTCATGCAGGTGCCGCTGGGCCTGGCGTCGGACCGTTTCGGGCGCAAGAAGATCATCGTGCTGGGCCTGCTGGTGTTCGCGCTGGGCAGTGCCGTGGCCGCCATGGCCGGCAGCGTGCAGATGCTGGTGGCGGGCCGCGCCCTGCAAGGTGCCGGCGCCATATCGGCCGCCGTCACCGCGCTGCTGGCCGATTTGACGCGCGACGAAGTGCGCACCAAGGGCATGGCGCTGGTGGGCGCCAGCATTGGCCTGACCTTCGCCATTTCGCTGATGGCCGCGCCGCCGCTGGCGGGCGCCGTCGGCTTGTCGGGCCTGTTCTGGCTGACGGCGCTGCTGGCGCTGGTCGGCATCGCCGTGGTGCTGTGGATCACCCCTGCCGAACCCACGCGCCACGCCGACGTGCCGCGCGGCCGGCTGGCCGATGTGTGGATGCACCCCAGCCTGTGGCGGCTGGACCTGGGCGTGTTCGTGCTGCACACGGTGCAAATGGCCATGTGGGGCGTGGTGCCGGCGCTGCTGGTGCAGGCTGGCGTGCCCAAGGCCGAGCACTGGCACATCTACCTGCCCGCCGTGATGGGGTCTTTCGTGCTGTTGGGCGGCCTGTTCGCGCTGGAGCGGCGGGGCCAACTGCGGCAGGTGCTGCGTGGCAGTGTGGCGCTGTTGGTGGTGGTGCAGCTGGCGCTGCTGACGCTGGCGCCGCGCCACCCCAGCGCCTGGGCGCTGGGCATCACGCTGTTCGGGTTTTTCGTGGCCTTCAACATCCTGGAGGCCAGCCAGCCCAGCCTGATTTCGCGCCTGGCGCCCGCGCAGGCGCGCGGCGCGGCGCTGGGCGTTTACAACACGCTGCAGTCGCTGGGCCTGTTTGCCGGCGGCGCCCTGGGCGGGCTGGTGCTCAAGGCGTGGGGGCCGACGGGGGTGTTTGCGGCAACGTCGGCGCTGGCGCTGCTGTGGCTGCTGCTGGGCTGGGCGCAGGTGGTTCCGGCGCCGACGCCGCGGCGGCCAGCGCCGCCAGACGCGCCCGGCGCGCAGCCTCGCTCGCCTGCCACTCGATAGCGGTGGCGACCATGCGGTCGGCCAGCGTCTCGTAAAGCGGGCGGCTGATCATGCGCGAGATGGCGGCTGACACCATGGCCACCGCCATCAGCGACAACACCACCGGGCGCCCGTCGATCATCTCCATCACGATGATGAAGGCCGTGAGCGGCGCCTGCGTGACGGCCGCCAGAAAGCCGGCCATGCCCATCGCCACCAGCGCCACGTTGATGTGGCCCTCGGTCAGCAGCGACAGGTCGTAGCCGATGCCCGCACCAATCGACAGAGAAGGCGCAAACAGGCCGCCGGGCACGCCGCTCCAAGCGGTCAGCCAGGTGGTGATGAACTTCAGCAGGCCAAACACCTCGGCGCCGGGCACTTGGTGCTCGCCGCGCAGCAGGTGGCGCGCCGCCTCGGTGCCGCTGCCCGCCGTCAGGCCGCCGCTGGCCAGGCCGATGACGGCGATCAGCAGGCCCAGCAGCGCGGCAAACGCCACCGGGCGGGTGCGGCGCAGGGCGCTCAGCCGGTCGGGCGATTGCCCGCCCAGCGACACGATCATCAGCTTGGCGAACAGCCCACCCGCCAGGCCGCACACCATGGCCACCAGCAGCGAAGGCACCACGTGCCGCCAGCCCAGCGGCGCCACCTGGATGCTGCCGAAATACGCCACGTTGCCAAAGGCGGACACGCCGATCAGGCCCGCCAGCACGATGGCGGCGATGATCACGCCGCTGTAGCGCGCCTCGAACTTGCGCGACAGCTCTTCAATGGCAAACACCACGCCCGCCAGCGGCGCATTGAACGCCGCCGCAATACCGGCCGCGCCGCCCGCCACCAGCAGCATGTAGGGGTTGACCAGCGACTGCCGGTGCCGCAGCCAGCGCTGGCTGTGCAGCATCACCCCGGCGGCCACCTGCACCGACGGCCCTTCGCGCCCCACCGACAGGCCGCCCAGCAGGCCCGCCGACGAAAGCACGACCTTGGCGGCCGAAAGGCGAAGCGATACCAGGCGCGCGCGGCTGCGGTTGTCCAGCGAAGGATCGAGCGCGGCGATGACCTGGGGGATGCCCGATCCCGCCGCCGTAGGGTAGAAGCGCCGCGTCAGCCAGACGATGCCCGCCGCGACGGCGGGTGTCCACAGCAGCATGAACCAGCCGGGCGCCGTATCGGCCAGCGCTTCGTAGAACTTGAAGGCGGCGTAGCTGAGCAGGGTGAACGCCACCACCACCAGCCCGGCGACAGCGCCATAGGCCAGCACGACCGCCCGGTCGAGCCAGCGCCAGCCGTCCGAAAACTCGCTGCGCAGATGGCGGTAGAAATCTGGATCCTGGCTTGGCCGCTCTGACATGCCGTGGCATTGTGGCACGCAGCGCGCGCCGGGCGTGTCAGAATCGGGCGTTTACGGCACCTGCATCTGCGAGACAACGCCATGGCCTCCGTCAACAAAGTCATCATCGTCGGCAACCTGGGCCGCGACCCCGAAACCCGCACGTTCCCCAGCGGAGACCAGGTCTGCAACGTGCGCATCGCCACCACCGACAAGTGGAAAGACAAGCAAAGCGGCGAGATGCGCGAACACACCGAATGGCATTCGGTGGTTTTCAACGGCCGCCTGGCCGAAATCGCCGCTCAGTACCTGCGCAAGGGATCGCAGGTGTACGTTGAAGGCAGCCTGCGCACGCGCAAGTGGCAGGACCAGAGTGGCGCTGACCGTTACAGCACCGAAGTGCGCGGCGACACCATGCAGATGCTGGGCAGCCGCCAGGGCATGGGCGGCCCCGGTGGCGGTGACGAGGGTGGCTACGGCGGTGGCGGCGGCGGATACGAAGCGCCTCGCCGCGCTGCACCCGCTGCGGCCCCGCGTGCGCCGGCCCCGCGCCCCGCGCCTGCACCGTCCTCGTCGTCGGGCTTTGACGACATGGACGACGACATTCCGTTCTGACGGCCGCAGAACGCCATCGCTGGCGCCCGCCGGGCACGGTTTGCTTCGAGAAGTCTTGTTGCATGTGCAGCGCTGGTGGGCGGCCGGTGGGCGGCTATGCTCCGGTTTCCGCAATTCCTGAGCCGACAGCGACATGACCTTCCCCTTTGTTCGCGCCACCCTCGCCATTTGCACGCTGGCATGCGCAGCCGCCCCGGCGCTGGCCGACAGCATCGTTGCCGGGGGCTCTTCGGCGGGTGTTTCCGCCAGCAGCGCGGGCTCGGTATCGCTCAAGGGTTCGTCCAATTCGATTGAGGGCTCCAGCGGCAGCAGCTCGCGCGGCGACAAGACCGCGTTGGTTCAGGACGGCACCTACCGCGTGACGGCTGTCACGCCCGATCTACCCGCCGGCACGGTGCGCCTGGGCCTGGCGCCGCAGGGCATGGAAGGTGCGCAAGCCTTCGTATTGAACGTGCCGGTTGGCGCGTTTGGCGGCGAAGTTCCGTCCACGGGCGATACGCTGCAGGCGCAGCGGCGTGACTACGGGGTGCAGTTCGCCCGGGCGGAAAAGCCCTTCTACCTTGTGCTGGCCGACGCGTGGAGTGCCGAGCTGGATTCGCGCCCGTTGACGCAGTGAGGCGTGGCGCGCGGGCCATCCGGTTGCTGAAGGGCTGCGCCGCCGCAACCCCTATCTCGCTTGAAACAGCCTTCGCACCGACGTAAAGCCTTCAGCCTGCGTGCGGGTGTCGTAGGCGCGGCACTGTCGGTCTTTTTCACCTGCGCATCGGCTGGCTCGCAAACGAGTGAAGCGGGTGGAATTGGCGGCAGCACCGCCTTGTCGGCGCAGTTCTGTGCCAACGGCAAGCCGCAGACCGTGCAGCAACGCGACCGCGTCTTGCAGTTTGCTGCCGTGGTTCGCCAGGCTTTGCGGGAAAGTGGCGAACAAGTCGCGCTGATTGCGCGCAGCGGCCTGGACTTGAGCCGTTTCAAGCTGCGCTATTCGCACAGCGGCGTGCTGCTGGCGTCGGACGGTGACGTGCCGTGGTCGGTGCGCCAGCTGTATTACGACTGTGAGTTGGGCAGGCCGCGCCTGTTCGATCAGGGCCTGGCAGGCTTTGTTCTGAGTGCCGACGCACCCGATCTCGCCTATGTCTCCATCGTGTTTCTGCCAATGGCGCCCGGCGACGCGCTGCAAGCCACGGCAGTCGATCGCGCCCGCTTCGCGCCCCTGCTGGCCGCGCAGTACAGCGCCAACGCGTACCCCTTCAGCGTGCGCTATCAAAACTGCAATCAATGGGTGGCTGAACTGCTGGCCACCGCCTGGGGGCCCCCGCAAGCGCTGTCGGCCACCCAGCCCGCTGCGCTGCGCGGGCGCGCGCAGGCCTGGCTGCAGCAGACCGGCTACGCGCCCCGGCCCATCACCGTCGATTCCCACCTCACCAAGCTGGCCGCAGGCTTTGTGCCGCTCGTCCACCTTGACGACCACCCTCGGGACACCCAGCTGGGCCTGGTCTTCCAGACCAGCCTGCCAACAGATATTGAAGCCTGGGTGCACGCCCGGTGGCCCGGCGCACGCCGCCTGGAGTTCTGCCACGACACCGAGCAGATCGTTGTGCGCGAGGGGTGGCGGGCGATCGGCGAAAGCTGCTCACCCGAGGCGGGGGATCGTGTTCAGCGTTTTGCGCAATGAGCGTTTAGCCGCGCGGCAGACATCTGCGTTGAAGCGCTGGCTGCGGAGCGGTGGTCCGCACGCAGCAGCCAGCGCAGCTTCTCGCCTTGGGATGGCTCAATCCGCCTTGACGGCGAGCACCGGGCAATTCACACCCAGCAGGATCTCTTGTGCCGTGCTGCCCAGCAGCAATTTGCCCACGGGCGAGCGGCGGCGCAGGCCAATCACCACCAGCGAGGCAGGCAGCGTGTCCACCAGCTCTTCAATCTCTTCCACAGTGCCGCGGCCGCGCACGAAGTGCTTGAACTCGGCCGGCACCGGCAGCGCGGCCAAGCGGTCGGCCACGCGCTCGCCTTCGTAGCCGTCGACCACGCCGTCATGGCTGTCGCGCCCGCCCGGGCCCGCGTTGACGACCACCAGCGCTTCATTGCGGCGGGTGGCGATTTCAATGCCTTTGTCCAGTGCGGCCCGGCCTTCGGGGCGCGCCACATAGGCGACGAGAATGGTCATGTGTAGCCTTTCTAAGGGTAAATAAGACACGCCATCGGGCGCATCGGCGACAGCATAGGGGCACCGCCACCGCGGGGGGAGAGGGAAAGCCTGATGTCACCGTCGCCCAGGCGACGAGGTCGATGCGTATCGCTTACGCCACACTGCGGGGGGGTATGCCTTCCGTTCGTCCGGGATGCTCCGACCTGTGTACTCGCGACCCATGCTTTGACGCCCTGATGCTGCCTACAATGAGAGCGCCTGCACACCTTAGCTAAGGTGACATAGGCTGGCGTCAGCACCTCGCACCTCGTGCATTCATGGCATGAGGCGGCGCCAAAATCGGTTTAACCAGTGCATCGACGCGGGTGAGCTTCCCATCTTCCCGGAGGAAATATCCATGCACAACAACCACGCATCAGGCTATTGGAAAGCCGAGGCAGGTCTGCCCAAGTCGGGCAGCAAAGCATTCGTGCGGGCCGCTGTCGCAGCAGCAGCGATGACGATCGCCGCTGGCGCATATGCCGACGATTTCAGCGCAGCGGGCGCCCACACCTATCAAGTCCCTGCAGGGGTGACGTCGATCACCGTTCAGGTCGTCGGTGGCGGCGGCGGTGGCGGCGGATACGACCGCCAAGGCGGCAATGGCGGCACGGGCGGCAGCGCGGCCAGCGTGCAGGCGGTCATTGCTGTCACGCCCGGCAGCACGGTGAACGTCATGGTGGGTAGCGGCGGCGGTCTCGGCACATCCGACAACGATCCCAACCCCGCTGCGGGCGGGGCAGCGGGTTCCGGTGCCGCCTCGGGTGGCGTGGGCGGTTTGGCTGGCGCGCAAGGGGCCAGCGGTAGCGGCGGCGGCGGCGGCGGCTCGAGCAGCGTGACCGTGGCGGGCAACGTCGTGCACGCCGCCGGTGGCGGTGGCGGTGGCGGCGGCTCAGGCACCACGTCGGCTTTGAACGGCGGCTCGGGCGCAGCAGCAGCTCCGAATGGGAGCTGCGGCAGCCTTGGCGCTGGCGCGGCAGGCCTTCAGCCCAGCGTCGACGGCGGTGGCGGCGGCGGCGGTGGCGGCGGCGCGGGTACCGCCGGTACGGCCGGTGTCGATAACGGAACCGCTGCAACGGGCGGCGGCGCAGGTCAGTCCTGCTACACCGGCGCAGGCGTTTCTGGCGTTGCGACCAGCGCGGCGCCCTCGGGCACTGGCGTGGGTGGTAGCGGCGGTGCTTCTGCGGCGCGCACACGCGCGACCGCAGGCACGGCCGGTTTCGTGTCCATCGTGCCGACGGCTGCCCCTGCTGCAGTGCCTACGCTGGGCGAATGGTCGTTGCTGGTGCTGGGTGCTGCTGCGGCGGCGCTGGGCATGCGCGGAATGCGCCGCCGCGCGTCCGCAGGAGCGTGATCCACGCAACGCAACGCCTGGCCGCTGGCCGGGCGCGCTAAAGAAAGGCGGGCATGGCCCGCCTTTTGTTTTGCAGGGTGACGGACGAGATGAATGCTCTGGCCGTGTCCGGTTGGCTCGGCTCAGGCTGCCCGCCCGCGCGGCCGCCTGTCAGATCATCGCCGCAGGGTCGTCGGTCGTTTCAAGGAAAACGCGCGCCTTGCGGGGTGACACCAGCACGGTGTCGCCTTCTTTAAGCTGCAGCGCGCGGTATTCCTCGGCGCCCAGGTGCGCTTCGAGCAGCTGGGTGGTGTCGCCCTCGGCGGGCACCAGTTCCAGCCGGGCGATGGGGCCCACCACCAGGGCGCGATCCAGCCGTGCCGCCAGGCCGGGCGCGCCGGCAACGTAACGCGACACGACCAGGTCGCTGGGCCGCACGAAGGCCATGGCGTCCGCGCCCAAGGCGCCGGCGACTTCTGGCGCGGCAAGCTGCCAGTCGCCCACCTGCATCTGCCCGTCGCTGGCGCGGCCGCGAAACAGATTCACGTCGCCCAGAAAGCCGTAAACGAAGGGGCTGGCGGGCTGTTCCCACACCTGCTGGGGCGTGCCCACCTGTTCGATCTGGCCCTTGTTCATCACGACCACGCGGTCGGCCACTTCCAGCGCTTCTTCCTGGTCGTGCGTGACGAAGATGCTGGTCACGTGCAGTTCGTCGTGCAGGCGGCGCAGCCAGCGGCGCAGCTCCTTGCGCACCTTGGCGTCCAGCGCGCCGAAGGGTTCGTCCAGCAGCAGCACCTTCGGCTCGACGGCCAGGGCGCGTGCCAGGGCGATGCGCTGGCGCTGGCCGCCCGACAGTTGCGAGGGATAGCGGTCGGCCAGCCAGTCCAGCTGCACCAGCTTGAGCAGGTCGGTCACCTTGGCCTTGATCTGCGCGTCGCTGGGGCGCTGGCTGCGCGGCTTCACGCGCAGGCCAAAGGCCACGTTCTCGGCCACCGTCATGTGGCGAAACAGCGCGTAGTGCTGAAACACGAAGCCCACCTGCCGGTCGCGCACGTGCACCTCGGTGGTGTCCTCGCCTGAAAACAGAATGCTGCCCGTGTCGGCCGATTCCAGGCCCGCGATGATGCGCAGCAGCGTGGTTTTGCCGCAGCCCGACGGGCCCAGTAGCGCGACCAGCTCGCCCGATTCGATGTCCAGGCTGACGTCGTTCAGCGCGCGGAAGCTGCCAAACTGCTTGGTGACATGGCGGATCTCGATGCTCATGTTCTTGCTTTCAAATCTATAGCTGCTGGCGCTGATGGGGCGGGCGCCAGAGCCTAATTTCATTCAAATCAATCAGGTGGCGCTCAGGTGCGGCGGAACCGGCTCCGGCGGCAGCATCTCGGCGCCCGCCTTCAGCTCGCGCGCATGGCGCCATTCGACGATCGACTTCAGCACCAGCGTGACGATGGCCAGCAGCGCCAGCAGCGAAGCCACGGCGAAGGCGGCGGCGCCCTGATATTCGTTGTACAGAATCTCGACGTGCAGCGGCATGGTGTTGGTCTGCCCGCGGATGTGGCCCGACACGACCGACACCGCGCCGAATTCACCCATCGCCCGCGCATTGCACAGGATCACCCCGTACACCAGGCCCCACTTGATGTTGGGCAGCGTCACGTGCCAGAACGTCTGCCAGCCGCTGGCGCCCAGCACCTGCGCGGCCTGCTCTTCGTCGGTGCCCTGCGCCTGCATCAGCGGAATCAGCTCGCGCGCAATGAAGGGGAAGGTGACGAATACGGTGGCCAGCACGATGCCGGGCACGGCAAAGACGATCTTGATGTTGTGCTCGGCCAGCCAAGGGCCCAACCAGCCTTGCGCGCCAAACACCAGCACGTAGATCAGGCCCGCCACCACGGGCGAGACGGAAAACGGCAGGTCGATCAGCGTCGTCAGGAACGACTTGCCGCGAAACTCGAACTTGGCGATGCACCAGGCGGCGGCCACGCCGAACACCAGGTTCATCGGCACGGCGATGGCGGCGGTGAGCAGCGTCAGGCGGATGGCGGCCAGCGCGTCGGGCTCTTTCAGCGCGTCCCAGTAGGCCTGCCAGCCGCCGCGCAGCGCTTCGACGAACACGGCCGCCAGCGGCAGCACCAGAAACAGGCCCATGAAGCCCAGGGCCAGCGCCGTCAGCAGCCAGCGCACACCGCGCGATTCGGTGGTGCTGACGCGTTTGGGAATGCCTGCGCTCATCGGGTGACCCTCCGTCCTTCGGACTGCGGGTGCGAGCACCTTCGGATCGGCCGTGCGGTGCTCATGCCGTACCCCCGTAGCGGCGGCGGCCCCAGGCCTGCAGGCCGTTGATGATCAGCAGCAGGATGAAAGAGATCAGCAGCATGACCGAGGCCACGGCGGTGGCGCCCGCGTAGTCGTACTGCTCCAGCTTGCCGATGATGATCAGCGGCGTGATTTCAGAGACCATTGGCATGTTGCCCGCAATGAAGATGACCGAGCCGTATTCGCCCACCGCGCGCGCAAAGGCCATGGCAAAGCCAGTCAGCAGCGCCGGCGCAATGGCCGGGAAGATCACGCGCCAGAAGGTTTGCCAGCGCGTGGCGCCCAGGCAGGCGGCGGCTTCTTCCAGTTCTTTTTCGGTGTCTTCCAGCACCGGCTGCACGGTGCGCACCACGAAGGGCAGGCCGATGAAGATCAGCGCCACCACGATGCCCGCGGGCTTGAACGCCAGTTGAATGCCCAGCGGCTCCAGGTACTGGCCGATCCAGCCGTTGCCCGCCAGGATGGCCGTCAGCGCAATGCCCGCCACGGCGGTGGGCAGCGCAAAGGGCAGGTCGACCAGCGCGTCAGCGATCTTCTTGCCCGGAAACTGGTAGCGCACCAGCACCCAGGCGATCAGCAGACCCGCCACCACGTTGACCAGCGCGGCAATCAGCGAAGCGCCGAAGGTCAGCCGGTACGACGCGACCACGCGCGGCGAGCTGACGGCGGCCCAAAACTCGGGCCAGGTCATCGACAAGGTCTTGAACACCAGCGCCGACAGTGGGATCAGCACGATCAGGCTGAGGTACAGCACCGTGTAGCCCAGCGTGATGTTGAAGCCCGGCAGCACACGCCGCGCGGCGCGCCGGCGCGGCGGCGCCAGCGTGCCGGGGGAGGAAAGGGTCGCGGTACTCATATCAATTTGATAGCTGCCCGCGCTTGACTGATAAGCGCTGGAGGCCTAAAACACTTATAAATGGTTGATCGCCGGATCTCGGTTGCCGGGCCAAGTGCGCGATCAGCGGAAGGCCTTTTAAGGTCGATAAGGCGCCACACCCAGCGGCCGCCGCGCAAGGGCCGCCCCGCAGCGCTGGCGGCGTCCCCTCGCCCGCAGCGCGCAGCGCGAAGAGAGCGGGGGGAAGCGGCGCAGCCGCTCAGGGGGGATTACTTGCTCGGCTGGTACAGCTTGTCGAACTGGCCGCCGTCGTTGAAGTGCACCTTCTGCGCTTCAGCCAACGAGCCGAAGTACTGGTTCACCGAGAACAGCTTGATCGGCTTGAACTGGGGGTACTTCTTCAGGATGGCTTCGTTGCTGGGGCGGATGTTGTGCTTGGCGGCAATCTCTTGCCCCTCGGGCGAGTAGAGGAAGTCCAGGTAGGCCTTGGCTTGCTCGGCCGTGCCTTTCTTGGCCACCGTGCGCTCCACCACGGCCACCGGGTTTTCGGTGATCAGGCTGGCGCTGGGGTGAATGGCGTCCACCTTGCCCTTGCCGAATTCGTTGTCCACCGACACCACTTCGGATTCGAAGGTGATCAGCACGTCGCCGATGCCCCGCTGCAGGAACACGCCCGTGGCGTCACGACCGCCGCGCGCCAGCACCGGCACGTTCTTGTACAGCTTGGTCACGTAGTCCAGCGCCTGGGCGTCGGTGCCGCCCTTGGCGCGCACCTGGCCCCACGCGGCCAGATAGGCCATGCGGCCGTTGCCACCGGTTTTGGGGTTGACCACCACCACCTTCACGTCGGGGCGGATCAGGTCGTCCCAGTCCTTGATGTTCTTGGGGTTGCCGTTGCGCACCAGGAACAGCATGGTGGACGTGGTGGGCGCCGCGTGGTTGGGAAACTTGTTGCGCCAGTCCTTGGCCACCACGCCCTTGTCGGCCAGGAAGTCGATGTCGGTGGTGGTGTTCATCGTCACCACGTCGGCGTCCAGGCCGTCGGCCACGGCGCGCGCCTGCGCGCTGGAGCCCGCGTGCGACTGGTCTACCTTGATGTCTTTGCCCGTGGCTTTCTTGTAGCTGGCGATGAAGGCGGGGTTGATGTCCTTGTAGAACTCACGCGCCACGTCGTACGACACGTTCAGCAGCGTGGTTTGGGCAGATGCCAGGGATGCGGCGGCCAGCGCAACGGCGCCCAGCGTCAGTTTCAGCGTTGTTTTCATGAAAATCGATCGGCAAGAGAGCAAAGATAGGCACGATTGTGGGAGCGCGCCCATCCAATACAAACGACTTTGTTTTTCTGTTCTTATGTCGAATTCCGAATAAGCAGCAAATCCTCTGCGCGCTACCTTAGCCACGCCAGCGCGTTCAACCCGGCTGCGATAGCGCCTTCGGCGCGCATCTTGCAGCCATCGGGCGAGGGCCGGCGGCGACGGGCTCGGAAAGCGTAGGGCGACTCATGCAGCGAGAGTTTCGGTGGTGGGCGCTGCCCGCCGTGAAGTGGCCGCGCAGCCCACCGAGGCGGCCATGATCAGGCCGATGGCAAGCCATTGGGCGGCGCTCAGGCGCTCGTCCAGCAGCAACAGCGCCAGCAGGGCGGCCACGGCGGGCTCCATGCTGATCATGATCCCGAAAGCCTCTTTGGGCAGGCGCTTGAGGGCCACCATCTCCAGCGAAATCGGGATCGCGCTGGACACCGCTGCCACGCCCACCGCCACCAGCAACACGCCGGGCGTGAAAAGCGCCGCCCCCGCGTGCGCTACCCCAAACGGAAACACCACCAGCGCGGCTACCGTGAGCCCCAGCGCCACAGAATGCCCGGCATGCAAGTGGCCCAGGCGCTTGCCAAAGATGATGTAGAGCGCCCAGAACGTGGCCGCGGACAGCGCCCACAGCACGCCGATCACATCCAGATGCGTGTCGCCAACGCCCACGGGCAGCAGCAATGCCAGGCCGACGATCGCCAGCGCAATCCACACAAAATCCAGCGCCCGGCGGGAGCCGAGGATGGCCACGGCCAGCGGCCCGGCAAACTCGATCGCCACCGCCACGCCGAAGGGAATGCTGCGCAGCGACATGTAGAAACTGAGGTTCATCAGCCCCAGCGTGACACCGTAGAGCAGCACCGCCTTCACGTCGCGCGGCGCCAGGCGCCAACGCCACGGGCGCCACAGCGCCAGCAGCAGCAGCGCTGAAAACCCCACGCGCAGCGCCGTGGTGCCCTGCGCGCCCACCGCCGGAAACAGCGTGTGCTTGGCCCACGATGTGCCCAGGCCCAGCGCCGTCACCGAGCCCAGCACCGCCAGAAACGGCACCAGAGACGAAAGAAACGGCGCCCGCTGCGCCGTGGAGGTGGAGGTCATGGCGCGACTGTAGCGCCCGGTGCACCAGGGCGGACGCCGGCAGGGGCGCAGGCCCCCGCCGTGGCGATCAGCCCGCGCGCCGCTGCGAGGCCAGCCGCTGCACCACCGCCACCAGGCGGTCGATCTCGTCAAAGGTGTTGTAGAAAGCCAGCGAGGGCCGCACCGTTGTCTCCACCCCGAAGCGGCGCAGGATCGGCTGCGCGCAATGGTGCCCGGTGCGCACGGCAATGCCTTCGTCGTTCAGCGCCTGGCCCACCTGCTCGGTGCTGTAGCCGTCAAGCACGAAAGACATCACGCTGGCTTTGTCGGCCGCCGTGCCGATCAGCCTCAGCCCCTTGATGGGGCGCAGGGCATCCATGCCGTAGACCAGCAGGTCGTGTTCGTAGCGCGCGATGTTCTCGATGCCGATGCGGTTCACGTAGTCGATGGCCGCGCCCAGGCCCACCGCGTCGGCGATGTTGCCGGTGCCCGCCTCGAACTTGTTCGGGATGGGCTGGAACACGGTCTTCTCGAAGGTGACGTCGGCAATCATGTTGCCGCCACCCTGCCACGGGGGCATGTCTTCCAGCACTTCGCGCTTGCCCCAGACCACGCCAATGCCGGTGGGGCCGAACACCTTGTGGCCCGAGAACACGAAGAAGTCCGCGCCAATGTCCTGCACGTCCACCCGCATGTGCGAGACGGACTGCGCGCCGTCGACCAGGGCCTTGGCGCCCGCGCGGTGCGCCAGATCGACGATCTCCTTCACCGGCACCACGGTGCCCAGCGCGTTCGACACCTGCGTGACGGCGACGATCTTGGTGCGGTCGTTCAGCAGCTTGCGGTATTCGTCCAGCAGCACCTGGCCCGAATCGTCCACCGGGATCACGCGCAGCTTGGCGCCCTTGGCGGCGGCCAGCTGCTGCCACGGCACGATGTTGGCGTGGTGCTCCAGGTTGCTGACGATGATTTCGTCGCCTTCACCGACGTGCTGGCCGCCCCAGCTCTTGGCCACCAGGTTGATGGCTTCGGTGGTACCGCGCACGAAGATCACCTCGTTCACATCCGGCGCGTTGATAAAGCGCTTGACCCGCTCGCGCGCACCTTCATAGGCATCGGTGGCGCGCGCTGCCAGCTCGTGCGCGGCGCGGTGGATGTTGGAGTTCTCGTGCTCGTAGAAGTACGCGATGCGCTCGATCACCGACCTGGGCTTGTGCGTGGTGGCCGCGTTGTCGAACCAGACCAACGGCTTGCCGTTCACGCGCTCGGCCAGGACGGGGAAGTCGCGCCGCACGGCGTGCACGTCAAACGCCGGATGCCGATCCGCGCCAGCCAGCGGTGCCGGGGTGCGCGCGCCGGGCGTGGCGGGGGTGACGTAGCCCGAGGGCAATACCACCGAATCCACAAAGTAGTAGCGCGGTTCGCCCGCCAATGCGCCTTGCGGCCCGTCGTGGGGCGCAGGCGCTGACGTGGCCTGCGGAACCGATGCCGTGGCAAACGGCGAGCGGGCGAGGGCGTCCAGCGGATCTGCGGCGGGTGCCAGGTCGGCCTTGCCGGGTGCTGGCTGGCCGTGTCCGGTGTTCAAGAAGTAGTAGGGGGCGGCGCCCGCCGCTGGTTGCGTCGTGGCCGACTGGGTGCTGGCGCCCGTGGCTTGCGGCACCCCCAGCACCGCACTGCCAAAGCGCGGCTCGTACGCCGGCAAGGTGCTGGTGACCAGATCGGGCAGGCCGTTGCCGGACTGCGCGTGCGGCACCAAGGCGGGCGCGCGATGCGCCAGGGAGGCGAGGGGCGTGGGCGAAGCCGGCAGCATATTGCCGCCGGGCAGCACGCCCTGCGGCAGCGGCGTGCCGGGCACAGAAGGGCCGAAGCCCGCCGGGCTGGCCAGCGGCGATCCGGGCGGGGCGATGTTCACCGGCGCCTGCACGCCAGCGGGCTGCGCCAACTGACCGGCGCCGGGCAGCTGGGCTGGCGGCGTGACGGGCAGGCCGGCCACCGACGCCAGGCCAGACGGGCCGGCCGCTTCACCGGGCAGCGCCGCGAACATGGCCGAAGCCAGGCGCGCCAGCTGGGCGGGATCGATCGGCGCCTCCAGGCCCGGTGGCACGGCCACGGGTGGGGAAGCTGTGGTCATGGTGCGTGCGCCGCTTTACTTGTAGGTGTCCAGCGCGGAATAGTCGTGGTAACGGTTGATCTCCACGTCGTCCAGCACGGCCAGCGCGTCGGGCGTCAGCACGGCCAGCGAGCAGTACTGCGAGATCAGGTACGACGCAATCGCGTGGTTGTTGATGCCCATGAAGCGCACCGACAGGCCGGGGCCCTGCTCGCCCGGAAGACCCGGCTGGAACAGGCCGACCACGCCCTGGCGCTTGTCGCCCACACGCAGCAGGATGAACTTGCTCTTGCCATCGGCCACGGGCACCTTGTCCGACGGAATCAGCGGCACGCCGCGCCAGGTGATGAATTGCGAGCCGAACAGGCTCACCGTCGGCGGCGGCGTGCCGCGGCGCGTGGCTTCGCGGCCGAAGGCGGCGATCGCCAGCGGGTGGGCCAGGAAGAAGGCGGGCTCTTTCCACACCTTGGTCAGCAGCTCATCCAGATCGTCGGGCGTGGGCGGGCCAGACAGCGGGAAGATGCGCTGGTCTTCGGTCACCTGCGCCAGCAGGCCGTAGTCGGGGTTGTTGATCAGCTCGCTTTCCTGATTTTCCTTGATCGTCTCGATCGTCAGGCGCAGCTGCTCCTTGATCTGGTCGTGCGGGCTGCTGTACAGGTCGGACACGCGCGTGTGCACGTCCAGCACGGTGCTCACGGCATTGAGGAAATACTCGCGCGGGTTTTCCTCATAGTCCACGTAGGTGCGTGGCAGCTGGTTTTCTTCTTCCTTGGCGGTGCAGGTGACCTTGATGGCCTCGGGGTTCTTGACCTTGTTCAGGCGGTAGATACCGGCTTCGACGGGCACCCATTGCAACAGGTGCGTCAACCAGCGCGGGGTGATGGTGGCAAGCTGCGGAACGGTCTTGGTGGCGTTGGCAAGCTGGCGCGCGGCCAGATCGCCCAGGGCGGTGGTGCCGCCGACGGTGGCTGTCATGTGAGTCACTCCGTGAGTCGGAAAAGAAAAGTGGGGTGGCAGCGCAGGGGCTACCGGACGCGTTCAAGTGTCTTGGCGAGGCGGGTCTGCCTCAACCGGCTATACCCATCAACACGTGGCGGCGCTGGCTGGCCAGGCGGTGGCGGTGCTCGGCCTCCAGCACCAACGCGCTCAGCTCGATGCCCAGTGCGCTCGCCAGCTTCTGCGCGGTTTGCAGCGAAGCCACGGCTTCACCGCGCTCCAGCTCGCCCACATAGGTGCGGTTCAGGTTGGCGGCCGCCGCCAGGCGCTCCTGCGACCAGCGCCGCTGGTCGCGCTGGCAGCGCAGCGTCAGGCCGAACTGCGCGGCGATGTCCAGTGAAAAAGGTTCGGCAGCGGCGGGCGAGGTCATCAGATCGGCTCCGGCGAAGTGGCTGCGGCGTCCTGTGAGTGCGACAGCGCCAGTTGCGCGCCCGCAGGCACGTTGTGCGTGACCCAGACGTTGCCGCCCAGCGTTGCGCCAGCGCCAATGGTGATGCGCCCCAGCACCGTGGCGCCGGCGTAGATGACCACGTCGTCCTCGATCACCGGGTGGCGCGGCGCGCCTTTCTTGAGCTGCCCCGTCTCGTCCGTGGGAAAGCGCTTGGCGCCCAGCGTCACGGCCTGGTAGATGCGCACGCGCTGGCCAATGACGGCGGTTTCGCCAATGACGACGCCCGTGCCGTGGTCGATGAAGAACGACGCGCCGATCGTCGCGCCGGGGTGGATGTCGATGCCGGTGGTGGCGTGCGAAAGCTCGGCGATCAACCGCGCCAGCAGCGTGGCACCCAGGCTGTACAGCGTGTGCGCCAGGCGGTGGTTGATGATGGCGTGCACGCCGGGGTAGCACAGCAGCACTTCGTCCACGCTGTGCGCCGCCGGGTCGCCGTGGTAGGCGGCCAGCACGTCCGTGTCGAGGATGCGGCGCGTGGCCGGCAGCGACGCGGCGAACGCCCGCACGATGTGCGCGGCGCGGCTTTGGGCCTCGCGCGGCGACAGGTGTGCGTGGCGGGCCGAGTGCTGCAGCTCCAGCTGGAGCTGCTCGCCCAGCGTGTGCAGCACGCGGTCCAGGGTAGAGCCGATGTAGAAGTCTTCTGCGTCCTGGCGCAGGTCGGGCGGGCCCAGCCGCATCGGAAACAGCAGGCCGTGCAGATCGACCATCAAGCCCCGCAAGACTTCGCGCGAAGGCAGGTCTCGGCCCCGCGGCTCCAGTGACCGGCCCTGGGCCAGGCGCCAGTCGGTGCGGGCGTCGCGCAGCTCGGCAACGATCTGGCCGATGTCCAGCGGCAAGGTGTGGGCAAGGTCGTCGTGGCGCGTCATGGCTAGAGGCGGGAAGGCGTTGAAGGGCGGTGAGGTACTAAAGCAGGGCGCGGCCTCAGTCCTGCACCCAGGGCAGGCCGCGATAGCGCCAGCCGTCGCTGCCGCCGCGGTGCTGGTCGGTGTCGATCTCGCCTTCAAAGCCTTCCAGGACGTTGAAAACGTGCGTGAAGCCCGCCTTGGCGGCGGCTTCGGCGGCCAGCGCCGACCGCTTGCCGCTGCGGCACAGCAGCAGCACGGTGCTGTCCTTGCCCACCTTGGCTTCCAGCTCGCGGGCGAAGCGGGGGTTGCGCGTCAATGCGGTGCCGGTGGCCCACGGCACGTGCAGGCTGTCGGGCACATGGCCGACAAACTTGCGTTCTTCGGCGGTGCGCACGTCCACCAGGCGGGCGTCGCCCGCTTCGACCAGTGCCCAGGCCAGCTTGGGCGGCACCTGACCGTGAAACGGCAGGCCCTGGTCGGCCGCCTGGTGTTCGATGTCGCGCAAGGCTTCCAGCGCGGGGCTCAGGGTATCCAGCGTGCTCATGGTGTCTCGATTCGTTGGGGGTGGATTCGCTCAGCGCAGCCACCAAGCGATCAGCGGCAGGGCGATGGCCGCGGCGAGGATGGCGATGCGCTCGCCAAGGCCCATGCCGTGGCGCGTGGAATGGGGGGCTGCGGCGTCGGCCGCGCCGGGCGGCGTGTCGAACGGGGCAGCGCCCCAGTCCGTGGGCTCTGTGCCGCGCCAGTGGGTGTGGGGCCGGGTGAACAACATGGTGGATGCGCCTTGGGTTTTCCGCCAGACCACCTCAGCGCCAGCCGGCGGCCAGGCCGGGGTAGGTGGGCCAGTAGGGCCATTGCTCGGCCGTCACGTCGCTGCCGGCCCGTGGGGCGCGCACGGCCTGGCCCAGCTTGGCGCGCCCAGGCAAGGTCGGCAGGGCGGCGCGCACGCGCACAGGGGCAAGCGCCACCGCTGACCCGCCCACGCAGCGCATCTCATCGGTCACGCCCCAGTCGCGGGCGGTGACGCTCAGCACGGCTTGTGCGGCGGCGAGGTGGGTGCGTGTGCTCATGGCGATACTCCTGAAAACATAGCGCGTTGCGCAGGTGCGGCCAGCGCTGGGGCTTATTTCTGTGTATAGATCTGGTCGAACTGGCCGCCGTCGGCAAAGTGCAGCTTGCTCGCTTGCGTCCAGCCGCCAAAGGCCTGGTCGATGGTGAACAGGTTCAGCTTGGGAAACTGCTTGGCGTACTTGGCAATCGCCTTGTCGGAGATGGGGCGGTAGAAATGCTTGCCCGCCAGGTCCTGGCCTTCGTCGCTGTACAGGTATTCGAGGTACGCCTGCGCCACCGGGCGCGTGCCGCGTTTGTCCACCGTCTTGTCGACCACGGTGACGGCCGGCTCGGCCAGGATCGACAGGCTGGGGTACACCACGTCGAACTTGGTGCCGAACTCTTTCTCAAGCAGGTAGGCCTCGTTCTCCCAGGCGATCAGCACGTCGCCCTGGTTGCGCTGCCCGAAGGTGATGGTCGAGCCGCGCGCACCCGTGTCCAGCACCGGCACGTTCTGGTACAGGCGGCCGACAAAGTCCTTCGCCTTGGCGTCGCCACCGTACTTGCGCTTGGCGTATTCCCAGGCGGCCAGGTAGTTCCAGCGCGCCCCGCCCGACGTTTTCGGGTTGGGGGTGATCACCTTCACGCCGGGCTTGACCAGGTCGTCCCAATCCTTGATGCCTTTCGGGTTGCCTTCGCGCACCACCAGCACGATGGTGGATGTGTAGGGCGAGCTGTTGTGCGGCAGGCGCTTTTGCCAGTCCTTGGGAATCCAGTTGCCGTGCGTGTGCAGCGCGTCGGTGTCGCCGGCCAGCGCCAGCGTGGCGACGTCGGCCTCCAGCCCGTCGATGATCGACCGCGCCTGCTTGCCCGAGCCGCCGTGCGACTGCTTGATGGTCACGGCCTGGCCGGTCTTGGCCTTCCAGTGGGCGGAAAACGCCTTGTTGAAGTCGACGTAGAACTCGCGCGTGGGGTCGTAGCTGACGTTCAGCAGCGTTACCGGCGCCGGCTGCGCCCAGGCGGACACGGTGGTGGCAAGCAGGGCGGTGGCGGCCAGCGCGTTCAGGGCGGTGCGGCGGCGAAGAGACATGGGAAGGCCTTTATCGTTGGATGGGTCAATCAGGAAGGCGATGGTCGCGCCGGGCCCCGCAAAAGCGAACGAATCATTTTTTGTTTGCTTATGCGCAGAGTGAGGTGCGCCTGGGCGCTTTGTGCGGACCAGGGGCGGTCACGGGCGCGGGCGGCCCGCGCCAGACGGGCAGCGCCAGCCCGCGTGGCATGATTTCGGCATGTCGCCCGCATCAGACCGTTCACAGGCTTTGCGCCACCTCTCGCTCAACTGGTTTGCCATGGTCATGGGCTTGGCCGGCCTGGCGCTGGCCTGGGCCCGTGCCGTGCCCTTGATGGGGGAAATGGCCGGCGCCGGGGCGATCGTGCTGGCGGGCGTGGCCGCGGTGCTGTTTCTGGCGCTGGGCTTGTTTTCTGCGCTGCGGTGGCAGCACCACGCAGCGGCGCTGGCGGGCGATTTGTCGCACCCGGTGCGCCACGCTTTTGTGGCGGCGCTGCCGATTTCGTTGATCCTGCTGGCCACCGCCGCCACCTGGCTGGTCGGGGCCGAGCCCTGGGTGGCGGCGCTGTGGTGGCTGGGCTCGCTGTCCCAGATGGCCGCCACCGTGTGGGTGGCCGGGCGGTGGCTGAGCGCCGACAAGGGCCGCGCGCTGGGCTGGCCTGCCGTGACGCCGGCGCTTTTGCTGCCCGCCGTGGGCAATCTGCTGGCGCCGCTGGCGGGCGTGGCGCTGGACGCGCCCGTCTGGTCGGCGGCGCAGTTTGGCGTGGGCGCGCTGCTGTGGCCGGTGGTGCTGGCGCTGCTGCTGGCGCGCATCGCCGTGCAGGGCGTGTGGTCTGAAAGGCTGCTGCCGCTGACCTTCATCACCGTGGCGCCGCCGGCCGTGATGGGCACGGGCGCGCTGGCCCTGGGCGGCGCGCCGGTGCTGGCGTGGATGTGCTGGGGCGTGGCGCTGTTCTTTTTGCTGTGGAGCGCCCACACCGTACGGCGCATGCTGGCGCAACCGTTCTCGATCGCGTTCTGGGCGCTGGGCTTTCCGCTGTCGGCCTTCGCGGCGCTGACCCTGCGGCTGGCCATGCAGTTTCCGCAGCTTCAGTTGATCGGCATGGTGTCGCTGGCGGTGGCGTCGGTCGTCACGGTGCTGCTGGGCATGGCCACCTGGAAGGGCGTGCGCGAGGGTTCCCTGCTGCAGGCCGAGCCGGTCGCCATCGTCGCCGTGCCGGGCTCTGGCCAGCCACCCGGCCCGCAGTGAAGCGCGGGCGCTGCGCGGCGCGGGCTGAGCGCCGCAGCGCCAGCCAGACTTGTGAAT
The DNA here is from genome assembly GCF_003008535.1 of Ottowia oryzae. NCBI lineage: Bacteria > Pseudomonadati > Pseudomonadota > Betaproteobacteria > Burkholderiales > Comamonadaceae > Ottowia > Ottowia oryzae. Next base: position 1,171,335 of record NZ_CP027666.1, read on the forward strand.
GAAAATGGCCCCTGGCGCAGGCTGTACCAGCGCTGGCAGCTATCAGAATAATAGTGATCGGCGTGCGCGACACCTGCCTGTGGCGCCCCGCCCGCGCAGCCGCCCCGATAATTCAGCCATGTCCGATGCCCCCACTTTCCGCCGCGCACCCCGGCCCGAGGCCGCCGCGCCGGCTGTGCCCGCCGCCGGCGTTCGCCTGAACAAACGCTTGGCCGACATGGGCCTGTGTTCGCGCCGCGAGGCCGACGAATGGATCGAGCGCGGCTGGGTGCTGGTCAACGGGCAGGTGGCCGCCATGGGCACCAAGGTTGGCCCGCAAGACCGCGTGACCGTGGACCGCCGCGCCGACGCCGCGCAGGCCGAGCGCGTCACCGTGCTGCTGCACAAACCCGTGGGCTACGTCAGCGGCCAGGCCGAGGACGGGCACGAGCCCGCGGCCGCGCTGTTTCAGGCGCGCAACCACTGGCGCGAAGACCCTTCGCGCACGCGCTTTGCGTCGGCCCAGCACAAGGGGCTGGCGCCCGCCGGCCGGCTGGACATCGATTCCACCGGCCTGCTGGTGCTGACGCAGGACGGCCGCATCGCCCGCCAGCTGATTGGCGAGGATTCCGACGTGGAAAAGGAATACCTCGTGCGCGTGGCCTATGGCGACCTGGTGCAGAACGTGCAGGCCGCCTTCCCGCCCGCGCAACTGGCGCGCCTGCGCCACGGCCTGAGCCTGGACGGCAAGCCGCTGCGCCCCGCGCGCGTGGATTGGCAAAACCCCGAGCAGCTGCGCTTCATCCTCAAGGAAGGCAAGAAGCGCCAGATCCGCCGCATGTGCGAGGCGGTGGGGCTGAAGGTCACCGGCCTCAAGCGCGTGCGCATTGGCGGCGTCACGCTGGGGCATCTGCCAGCCGGGCAGTGGCGCTATCTGGGGCCGAACGAGCGGTTTTGACGCCGCGCCGTCTGCCCGCCACCGCCTTGGCCGCCGCCGCCCCGCCGCGCGCCAGGCTTGAACGGGGCGGATTCACCCTCATTTAGGGGACTCGGGCGCGCCCATCCGGCTTGGCTGGCGCCGCTGCCCCTCACTTGTTTTTGTTCACCGACCTGATCGACACCCATGAGCACCCAAAAACATGCTTTCCAGGCCGAAGTGGCGCAGCTGCTGCACCTGGTCACCCATTCGCTGTATTCCAACCCCGAGATCTTCCTGCGCGAACTGATCTCCAACGCTTCCGACGCCTGCGACAAGCTGCGCTACGAAGCCCTGGCCGACCCGGCGCTGTACGGCGACCAGCCTGAGCTGGAAGTGCGCATTGCCACCGACAAGGCCGCGAAAACGCTCACCGTGACCGACACCGGCATCGGCATGAGCGAGGCCGAGGCGATTGCCCACCTGGGCACCATCGCCAAGAGCGGTACCAAGGATTTCATGAGCAAGCTGTCGGGCGACCAGAAGGCCGATTCGCAGCTGATCGGCCAGTTCGGCGTGGGCTTTTACTCGGGCTTCATCGTGGCCGACAAGATCGTCGTGGAATCGCGCCGCGCCGGCCTGCCCGCCAACCAAGGCGTGCGCTGGACGAGCAAGGGCGATGGCGACTTCGAGGTGGAAACCATCACCCGCGAAGCGCGCGGCACCAGCGTCATCCTGCACCTGCGCGAAGACGCGCTGGAATTCGCCGACGGCTGGCGCCTGAAAGAGCTGATCGGCAAGTATTCCGACCACATCTCGCTGCCCATCAAGATGGAAGGCGAAACCTGGGTCGAAGGCAAGGAAGAAGGCCAGGCCGGCCACATGGCCAAGACCGGCGAGTGGGAAACCGTCAACCAGGCCAACGCGCTGTGGACGCGCCCCAAGAAAGACATCACCGACCAGCAGTTCAAGGACTTCTACCAGCAGCTGGCGCACGACTGGGAGCCGCCGCTCGCCTGGAGCCTGAACCGCGTCGAGGGCAACACCGAATACACGCAGCTGCTGTACCTGCCCAGCCACGCGCCCATGGACCTGTGGGACCGCGACCGCAAGGCGGGCATCAAACTGTACGTGCGCCGCGTCTTCATCATGGACGACGCCGAGCAGCTGATGCCGCGCTACCTGCGCTTCATCAAGGGCGTGGTGGATTCGGCCGACCTGCCGCTGAACGTCAGCCGTGAGCTGCTGCAGGAAAGCCGCGACGTGCGCGCCATCCGCGACGGCAACACGCGCCGCGTGCTGAGCATGCTGGAAGGCATGGCCAAGGACGAGCAGGCCGCTGGCGGCGCCGACGCCGCCGAGGCCGCCAACGCCGAAGGCAAGATCGACGTGGGCACCGGCGACGCCACCCCCGCGCCCGAACCGACCGAGCTGCACGGCGACGCCGTGACCGACGTGGTCGACAAGAGCGAAGCGCCCACCGCCGCCGACACGGCCGTCAAATTTGCCGAAGACAAGGCGAAAGAGCCGGGCAAATACGCCATCTTCTGGGGTGCTTTCGGCGCCGTGCTGAAAGAAGGCCTGGGCGAAGACAACGCGCACCGCGACCGCATCGCCAAGCTGCTGCGCTACGCATCGACCACCGCCGAGGGCGAAACCGTGTCCTTCGCCGACTACAAGGCGCGCATGAAGGAAGGGCAGAAGGCGATCTACTACATCACCGCCGACACGCCCGCCGCCGCGCGCAACAGCCCGCAGCTGGAGGTGTTCAAGAAAAAGGGCATCGAAGTGCTGCTGATGACCGACCGCGTCGACGAATGGGCGCTGTCGTACCTGCCCGAATTCGAAGGCACGCCGCTGCAGTCGGTGGCCAAGGGCGCGGTGGACCTGGGCGATCTGCAGGACGAAGCCGAGAAGAAAGCCGCCGAAGCGGCCGCCGAATCGGTCAAGCCGCTGCTGGACAAGCTCAAGGAAGCGCTCAAGGGCGAGGTGGAAGACGTGCGCGTCACCACGCGCCTGGTGGATTCGCCGGCCTGCCTGGTGGTCAAGGACGCTGGCATGAGCATGCAGCTGGCGCGCATGCTCAAGCAAGCCGGCCAGCCCGTGCCCGAAACCAAGCCCGTGCTGGAAATCAACGCCGAGCACCCGTTGGTCAAGAAGATGGAAACGCTGGAAGCCGGCACGCCGCGCTTTGACGACCTGGCCCACGTGCTGTTCGACCAGGCGCTGCTGGCCGAAGGCGGCATGCCGACCGACCCGGCGGCCTACGTGCGGCGCGTGAATGCGCTGCTGGTTTGATGTGAAATCGGCTGCCAGCGCTGGTGTATCCAGCGCTGGCAGCTATCATTTTTGAAATGATTCGCTGGCCTTGTCGCGCTGCTGGCAGCGGGGCCGGCAATCGGTTTCGCCAGACAGCCTGACGCTGAGCCGCCCAAGCTGAGTGGCGCCGCGTTTCAAAGCTGCTGCGCGAACAGCTTGGCCCCGCGCAGCAGCATCTCTACCGCCAGGGCCACCAGGATCAGGCCCATCAGCCGCTCAAACGCCTGCAGCACGCGCGGGCCGACGATGCGCTGCAGGCGCTCGGCCAGCACCAGCACCACGGCGCAGACGGCCATCGTCACGCACAGCGCGCCCACCCATTCCCAGCGCTGCTGGGGCGCCTGGCTGACCAGCAGCATCACCGTGGCCAGCGCCGAGGGGCCAGCCAGCGCAGGGATGGCCAGCGGCACGATCAGCGGCTCGGTAGCGGGCCCATCCGCCTCGGCCGCCGGGCGCGGCGGCGCCGGGAACACCATGCGCAGCGCGATCAGAAACAGCACCACGCCCCCGGCGATCTGCAGCGACAGCGGGGACAGGTTCATCACGCGCAAGAATCCGTCGCCAGCGAACATGAAGGCCAGCAGCAGCAAAAAGGCGATCAGCACTTCGCGCAGGATCACCCACGGGCGGCGCGCGTCCGGCACCGACTTCAGCGCGCTGGCGAAGATCGGGATGTTGCCCAGCGGATCGGTGATCAGCAGCAGTAAGACGGTGGCAGAGGCGAAGGTGTAGGACGTCATGTGGGGCGGGCTGACCTGGCGTGCATCGCAGGGCTGCGGGGGTGTGGCGTTCAGGCGGCGCAAGCAGCGTACGGGCGGCGTGCGCTGGGCGGTGCATATTGTGCAGCGGTGCACTGGCTCGCTACCATCCGGGCTCCATCCCAAAGCACCCGAGGACACCCCTGCCATGAGCCAGCCCGCCATCGACTACAGCCGCTATCAGACCCTGCACATCACCCGCCGCGGCCAGGATGGCGCCGTGATCGATCTGCAGATGAAGGCGCAAAACGGCAAGCTGCCCACCGCAGGCCACGACGGCCACTGGGAGCTGAGCGAGATCTGGCGCGACATCGACAAGGACGACAGCGTGCGCGCCGTGGTGCTGCGCGGCGAAGGCATGGGCTTTTCCGGCGGTGGCGATCTGGCGCTGGTGCAGGACATGGCCAGCGACTTCGCCGTGCGCACCCGCGTGTGGAAAGAGGCGCGCGATTTGGTCTACAACGTCATCAACTGCGACAAGCCCATCGTCAGCGCCATGCACGGCCCCGCCGTGGGCGCGGGGCTGGTGGCAGGGTTGCTGGCCGACATTTCGATTGCCGCCAAGACCGCGAAGATCGTGGACGGCCACACCCGCCTGGGCGTGGCGGCGGGCGACCACGCCGCCATCTGCTGGCCGCTGCTGTGCGGCATGGCCAAGGCCAAGTACTACCTGATGCTGTGCGAGGCGGTGACGGGCGAAGAGGCCGAGCGCATCGGCCTGGTCTCACTGGCGGTGGACGACGACCAGCTGCTCACCAAAGCCTACGAAGTGGCCGACAAGCTGGCCGCCGGCAGCACCACGGCCATCCGCTGGACGAAGTATTCGCTCAACAACTGGTACCGCCAGGCGGGGCCGAGCTTCGACACCTCGCTGGCGCTGGAATTCATGGGCTTTGGCGGCCCGGACGTGCACGAGGGCGTGGCCAGCCTGCGCGACCGTCGCGCGCCACGGTATTGACCCCCTGAGCCGCTTCGCGTCTCCCCCTCTCTCTACGCGCTGTGCGCTTCGGGAGGGGAGACAACGCCAGTTCCCGGCGCAGGTCCGGGAACGGCGCTTGCTGGCTTGCTCCGCAGCCGCTGGCGGGTTGGCGCGGCGCATGCGAGTGTGTGTGATAGCGATATCGGCGTACTGCAAAAATAATAGCTTTCAGCGCTTGATGGACAAGCGCTGACGGCCGGTTTGATTGCTACTTGCCCTTCATCCGCGCCATCATCTGTTCGGTGTTGATCTTGCGGTCGGCGTTCACCTTCTGCACCGTGGGGCGCTCGCCCAGGCGCTTCAGGTAGTCCTTCACGGGCAGGCCCGCCAGCAGGTCTTCACCGTAGATGATCTTGGTGCAGCTGCTGACCAGCGGCAGGTGCACAGCCGCTGCGCAGTCGGCCAGGGTGAAGGTGTCGCCCGCCACGTAGGGCGAAAACTTGGCCAGCTGGCCAAACCCGGCGATGTACTTTTCAAGCAGCGGGCGCAGCTTGGCCTTCAGCCCGTCGCTGACGGTGCCGCCAAAAAACGCTTCGGGGTACAGGTTGCGCGCGGTCAGCTCCAGGTGCAGCTCCAGGTAGCGAACCAGCTCGCGCACCTTGGCCGCCTGGTAGGCGTTGGCGGGCAGCAAAGGGTGCTCGGGGTAGCGGTCTTCCAGGTATTCGAGCAGGATGGTGGATTCGCTCAGCGGGCCGTCTTCGGTGATCGCGTAGGGCACCTTGCCCAACGGGCTGGCGGCGGCGTCGGTCTGGCCCAGCCAGGCCAGTTCTTCTTCAAAGGGCACGCCTTTTTCGAGCAAGGCCAGTTTCACCTTGTTGTAGTAGTTGCTGCCAGCGAAGCCACAGAGCTTGAACATATCGGTCTCCTCAATTGAACCGCGCAGCGTAGCGGGTTCGGCCCGCGCCATCAGTCGCGCAGCGGACGGCATGCCATAATCGCCCGCATGTCTTGGCGGCAGCTTCACCACCGGTTTGGGCGCCTGGCGCTCGTCTGGTTTGCGCTTGCGCTGGGCGTGGCCGCCGCGTCGCCATGGGTGGCCCCGCGTGCGTACCAGATGGTGTGCGCGCAAGGCAGCGTGCAGCTGATGGCCGTCGGCGACGATGATCCGGGCCCGGTGCCTCAGGGCCACACGCTGGATTGCGCGCTGTGCCTGCTGGTGGGCGCACCCCCGGCCGACGTGCCGGCCACCGCGCTGCCTACCGCGCGCCCCTTGCTCGGCAACCGCTGGGCGCAGGCCGAGGCGCCGCGCGTGGCGGGCGTCTGGGCGCCCCTTCCTGCCCGCGGCCCGCCCGTGCGCGCTGCCTGAGCCGCGCCAGCCGCGCACCCGCCCGCCAGGCTTGGCGATTGGCGGGCGGTGCGGCGGCGGGCTCTGCCTCATTTCTTCACCGATCCACTGCGCGGTTGCATCGCTATGCACCGGTATGCGCCGCGAGGGCCCCAGCGCCGATGCGGGGCTGTGCGGGATCGGCCTGTCCAAGCGACACCCTGAAATCTGAAGGAGGACACCATGACTGTCCCAGCTTTACGTTCTATCTTTAGCGCCGCCGCGGCGGCCACTCTTGCCTCCTTGGCGCTGACCGGTGCTGCCCAGGCCCACATCACGCTGGAGCAGCGTACGGCCCACGCCGGCAGCACCTACAAGGCGGTGTTCCGCGTGGGGCACGGCTGCGCCGGCTCGGCCACGCGCGCGGTTGTCGTCTACTTGCCCGCTGGCGTGACCCACGCCCATCCCATGCCCAAGCCCGGCTGGGCGCTGGACGCGCTGCCCGCCAGCGGCGAAGCCACGCAGATCGCCTGGCGCGGCGGCCCGCTGCTGGACGCGCACTACGACGAGTTCGTGCTGCGCGCGCAGCTGCCGGCGCAGCCCGGCCCGCTGTGGTGGCGCGTGCAACAAGTGTGTGAAAACGGCGAGGTGGACTGGGCCAAGGTGCCCGCCACCGGCACCGACACCCACGGCCTGGCCACACCGGCGGCGCTGCTGCAGGTGCTGCCCGCAGCCGACGCCGCGGCGGCAAGCGCCGCACCCACAGCACCGGCCCCTGCCGATGCCGCGGCACCCGCCGGGCACGCTGGCCACGCCGGACACGCGCACTGATGCGCGGCATGATTCACTCCATTCACCCCGCCTGAGAGGCTTCACCATGATTTCCCATCGTTTTCTGCCGCACGCCCTGACGGCGGCGCTGTGGCTGGGCGCCAGCGCTGGCGCCTGGGCGCAACCTGCCACCGCCACCGCCGCCCCCAGCGCGCCCGCCCCCACGGCCGCCAACCCTGGCGATACGGTGCGTGTGACCCAAGCCTGGGCGCGCGCCAGCGTGCCTGGCCAAAAGGCCACGGGTGCCTTCATGACCTTGACCGCCAGCACCCCGATGCAGCTGGTGCGCGTGGCGTCGCCCGTGGCCGGTGTGGCCGAGGTGCATGAAATGGCCATGCAAGGCGGGGTGATGCGCATGCGCGCCATCCCGTCGCTGGCGCTGCCCGCTGGCAGCGCGGTCGAGCTCAAGCCCGGCGGCCACCACCTGATGCTGATGGACCTGAAGCAGCCGTTGAAGGCGGGCGAAACGGTGCCGCTGGCGCTGACCTTGCGCGACGCCCAGGGCCGCGAGTCGCGGCTGGATGTGCAGGTGCCGGTGCAACCTGTGGGCGCCGCGCCTGCCGCGGGCGGGCACCAGCACTGACGACAGGCGGGCGCCGCCGCGCCAGGCGCGCCCGCCCCTCGGCGCGGCAGGGTGATCGGTTAAGCTGCGGTCAAGCCCGCTGCAACACCGTGCCCGGCGCGCGGCGGCCCCCGGCTCCCATCTTCCGCGAGGTGCCCCTTGAGCGACGCCAACGCCTTTGCCTTCGGCAAGTTCATCCCCGGTTTTGAGTTCCTTCAGCAGCTGGCTTCGGCGCAAAAGGCCGGCAGCGCCATGCCGGGCCTGGGGCAATGGGTGGCGCCAACCGTGAGCTTGGACGAGCTGGACAAGCGCATCAGCGAACTCAAGGCCGTGCTGTTCTGGCTGGACCAGAACGCCACGGCGCTCAAGGCCACCATTCAGGCGCTGGAAGTCCAGAAAATGACGCTGGCCACGCTGCAGGGCATGAACGTCAGCATGAGCGAAGTGGCCAAGGCCTTCACCGCCGCCGTGCCCACGCCCGCCGCGCCCGCGCCGACATCGGCCGCGCGCACGCCAGCACCCGCACCCGGCGGCACGGCGCCAAGCTGGCCCTTCGTCGACCAACCCACGGCTGAGCCAGACACGCCAGCGCCCTCGCCAGAGCCGGAGCCTGTGGCCGACAGCGCGCCAGAGGCCGTGCAGGCCCCTGCGGAGCAAGCAGGCAGCGACAAGGGCGCACCGGTCGAAGAATCCAGCGCCGCCGCCACCAGCTCGGCCGCCAGCGCCTCTGCCGCCGCGCGCATGGCCGACGGCATGCAGTGGTGGAATGCGTTGACGCAGCAATTTCAACAAATCGCCGCCAGCGCCTTGCGCGAGGCGGTGCCGCCCAAAGCCAAGGCGGACGCGGGCGCCGCCGCCGGCACCCCCCAACCACCGGCCGCCGCGAAAGCCGCCGCCAAAGCTGCAAAGACCGCCAAGGCCCCGAAAGCCGCGCGCCCGAAGGGCGCCGCCAAGAAAGCGGCGTCGCCCAAGTCGGCGCCTCAACGCCCTTCCGCTCGTTCAACCGCAGGTCAGCGCGCAGCGGCCAAGAAGGGCGCGAAGGCCGAACCCAGCGCTGCCGCCAGCAAGAAAGCACCGGCCAAGAAGGCAGCGCCTGCGCGCGCCGCTTCGCGCGAAGCCGCACCGGCCCGCCAGGCCGGCGGCTGGCCTTTGCCGCCGCCGGCCAAACGGCGCTGAAACTTACCCACCCCATGAAGCAGGGCACGATGGCCCGGTTCTCCGCATGAAGCTGTTTCCCTATGGCCACGCCACACACCCCCAGTGGCAGATGGCATGCGGGCTGGTGCTGGCGCAGTTGCGCGCGCACATGGCCTTGCCCGACTACGCCGACGCGCCCACCCTGGGCCTGATCTACATCACCGACCACTACGCGGGTGCGGCGCGCGACATCCTGGACTACCTCGGCGCCGAACTGCCCGAGGTGACCGACTGGGCCGGCACCGTGGGCATCGGCGTGTGCGCCACCAATGCCGAATACATCGACGAGCCCGCGCTGACCGTGATGCTGTGCGCCGTGCCCAGCGACCAGTACCGCGTGTTTTCGGGCGTCATGCCGCTGGGCGGCGGCGCGCCGTTTCGCCCGCACACCGCGCTGGTCCACGCCGACGCGCAAACGCCCGACGTGCCCGAGCTGGTGGCCGAGCTGGCCCAGCGCACCGACACCGGCTATCTCTTCGGCGGCCTGTCCTCCAGCCGCAGCCAGGTGCTGCAGTTCGCCGTGGGCAGCCAGGGCCATGTGCGCGGGCAGGGCGCAGTGGGCGGCGTGATTGCCGGGGGCTTGTCGGGCGTGGCCTGGGGCGCGGGCGTGGCCTTGGTTTCGCGCGTCACGCAAGGCTGCCTGCCCGTGGCGCCTGAGCGGGAAATCACCGCGGCCGAGGGCAACGTGGTGCTGGCGCTGGACGGCCAGCCCGCGCTGGATGTGATGCTGGCCGACCTGCGCATCAGCCTGGACGCGCCGCGCGAGGCGCTGGCCGTGGTGCGCCAGACGCTGGTGGGCTTGTCCGACGCGGGCGAGCCCGGCGTGCGGCGCACCGGCGACTTCGGGCCGGACGTGGTGGTGCGCCACATCATCGGCGTCGATCCCGGGCGCCGCGGCGTGGCGATTGCCGAGCGGCCCCAGCCCGGCCAGCGCCTGGCGTTCTGCCAGCGCAACGTGCAGGCCGCCCGCGCCGATCTGATGCGCGTGTGCGCCGAAATCCGCGAAGAGCTGGAGCCAGAGGAAGTCACCGGCACCACGGCCGCGGCGCTGGCCGCCGCGCCGGAAGTGTCGGCGCCGCACCCTGCGCGGCGCATCGCCGGCGCGGTGTACATCAGCTGCTCAGGCCGCGGCGGCCCCCATTTCGGCGGGCCGGGGGCCGAGCTGCAGATCGTGCGGCACGCGCTGGGCGATGTGCCGCTGGTGGGCTTCTTTGCGGGTGGCGAAATCGCGCGCCACCATCTGTACGGCTACACCGGCGTGCTGACGGTGTTCGTGGCCGACGAATCCGCCGACGAATCCTCGGACTGACGCAGGCGGCGCCGGCTGCGGCAACAGCAGCTCTATCGCCCCTGAAACCGTGCGGGCCGTTTTTCGACAAAGGCGCGCACGCCCTCGGCCGCGTCTTCGCTGTTGGCCAGCCGCTTCTGCGTTTCGATGAAATCGGCCGCTGCCGCGTGCGGGCCGTGTTCCACCGCCTTCAGCACGTTCAACCGCGTGGCCACCACGGCCAGTGGGGCCTGGGCGGCGATGCGCTCGGCAATGCGCAAGGCCTCGTCCAGCACCTCGGCGTTGGGCACCACCTTTTGCACAAAATTCAGGCGCAGCGCTTCGTCGGCGCCAAACTCGTCGGCGGTCAGCAGGTGCAGCATCGCGTTGCCCAGGCCCGCGCGCTCGGCCATGCGCAAGGTGGCGCCGCCCGTGGCCATGATGCCGCGCTGCACTTCCATCTGTGAAAAACGGCAGTCCTGCCCTGCCACCACGATGTCGGCGCCCAGCATCAGCTCGATGCCCACCGTGAAGCAGATGCCTTTGACGGCCGCCACCATCGGCTTGGTGCGGCGGCGGTAGCCGGGCAGGCCAAAGTCGTGCGGCTCCACCTGGCCGTAGGGCACCGCTTTTTCACCGCGCTGCATGAACGGCGCGATGGCGGGCAGGTCCAGCCCGGCGGTGAAATGGTCGCCCAACGCATGCAGCACGCCCACGCGCAGGCTGGGGTCGTCGTCCAGCCGGGTGTAGGCCTCGGCCAACTGGCGGAACATGGGCACCGTCCAGCCGTTGCGCTTGGCAGGGCGGTTGATGCCGATCAGCAGCACGTGGCCGCGCACTTCGGTGTCGATGCGGCCCTCGGCGGGCACGGGGTGGTCTGCGGGGCTGCTCATGGTCGATTTGTCAGGGCCGGGGTTCGTCGGCGCGCACCTGCTGGCGCGCGGGCTGGCCCGATGCTAGGTGCGCCGGGCGGCCAAGGCTGTCACTTGCGTGGCGCGCAGCCATCGGGCGTGCAGCGAAAGCTTCAAGACAAAACGGCCTCTGGCGCACTACGGACGGGCGCCGGCAGCTATCAAAAAGATAACAATTGCTTCACGCCCCGGCGGCAGTGCCCACGCGGCGCAGCCGCTCGAAGGCCGCCAGCTCCCAGCTGCGCATGGCCAGGATCAGGGTGAAGCCCTCGCGCTCGCTGTCTTTGAGCTTCTGGTCGGTCTGGTGCTGCTGGGCAAAGTCCTGTGCCACGCGCTGCAGCCGTTCGACAAAACCCGGCGCCAGCGCGCGGCTGATGGTGCCGTGCACCAGCTGCAGGTGCTCACCATTGCCGTCGAACGAGCCGCCAAAGTAATCCAGCAGCGCGTGTTCGCGGAAGTACTGCATCACCGGCCCGTGCGGGCGCCAGCGGAAGGTTTTGGCCACCTTCAGGCGGTAGCGGTTCAGCGCGCGCAGCTCGATGATGCCGATGCGGTCCAGCTGCGCCAGGTACTTGATCACCTCCGCCTCGCTCAGGCGGTAGGCGCTGGTCATCTGCTCCAGCGTCCAGCTGCTCAGCACGTTGATGGCCACCAGCAGCAGCTTTTCGTCGGCGACCACGGCGCGCTCTTGCTCGGCCGTCAGTTCTTGCAGTTGGGGCTGCGCGTCGGCCACGCGCCGCGCCAGGTCGGCAAAGTCGATTTTCAGGGCGCGGCAGATGGCGTCCACGCGCGACAGCGGCATGTCGCCCTTGGCCAGCATGCGCTTCACGCTGGATTCGGCCATGCCCAGCTCCTGCGCCAGATCGGCGTAGGTCATCTGGGCGGCTTTCAACTCTTTCTTGACGGCGGTGACCAGGTCGGCGGTGGTGCTCATGGGGGGCGCGCTCTGGGCGATTAGGAGGTCACGTCACGGGGGGCGTCGACTCAGCGCCTGGCAGGGCGCGTGCTGTGTGCACCCCGGTGCCACAGGCGTTTCAGCGGTAACCGCCTTCGTTGGCGTTGTGAATGATCCAGATCAGGTTGCCACTGGTGAAGTTGCCCACGCCGCCGCCGGCAAAAATCAGTCTGCCCTGGCCCTTGTAGACCAGCTCAAACCGATGCCTATCGCCGCCAAAGTAAAACGGAATCCACGCCTTGCCGGTCATGTAGGCGCCTTGGTCCGTGGGCTGACCGATCAGGTCGGTGACCTGCTTCACCGGCATGCCGATCTGCAACCGTGTGAAGCGGCTGCCCCGCGCGGGGTTGCCCGTAATTTCTCCTTCGTAGTCGTTGATGCCCTTGACGGTGCGGCCACTGCCCGATTCCACTTTGGACGAGTCGACCACGTTGCCGCGCGCGTCCATGCCAGGCTTGCCCGCGCCCACTGCGCCGGCACCGCCCGACGCAGGGCCAGGTCGATCCGCTGCTGGCGGCGGCGTGCTGGCCGGTGGTGGCGTGGCCGTCGCCCCGCTGTCGCAGCGGGCCAGATCCACCGTGCGCGTGCGCCCGTTGGCACTGCCTCTCACGGCGCGCACTTCGGTCACCACCTGCCCGCCGCTGAAACCACGGGCGCTGCTCAGGCAACGAAACAGCACATCGTCACCCGCTTGCACCTGGTAAGTGCTGGATGGCGTGCCGCGACGGCCCAGCGCTTGCAATTCAATAGCCACCTTTTGGCCCACCAGTGCCTGCCTCGCCTGCGCGAGCGGGCCTTGGGCGGCCGTCAGCACCTCGGGATAGGGCAGGCCTGCTGGGGGCGGCGCTGGCGGCGTGCTGCCCGTCGCCCGGTCGTCGACGGGCGTTGTCGCAGTTCCCCCGCCATTAGAGGCCGCGCAGCCGGTGAGCGCTGCGATGGCACCCGCCATTGCCAGTGCCCCCAGGCGGGAAGGCCAAGCACCTGCACGCGCGGCGCGCGCGATAGCGAAGGCGGGAAACTGCGTCATATGAAAACTCCTCGTGTGTCGCTGCGAACAGGAATTGTGCCGCACGGCCCTAAGGGCTCTAGGGCGGTGCACCGCAGTGGGCCCGGAGGCCGCCGGCTCAGCCGTCACGCTGGTGCGCCGCAGGACGATGGCCGGCTTGCAGTTTCTTGTCGGGCGCCAAGGCGGGTGATGCCAGCCGCGGACTCAAGGTTGCCCGGTAGCGTTGAGCGATACCGAGGGTCTTTCAGAACGCGTCAGGTGCCGAAAGCCGGCCAGTCAAGCCGGGGGGTGCTGACAGACTGCGCCCACTCTTGACTGCGGCCCTGTGGGCCTTGTTTTTCGCCATGCCACGCATCTCAACTTCCCTGCGGCGTATTGCCGATGGCCCACGCGGCGCCCAGCGCCTGACTGCGCCGGAACATTTTCTCTGGCTCAGTTTTGCAGCCATGGTGCTGCTGGCGTTCGCGTTGCCCGTCACCGCCTTGCCAGCCAACTACCACGACTTTGCCGATCAGCGCACGTGGCTGGGTCTGCCGCACGCCATGGATGTGCTGAGCAATCTGCCCTTTGCCCTGATGGGCGCCTGGGGCGGCCTGCAGCTGCTGCGGGCGGGCCAGCGCCGGATCGGCGCCGTGCAACGCGCGCTGTCCGCGCTGTTCTTTGTGGGGCTGATGTCGACCGCCGCGTGCTCGTCGTTCTATCACTGGGCGCCGCACGACGCGGGCCTGTGCATCGACCGGCTGGGCATGGGCCTGGCCTTCGCCGGCCTGCTGGGCCTGGCCGTGGCCGACCGCATCAGCGACCGCGCGGGCGTGGCCTCCGCCGTGGTCGTCGCCCTGGCCGCACCGGCCACCGCGCTGGTGGCGCTGTGGGCGGCCAACATGACCCCCTGGGCCGTGCTGCAGGCGGGCGGGCTGGTGCTGCTGGCCGCCCTGGCCCTGCGTGCGCCGCGTCCGCGCGCACTGGGCTTTGCCATCGTGGCGGTCATCGCCTGGTACGCGCTGGCCAAGGGGCTGGAATTGGCCGACCAGCCCGTATTTGAATGGACGCAGGGCTGGCTGTCCGGCCACAGCGCCAAGCACGTGGTCGCTGCGCTGGCCGCGTGGCCTGTGGTGCAGGCGCTGCACCGCGCCGCCGCCGTCACCGCGCCGCTGGGTGCAGCCCCCACAATGCGCTGACTTTTCAACAAGAACGACAGTACCCGGAGGATTCGCCATCATGACCCAGCACAACGGCACCACCGTGCCCACCGCCGCCGCGCCAGCGCACGGCGGGCCAGACGAGCCCAATCAGTTCGCCCTGCTGCGCCAGCGCCGCTTTGCGCCGTTTTTCTGGACGCAGTTTTCTGGCGCGGCCAACGACAACCTGTTCAAGTTCGCCTTCACGGTGATGGTCACCTACCAGATCAGCGTCAGCTGGCTGGAGCCGGCCATGGCCGGCATCGTCATCGGCGCGCTGTTCATCCTGCCTTTCCTGCTGTTTTCGGCCACAGCCGGGCAGCTGACCGACAAGTTTGAAAAGACCACGCTGATCCGCGTGGTGAAGAACCTGGAAATCGTCATCATGGCGATCGCCGCCTGGGGCTTCGTGGTGGCCAACGTGCCGGTGCTGCTGGCCTGTGTGTTTCTGATGGGCATGCATTCCACCTTCTTCGGCCCCGTCAAGTTCGCCTACCTGCCGCAGGTGCTGAACGACCGCGAGCTGACGGGCGGCAACGGCATGGTCGAGATGGGCACCTTCGTCGCCATCCTGCTGGGCAACGTGGTCGGTGGGCTTTTGGTGGCGCTGCCGCAGGTGGGGCATGCATCAGTAGCTATCGCTTGTATAGCGCTGGCCGTGGCGGGGCGCGCCGTGGCGCAGTTCATTCCGCGCGCGCCGGCCACCGACCCGGGCCTGAAGATCAACTGGAACCCCGTCACCGAAACCTGTCGCAACCTGCGCCTGGCGCACGGCAACATCGTCGTGTTCCGCTCGCTGCTGGGCATCTCGTGGATGTGGTTCTTCGGCGCCGTCTTCCTCAGCAACTTCCCCGCGTTCGCCAAGGAAGTGCTGCACGGCAACGAGCAGGTCGCCTCGCTGCTGCTAGTGGTGTTTTCGGTGGGCGTGGGCACCGGCTCGCTGCTGTGCGAAAAGCTGTCGCACCGCCAGGTGGAAATCGGCCTGGTGCCGCTGGGCGCGCTGGGCATGACGGTGTTCGCGGTGGATTTGTACTTTGCCTCGCGCGCGCTGCCGGCGCCCGTGGGCGGCATCTACACGCTGGGCAGCTTTCTGGCCCAGCCCGCGCACTGGCGCGCCATGGGCGACCTGCTGCTGCTCAGCCTGTGCGCGGGCCTGTACAGCGTGCCCATGTACGCGCTGATTCAGTTGCGCAGCGCGCCCACGCACCGCGCCCGCATCATCGCCGCCAACAACATCATGAACGCGCTGTTCATGATCGCCAGCGCGCTGATCGCCGGCGCGCTGCTCAAAAGCGGCTTCAGCATCCCGCAGATCTTCCTCATCGTCGGCCTGGCCAATGCCGTGGTGGCGGGCTACATCTTTCTGCTGATGCCTGAATACCTGCTGCGCTTCATCGCCTGGGTGCTGACCCGCATCGTCTACCGCTTCAAAGTCACGGGCGAGCAGAACATCCCCAGCGAAGGCCCGGCCGTGCTGGTGGCCAACCACGTCAGCTTTGTCGATGCGGTGCTCCTGATGGCCGCCAGCCCGCGCCCCATCCGCTTCATCATGGATTCGCGCATCTTCCAGGTGCCCGTGCTGGGCTGGCTGTTTCGCCTGGCCAAGTGCATCCCTGTGGCGCCGCAAAAGGACGACCCCGTCACCTACCAACGCGCCTTCGACGAGGCTGCCAAAGTCCTGCGCGAAGGCGACCTGCTGGGCATCTTTCCCGAAGGCGGCATCACGCGCGACGGCCAGTTGCAGCCCTTCAAAGGCGGCGTGATGAAGATCCTGGAGCAAGCCCAGGCCGACGGCGTGGACACGCCCGTTGTGCCCATGGCGCTGACCAACCTGTGGGGCTCTTTCTTCAGCCGCATCGAAAAGAAAGGCGCCATGACCCACCCCTTCCGCCGCGGCATGTTCAACCGCGTCGGCCTGAACGTGGGCGAGCCGGTGCCGGCGGCGCAGGTCACGCCCGCCTTGCTCCAAGAGCGCGTTGCCGGCCTGTTGGCGCGCGGCTGAGCGGGCCGCATCCTCGCCGCGCAGGCCCGCTGTAGGCGGATGCACGCGGGTTGCGCGGCCGAGCGGTTCACTTCATGAATCCTGCGCGATGGCCAGCATCTGCTTGCGCAGCGCCCTGCGCCCCGCAGCATTGCTGGCCCGCCAGGCGGTCAGCGCCAGGGCCATGAAGGCTTTTTCTTCTTCGGTGGGCGGGGCGTCTTCGTGCGCTTCGTCCAGCCAGCCGTTGGGCTGGTCGCAGGCCGCTTCAATCTGCCGCGCCAGCTTGTTGCCGATGGGCCGGGCCGATTTGATCTGGCTCCACATGCTGGGCGAGATTTGCAGGCGAGCGGCAAAGTCCTGCTCAAGCCCTTTGGGCGGCACGCCCTGGGCCAGCGCGCGTTCGGCAAAGCGTTGAAAAAGCGCCAGCACGTTTTGGCGGCGCACAAGAGTGAAGTCGGACAAGGGAAGGGGCGCAGCGTGGGCGCGCAACAACAGCACAAAAAAGATTGTCGCCGCGCTTGACGGTGGAGTAAAGACTCTTTACAGTTGCGCCCATCGCTCAAGTGGGCAGCACTTTTTTCGATTCACTTTTCGCTTTTCATTTTCTTCAGGACTTCATCGTGACAACCGCCTACACCCTATCCGCCTACCGCTGCTTTGGCAGTGGCGCGCTGGTGCACGCCGGTTTTGCACATGACCTGTTCGCCATGAATTGCGCCGCAGTCGGGGGCACAGCCCAGCAGCACGCCGGCAAGAGCCCGCGGCAGCTTGATCAGCGCGAGAACACCATTCTTTCCGGGGAGGGCCGTGCCTAGACGCACGCCTCTCACGTCAGGCACCTGAGCCCAGGTGCCCCAAGACGGCCCGGAAGACCCACAGGTTTTCCGGGCCGTTTTGTTTTCTTCAACCCAACCCTGGCTGTGTGTGGTGATCGCACCGCACTGGCAGCGCCCCCGGGCGCAGCCCAACTGTTCTTTAACAAGCTAGAGCAAGGCGCGCCCCGTACTGGATGGGGCAACCAGCGCCTTGCAAAGAACAAGGTGAGAGCGTCGCCGGCTGCGTGCCGCGCGAGGGCTCTCGCCCCACTTCGGCTGTGCCCATGCACGCCGTCGTCGCAACCGCGGGTGAGGGCGGCGATGGTGATGTGCGCGGCAGCCCGGCCGGCGCCACGTGCAGCGAAACACCGCACCCGACGGGGTGATCGCGCAAGGGCACAGCCGAAGTGGATAACAAGTTTTGTATTGGCCCCGGTGACGGAACTGGCATACGTCCCTGTCTCAGACACAGGGTTTTGAGGGTTCGAATCCCTCCTGGGGTACCAGTGTTTTTTTTGGAGCGTTGGCCGAGCGGCCCAAGGTAACGGCTTGCTAAGCCGTGGTCGCGCCAGCGGCCCGCTGGTTCGAATCCAGCACGCTCCGCCATTTTTCTCTGGGTGTAGTGTCAGCCAGGTAGACGGCCCGCCTTGGAAGCGGGAGGACGCTGGATCGAAGCCAGCCACCAAGACCAGTTTTCGTTTTTCTTCCTTCTTGCCGACATAGCTCATCCGGTAGAGCGCCTCGCTGAAGACGAGGGCGTGGGAGGTTCGAGTCCTTCTGTCGGCACCAGTCTTTCTTCTTCTATACCCCGCTGGCGCAATGGATCAGCGCACCGGCCTACGAAGTCGGGGGTTGCAGGTTCCAGTGCTGCGCGGGTGCCATTCATTTGTTTCGTTTTTTCCAGGTGCGGTAGCCAAGTGGTCGAAGGCAACGGATTGCAAATCCGTCTATCACCGCGAGTTCAAATCTCGCCCGCACCTCCATCGTCTGTTTCAACCCAGCCACTTTCAAGGAGGTGCCTCATGCACAAGCTGCGTTTTATTCAGCCACGTCCGGCGGTACGTCCGGGCGTTGGTCTTCGTTCCGTTTCCGCCCCGCGTTCCGACGCGGCCCAGCGCGTGCTGCGCTTGACCGCTCGCGCGTGGTTGCCCGCCGCGTTGCTTCGCCCACGCGCAGACCGCGCGCCGCTGGACGAGCGGGTGCGCGCGTCGGGCGAGTGGTAGGCCGCTCCCAGCTTGACGGTGTCCATGGCGCAGCAGGTCAGCGCGTCGGGTCGTGATCCCGAAGGTCGCCGGTTCGAAACCGGCTGGACACCCCAACCCATGGTCATCAACCCTTGCGCGCTTAGCTCAGCAGGCCAGAGCACCCGGCTCTTAACCGGAGGGTCCGAGGTTCGATTCCTCGAGCGCGCACCAACCCCTTCCACCACATTGCCGCGGCATAGCTCAACTGGAAGAGCAACGCGCTTTGACCGCGCAGCTTGAAGGTTCAGACCTTCCTGCCCCCTGCCACACCCCACCCACCATCACCACCACCGGCCACGAAAGGAGGCCGCCCATGCCCACCCACCGCTACAGCCAAGTGCTGCAACTCGACATCCAGGGCACGCCGCAGGCGTGGATCTCGCTCGAGCAGGCGGCCACGCACGTGGCGCGCGGCGCCGTGGCGTGGGCTGAAGGCCAGGGGCCTTTGGCGGTGCTGCGCGGCGGCTTCAACGTGCCGCGCGGGGCGCCGTCGGTGCTGGCCGTGCCGCCCATCATCGCGCTGCACGGCGCGCCCAGCGTGAATCTGTTCGACATCGTGCCTGCCGTGGTGAAGGGCAAGCTGCTGCGCCGCGACCGCCACACCTGCGCCTACTGCGCACAGGTGTGGCCCGAGCGCGATCTGCAGTGCGAGCACATCGTGCCCGCCTCGCGCGGCGGCGCCTGGAGCTGGATGAACCTGGTCACCGCCTGCGCAGGCTGCAACGGCCGCAAGGCCGACCGCACGCCCGAAGAAGCCGGTATGCCATTGGCCTACCTGCCCTACGTGCCCAGCCGGTTTGAAAGCTTTCTGCTGGAAGGCCGCCATATCCGCGCCGACGTGCACGACTGGCTGGCTGCACGGCTGCCCAAACACTCGCGCCTGAACTGAGAAGCTTCGGGCACGACAACCAACGCGCGCCCCGCCATCGCTGGGCGCGCCCACGCATCTGCTGCGCAGGTGGAACGCTCACAGGCCAGGGGTTGGCGCCGCAAGGTGCGCCCCGCCGGTGCGCGGCGCCCGGTGAAAACCGTTGGCCGCCGCGTATGCCGCACCACCCTACCAGCCGATACGCCCTGTGCAGGTGCAGGCCGCAAGGCCGCCGGGTTCGATTCCCGAAGGGGCACCATTGGATAGCTCAGTGGTAGAGCAACGAACTTGTAATTCGTCTGACGCGGGTTCGAATCCCGTTCCAACATGTACTGAACAGTGTTCAGAACGCCAAGGTCGCAAGACCACCCCGCCGAACGCGGGCGCGCAGCGCGCGTGGCGCTGGTACCCGTTGGGGGCTTGGCCCCTGGCAGGGGCCAGGCCGCGTGCGCCAGCGGCCCGTCAGCCCAGGCAGCTTTGCGCTGGCGACCATCGCCACCCAAGCGCGTCGCCAGCCCGCCTTGATGTACCCCGGCTTTGGCCGGCGGGCCAAGCAAGGCCGTGGGCGCGCGGCAGCGCAAGGGCGGCCGATGCCGCCAGTCCGCTGCCCGGCCTGTAACGGCACCCATTCACTATGTAAAAGATAGCTGCCAGCGCAGGATACGCCTGCGCTGCAGGTTGTTTTTTTAATCAACACGCTCATTCCATAAGGAGAACAACATGAAGCTCAAGCGTGTCACCATCAAGAAGAACGAGCGCGGCCTGTTGCTGCGCAACGGCGACTTCGACCGCGTACTGCCGCCCGGCCGCCACTGGCTGCTGGACGGCCTGGACGACCTGCGCGTGGAAACCTTCGCGCTGGACCAGCCCGCCTTCACCCACCCGCTGGCCGACTACCTGATGGCCAAAGAGCCCGAGGTGGTGGCGCGCGAATTCGTGCGCGTGGAACTGGGCGAAACCCAGGCCGGCCTGCGCTTTGAAGACGGCGTGCTGGTCGAACTGCTGCCGCCCGCCACCCGCCGCCTGTACTGGCAGGGCCTGCGCGAGGTGCGCGTGGACGTGGTCGACGTGGCCGCTCAGCCCGAACTGCCCGCCGACCTGGCGCAGCGGCTGACGCAAACCCAGCTGCGCCAACGCCCCGTGGGCGGCCTGGCGGGCGTGCTGCAAGTGCAGGTGCCCGAACACGGCGTCGGCCTGCTGACGCTGGACGGCCAGGCCGCGCGCGTGCTGCCCCCCGGCAACCACGCGTTCTGGAAGTTCGGCCGCAGCGTGTCGGTGGACGTGGTCGACCTGCGCCTGCAATCGCTGGAGGTCACCGGCCAGGAAATCCTGACCCGCGACAAAGTCGCGCTGCGCCTGAACCTGGTGGCCACCTGGCGCTATGCCGACGTGCTGCGCGCATTCGGCCAGCTGCCCAAGCCCGCGGAACACCTGTACCGCGAGCTGCAGTTTGGCCTGCGCGCCGCCGTGGGCACGCGCACGCTGGACGAGCTGCTGGAAAACAAGCGCGTCATCGACGAAGTCGTCACCGCGCACGTGCGCGAACGGCTGGCCGCCTTTGGCCTGGTGCTGGACAGCGTGGGTGTGAAAGACATCGTGCTGCCCGGCGACATGAAGGCGCTGCTGGCCCAGGTGGTCGAGGCCGAAAAGGCCGCGCAAGCCAACGTGATCCGCCGCCGCGAAGAAACCGCGGCCACGCGATCGCTGCTCAACACGGCCAAGGTGATGGAGGGCAACCCCATCGCCCTGCGCATGAAAGAGCTGGAAACGCTGGAACGCGTGGCCGAGCGCATCGACAAGATCTCAGTCGTCGGAGGTCTGGACCAGGTGCTCAACGGGCTGGTCACGCTGCGTTGAGTGCCTGCGGCAACGGGGCGGGCCATGCGCCCGCTCCGTGCCCTTGTATTCAATGCAGGAGAACACCATGAACATCCCCGCCGAGCTGGAAGCCGCCATCGAAGCGTGCTACCGCACCTTCAACAAGTGCACGCTGCCCAGCACCTTGCTGGACGTGTGCACGCATTGCTGCATGGACGAAAAGCTGGAAGCCGAGATGCACCGCCTGCCGCTGCGCCAGATCGGCCGCCGGCACATGTACGCGTACAACGATTCGGCCAAGAGCGAAGTGCAGCCCACGCCCGAATTGCGTTACCTGATCCCGCGCCTGCTGGAATTGGTGGCGCGCGGCGAGCCGGTGCACCATTCGACCGAGCTGTACCTGGACAGGCTCGGGCGGCGCAAGGCCGATGCGTTCTCACTGCAAGAGTGGGCGTCGATTGAGCGTGCGTGCCAAGGCATCTTCACGCACCGGCTGACGCTGTACCCGTGGCAGCGGGCGGAAGGGCGTTCGCTGCCCTCACTGTTTGATCTGCTGCTGATGTTCGCCATGGGCGGCGTGGACATCGCCCCCATGCTCGCACGGTGGCACGGCGCCGATACGCCGCAGGGCACGCTCAACTACGTCGCGTCCAGCTATTGGGACTACTGGTGTCACGGCGGCGGCGCTGTACGCAATGCGTTTGGTGAGGATCGAGGCGACTTTCAAACGCTGATGTGCGCATGGCTGGAAAGCGCCGAAACCAAAGCCACGTTCGCCCAGCGCATCCTTGCGCTCGATCTGGATGCGCTGCCCGGCTTCAACAGCTGGAACTGCGGCTGCCGCTTCACCCCGCGTCAGTTGGTGGAGAACACCTTCGATGCCGTGGCATCCTAAAGCTATCAAATTCATAGCTGCCAGCGCTCTAGGTACGAGCGCTGGCGGCATTTTTTCTTCAGATTCTCATCATGGAACCTCAACACATTCACCAAGACATCCCCGGCGGCGTGCCGCTGAAGATGTGGACCCACGGCGTGCCCGTGGACAACGGCGCCATCCAGCAGCTGACCAACGCGGCGCGCCTGCCCATCGTGTTCAAGCACATTGCCGCCATGCCCGATGTGCACGTCGGCATTGGGGCCACCGTGGGCTCGGTCATCCCCACACGCAAGGCCATCATCCCGGCGGCCGTGGGCGTGGACATTGGCTGCGGCATGATGGCCTGCAAGACCACGCTGCGTGCCGAAGACCTGCCCGACAACCTGGAGCCGCTGCGCGCCGCCATCGAGCGCGCCGTGCCCCACGGCCGCAAGCCCGGTGCGCGCGACCCGGGTGCCTGGGGCAAGGTGCCCGGCTCGGTCAACACCGCGTGGGCGCCGCTGGCGACGGAGTTTGACGAGCTTTGCCGCGACTACCCCAAGCTGGCCAAAGCCAACCACATCCAGCACCTGGGCACGCTGGGCAGCGGCAACCACTTCATCGAGGTGTGCCTGGACGAAGCGGGCGCCGTGTGGTTCATGCTGCACAGCGGATCGCGCGGCGTGGGCAACGCCATCGGCACGATGTTCATCGAGCTGGCCAAGAAGGACGCGCAGCGCCACAACGCCAAGCTGCCCGACCGCGACTTGGCCTACTTTGAAGAAGGCGCGCGCTACTTTGGCGACTACGTGCGCGCCGTGGGCTGGGCGCAAAAGTTTGCGGTAGTGAACCGTGAGTTGATGATGAAGCGCGTGCTGGAGGCCGCCAAAACGGTGATCCGCAAATCCTTCCAAAGCCACATCGAAGCCGTGAACTGCCACCATAACTACGTGCAGCAAGAAACGCACTTTGGCGAAAACGTGTACGTCACCCGCAAGGGCGCCGTCAGCGCGCGCCAGGGGCAGCTGGGCATCATCCCCGGCAGCATGGGCGCGCGCAGCTACATCGTGCGCGGCAAAGGCAACCCCGAATCCTTCGACAGCTGCAGCCACGGCGCCGGCCGCGTCTACAGCCGTGGCGAAGCCAAGCGCCGCTTCACCCTGGAGCAGCACCGCGCGGCCACCGAAGGCGTGGCCTGCCGCAAGGACAAAGACGTGATCGACGAAACGCCGGCGGCCTACAAGGACATTGACGCGGTGATGGCCGCGCAGCGCGACCTGGTGGACGTGGTGCACACCTTGAAGCAGGTGGTTTGTGTGAAGGGGTAGGGGACTACTCAAGAACCACGCAGAGCGTCGCGATGCGTCAGTACCACGCGATGCGTTTTTTGCGTGCAGAAATGAAGATACAGTGGATGACGTTAAGTCGCACGACCTCTTGGAATCACCGCTGTGGACACCGCATTTATTGACCTCGACATTCTCCTTTCACGTGTTAGGAGCCCTCAGTCGCGAGCATATTTAGCCGACGCCGTCAAAGCTTACAAGGCGGGTGCGCTGCGCGGCGCACTTACTTCTGCTTGGGTTGCGCTTGTATACGATTTGATCGTGAAATACCGCGAATTGAGCGCGCTGGGCGATGGGGCCGCCAGCGCATTCCTCCAATCGTGGGACAACGCCACGTCGACAGGTGACATCCCTAAACTGCTTCAGTTGGAAGCGGAAATCTTGAATGATGCGACGGCGAACACTCAGGTTGTCAACCGTCTAGCACGTTCGCATTTGGAGCGCTTGCGCGAGGACAGGCACCTATGTGCACACCCGGCTTTTTCAGCGGAGGCCGAGCTGTTTGAGCCGACATCGGAGTTGGTAAGGCTTCATCTCGTTAATGCTATAGATCTCGTCCTTTCGCAGGAGCCATTGCAAGGTAAGGCGATTTTCGATATTTATGATCTCGATGTGCTCTCTCAAGGTTTCCCCAGCAAACATGAGCGTATTCTTGAATATGTCGAGCAGCGTTACATTGTGCATGTACGATCACAAAATATTCGCAACTTCGGAACGGTGCTCGCGAAGTCGCTTCTTAAAGGGGTGCCTGATCGCTGGGATGCCGTCGACCATAAAATATCATCATCCTTGGTGGCAATAAGAGACCGTGCGCCAAATCATTGGTCGGATATTAAATTGTCGATTGTTCAGTTGCTAGATAGACTGGAGCCGCCATTTAGGCCGCGAGCAATTGCCTTCATTGCGGTTTTTCCTGACTTTTGGGGGCTATTACAACAATCCACTCAGATCGCCCTGAGGGAGACTGCAGAGAATTCTGGGGAGCTTACAGAACTTGACTATCGCATCCTAACTGGCGTAACTCTCCCTCAGTTTCGCACGTCGCTTCTGTCGCTTATTGAGGGCCTAAGCGATATACAGTTGCGCGAGGCAGTGGCAATTGCGCCGCTCTCCGATCTGTGGTCAAAAGCGCTCGAGAAATACAAAGAATCGGGAAGCTGGCGGTCATCCGAAAGGAACTTCAGTGATTTCATTAGTCCCTTCGCAGGAAAATTGGATGATGAGAAACTCGAGCAGGTGTGTGAGGCAATTATGTCAAATGGGCAGAACTGGGATGCTGCAGATACAGATACCCTGCTGCTCGCCTTGTTTCGAAACACGCCGCCGAAGGACTTGCCTAGCGCAGGCGCGCGAGATCGCCTATACCGAAATATCCATCGCGTTCGCCGCGTTGAAAAATATGAGAAAGTTGTTACGTTTTTACAATCAGACGGCTGGTCGCCGCCGCCCATCGAGGCCCCTGAGGCTGAGGAGTGATCAGTTCAAAAAAAATGCGAGGTAGCTCTATGTGTCTGCCATGCAGAATCAATGCAGCTAGACGGTACCGGGATGTAGATGCGCTTCCAGCTTCAACAAGGGCCCACTGCATGCTCGTGAGCGGTTAGGCGGCTTCCTGTAGGGTGCGTTTGGCAACGCCGACCGCTCGCCCAACTAAAGCATCATCCATCACCTGTACCTTTGCCGGGCGAGTGCCGGTTGGCGGGCCATACGGCGCAGATGCCACCCAGGCCGTGCGGCGGTGCACAGGGAGTTGACGCGCGCTGTCGGTCGGTTTGCTGATGCCCATCAAGACTTCCTGTATTGATCGGGCTCACATATACCCCTCAAACCCATTCCCATCCCGGCTGAGCAACTGCATCAGCTTGGGATGGATGAACAGCTTCTCCTTGCCCGCCGGCATCTCGCGCAGCACGCCCAGGTCGGTCAACTCGTGCAGATAGCGTGATGCCGCTTGGCGTTTCGCGATGCCCTTGTCCACCAGGTTGCCGATGCGGCTGTAGGGCTGCTCGAAGATGACGTCGACCAGCTCGCGGCTGTAGATCTTGGGCAGGCGCGTGCGCACATAGTCGGTGGTGTGCTCGGCCAGTGCGCGGATGGCGGCGATTTTGGCGGTGGTCCATTGCGATGTTTCGGCCACGGCTTGCAGCATGAAGATCAGCCATTGCTCCCAAGCGCCGTTGCGCGTGACTGCCAGCAGCAGGCGGTAGTAGTCGGCTTTGTGGGCGATCAGGTGGCGGCTGAGGTACAGGATGGGCAGGGTCAACAGCTCTTCCTGAATGAGGTAGAGGATGTTGAGCACGCGGCCGGTGCGGCCGTTGCCGTCGATGAAGGGGTGAACCGCTTCAAACTGGTAGTGACCCACGGCCATGCGGATCAGCGGGTCCAGCTCGGTCTGGTTGTGCAAGAAGCGCTCCCAGTTGGCCAGCAGGTCGCGCAGGTGGGCTTCGCCCTCAGGCGGGGTGTAGATCACCTCACCCGTGCGGTCGTTGACGAGCTGGGTGCCGGGGGTGCGGCGGATGTCCATGTCCACACCTTTGAGTGTTTGGCACACCTGCACGGCGGTGGCGGTGCACAGGGGCCGCGCCTTCAGCGACTGAAAACCCTGGTGCAGCGCGGTGCGGTAGCGCAGTGCCTCTTTGGTGGCGGGGTCGGCGCTGTCTGGGCCTTGAACGTGCTGGAACAGTTGGTCGGTGGTGGTGACGATGTTCTCGATTTCCGAGCTGTCCTTGGCTTCCAGCAGCGGAATGGTGTTGATCAGCATCGCCTGGTTGGGGATCAGCTCGGCCGCCTGCTTGAGTTCAGCCAGCGCAGCGCGCGCTTCGATGCAGGCCTTGAGCACGGCGCGGCTTTCCAGCTCATGTATGGGGGGAAGAGTAGGCAGCTGGTTGTAGGGCTGATCGGCGCGCCAAGCTGGGGCTACGAAGCTCATGATGCAAAAAGATGATTTTGTCGACAGGTTTTCAGCTTATGTCGCGGCGGACGACACGTCAATAAAACGTGTACGATTTTTTTAAAAATATCGACACGTTCATGTCTCATGTCGTTGCGGGCGACAGGAGGCGTTGACGTGTCGATGGTTTTTGATTCTTGGAACACGACCGATGACGCTGGGCTGATGTTTGCTGAGAAATAGATAGCTTCCTGCGCAGGTCAGATGGGCGCCAAACCCCCTTTTGCTTGTGAATTTTTCCCGCGGCCATTAGAGGCGCGTGCCAGCCGGAATGGTGCGTGCCATGCCCACGTTACCCACGAATTCGGGCCGCTGCCCACGCCAGCGCCGCGAGATTCAGCGCAGATCGTCGGGTGGCACCGCCACCAACTGCCCCACCAAAAAATCCACCATCACCCGCACCTTTGCGGGCGGGTGCCGGTTGGCGGGCCAGATGGCGTGGATGCCGCCCAGGTCGTGTGGGGGTTCGTCCAGGGTGATGGCTTGCAGGTCGCCTCGGGCGATGTCGGCGCCGACGATGAAGCTGGGCTCATAGACCAGGCCCATGCCGCCCAGCGCGGCGGTGCGCAGGGCGTCGCCGCTGTTGGCGCGCAGGTTGCCGCGCACGGGCTGGCGCACGCTGCCGTCGGCGCCAAAGCGCCATTCGCTGGGGGATTGGCTGGCCGACAAGGTGTAGCCCAGGCAGTTGTGGTTGGCCAGTTCGGCCACGGTGCGCGGCTGGCCGTGCTCGTTCAGGTAGCTGGGCGCGGCGCACAGCACCATGCGGCAGTCGCCCAGCGGGCGGGCTTGCAGGGTGTCGTCGTGCAGGGCGCCGATGCGCACGGCCATGTCCCAGCGCTCATCCACCAGGTTGACGGCGGCGTCGGTCATGCCCAGCTCCACGGTGACGGCGGGGTGCGCGCGGCCAAACGCGGGCATCAGCGGGGCGATGTAGCGCAGGCCGTAGACCAGCGGTGTGTTCATGCGCAGCAGGCCGGTGGCGGTGGTGCGCTGCGAGGTGGCGGCGGCGTCGGCGTCGTCCAGCTCGTTCAGGATGCGCTGGGTGGCCTCCAGGTAGTCGTCGCCGGCCTCGGTCAGGGTGAGCTTGCGGGTGGTGCGGTGCAGCAGCTTGACGCCCAGGCGCGCCTCCAGCGCATCGAGGTGCTTGGTGGCCATGGCGGGCGACATGTCCAGCACGCGCGCGGCGCCAGACAGGGTGCCCACCTGGGCGGCCAGCGCAAACACGCGCATGCTGGTCAATCGGTCCATCGGTGCTCTGTCAGCGGGCGCGGCTGACGGGGTTGGGGTGCATCACTTCGCACCGGGGGTTGAAACTGAATGGCGATTTTGCGGCTTTGATTCCTGCCGGTCAAAGCCCAAACTTCTTGCCATCATGAACACCTCCACAACCACCCCCACCACCTCGGCCAGCGCCGCTGCGCCGGGCACGCGCATGCCAGCGCTGTTCATCCCGCACGGTGCCGGGCCGTGCTTTTTCATGGACTGGAGCCCGGCCGACGCCTGGGACAAAACGGCCGATTTTCTGCGCAGCATTCCGGCCAGCCTGCCGGCCACGCCCAAGGCCATCGTGCTGGTCACCGCGCACTGGCTGGCGCCGCAGCCCACGCTGACCGGCGCCGCCCGCCCCGGCATGCTGTTTGACTACTACGGTTTTCCGCCGCACACGTACGAGCTGCGCTACCCCGCGCCCGGCGCCCCGGCGTTGGCCGAGCGCGTGCGCACGCTGCTGACCGGCGCAGGCATCGCCGCGCAGGTAGACAGCCAGCGCGGTTTTGACCACGGCACCTTCATCCCGCTGAAAGTGGCTTTTCCGAACGCCGATGTGCCGGTGCTCCAGGTGTCGCTGCTGGACAGCCTGAACGCGCAAGACCACGTGGACTACGGGCGCGCGCTGGCGCCGCTGCGCGATGAAGGCGTGCTGATCGTGGGCAGCGGCATGAGCTACCACAACATGCGCGGCTATGGCGACCCACGTTCCACGCCCGTCAGCGCCGAGTTTGACCGCTGGCTGACCGACACCGTGGCGCTGCCCGCCGCCGAGCGCAATGCGCGCCTGGCCGATTGGGCCGCGGCCAGCGGCCCCGCCGGGCGCCTGTCGCACCCGCCGCGCGCCGAAGAACACCTGCTGCCGCTGCACGTGGTGGCGGGCGCCGCGGGCGACGGCGTGGGCCGCAAGGTGTTTTCAGACGAAGTGCTGCGCACCACGATATCGGCCTTCCGCTTCGATTGATACGAATCCGCCCTCAAAAATATAAGAACCGTTCTGGCTGAGCCTGTCGAAGCCCTGCGCGGTGCATGCACTTCGACAAGCTCAGTGCGAACGGTTTCTGACGGATTGAACGCAATTGGGTATGAGTGGCGACCCCGGCGCGCGCGAGGGCCGGCGCGGCGCTGCGCGGCCCGCGCGCGCCATGGCGCCTATGCGGGTAACGCGATCATGGTAGTTTGGGGCACTGGCGCTGGTGCAGCCTGCGCAAGCAGCTATTTAATCAATAGCAAATCCGTTGCCCTTTCGCGCCCAAGACCCATCCCACGGAGCCGCCCGATGCACACCCCTGAATCACCCGCCCACGCCACCGGCGTGAAAGTGTCGCGCGTTGTTTTTGGCGGCAACGTGCTGGGCTGGACGGCCGACCAGGCCACCGGCTTTGCCATGCTCGACCGCCTGGTCGACGCGGGCCTGACCACCATCGACACCGCCGACGTCTACAGCGGCTGGGTGCCCGGCCACCACGGCGGCGAGTCTGAAAGCGTCATTGGCGCCTGGCTGCGCGCCCGCGGCCCCGCCCAGCGCGAGCGCGTGCAGATCATGACCAAGGTGGGCAAGCGCGCCGCCGCCAACCCGCCGCCCGGCGAAGGCCTGTCGCCCGCCTACATCGCGCAGGCCATCGGCGCATCGCTGGCGCGCCTGGGCACCGACTACGTCGACGTGTACTTCTCGCACGCATTCGACCCCGCCGTACCGCAGGCCGATACCCTGGGCGCCTACCAGCGGCTGATCGACGCGGGCAAGGTGCGCGCCATCGGCGCCAGCAACTTCAGCGCGCCGCAGCTGCGCGACGCGCTCAACATCGCCCACGCGCACCAGCTGCCGCGCTACCAGGTCCTGCAGCCCGAATACAACCTGATCGACCGGGCCAACTACGACGGCCCCCTGCGCGACCTGGCCATCTTTGAGCACCTCACCGTCGTGCCCTACTACGGCCTGGCCAGCGGCTTTCTCACCGGCAAATACCGCACCGAAGCCGATGTGGCCGGCAAGGCCCGCGGCGCCCGCGTCAAGGGCTACCTGACCCCGCGCGGCCTGCGCGTGCTGGCCGCCCTGGACGAAGTGGCCGCCCAACACCGCGCCCAGCCGGGCGAAGTCGCCCTGGCCTGGCTGATGGCCCGCCCCGGCGTCACCGCGCCCATCGCCAGCGCCACCAGCGTCGCCCAGGTCGACAGCCGCATCCGCGCCACCCAGCTCAGCCTGCGCCCCGCCGACATCGCCACGCTGGACGAAGCCAGCGCAACCTGAAACTCCATGTGCACAACCGTATGACAGACACCCAGCCGCTGCTAACGCTCCGATTTCAAGAGCTGACCACCCAGGTGCAAAGCGCGCCAGGGGCCGATTCGGTTGTCAATCTCGCACTGCCCATCGCCCCCGCCCCACTGGCGCGCGAAGTGCTGCGCCACACCCCGCCCACCCCGCTGGAGATCGAGCAAGCCATTGAGTGGGTGGAAGACGCCGTCATGCCCGCCCGCGCACGCCTGCCCGAGGCGTTTGAGCTGCAGGTAGAAGACGCGCCCTTGCGCGATCTGGTGGGCAGCGCAGGCGCCGACCCCTCAACAGGCGGCGTTGCCCGGCTCAGCATCCAGGACGTTGAAAACCTGTTCAGCCGCCTGGTTGCGCTGTCAGAAGGCCGGCCTGCCACGCAGGACGGGTTGCCGAGCGATGGTGCAAGTGCGGCTCGGCTGATTATCTTGCGGGAGGTTTTGCATCATTGGATGTTGGTCGGAGTGACGATGGCTTAAGGTTGAGAGTTCAGGTCGCGCTGGCCTCGAATTAACCGACCTGGAGCGAAATATGTTCTATCTGGTACGCAAAAAATCATCCAGCACAGACAGATTGTGCTTCAATGCCTCAATGTCTGGGCTCAAACTGAATCTTTGACTATTTTTATAGTCCCAATAGTCGACTGGGGGAAAGTAGTGAGGCCCAATCGCCACCGAAGGAATCGCAAGGCCCATGCCGCGATCCACGGTTATTCGATATTCAATGACGTGCTTTCGATCTATTAAAAATCTGACATAAGTGTCCCCCTCGGCCTCGCCGTCGTTCTGATCAAAGATGGTGTACTCTCGATTTTGGTCGGAATAATGCCGAACTATTGTGTTATAAAGTTCGTCGGGGCTGACTTTTTTAAGGCTTGAATGCACGGTAGAAATCTCCTTCTCTAATTACTCTGTAGCCGCTATCTCTTAAATGCCTGTATTCCAATTTTGTGAAGTAACCGGATGATTTTGATGGATCGGAGGTAAATATAAAATTTTTGTTCTGTGCAATTTGCTGGTCTAAAAATGTGCGATTAATTTCCCACATTCTCTCCGAGCCAATAACGCTCTTGACCTCATCCCAGTCGCCCATCGAAAAATACGTTGCCCCGCGCTTTCGAGCAACTGCGTCGTAAGAGCTATCGCTATTATTGATGTATTTTCCAAGCACTACTTCGGAGGACGAGGGGTTGTTCGTGGATGCTTCTGCGGAGCGTTTGTAGAGGTTTGCTAGGGTCTGCGGCGAAGCCACGTCAGGCGTCCATCCATCGCGATAAAAGTTTTGTTTTTCTATTTGTGCAGCCAGTTCCGCGATGCGCGCTTTCCCAGACTCGTTGTTGACGCGGGCAAGGCGCCCTCCGATTGCATCGACGGCGCTTGCCGCAGGCTTGACCAAACTACCTGCTGTTACCCCCATCCCCACTGCCGTTTGACCGACATCATTGAACAGGCGACCCAGGGCTCTGCTCTGCTCATATGGATCGCTGAGTGACATCGCGGCGTTGTAGCGATTGACTACGCTCTCGAAACCAGCGCTGGCGGCGTCACGGGGATTGAGCATCATGTTCACAATGCTTCGGCCCAATTGCTCTTGAGATATTCGCAGCGCTGGTCGCCTTTATGCGCCCGAACCAATGCGCAAGCGCTTGAAAACAGGATTATTCAGAGTGGACGATTTCATTCGACTCCATTGGCGAGCTCTCTTGAAACGAAATCAATCGCCTTTGCTTGAATGAGCATCCAATCCTCTGCGCTCAACTTGACGTCAGCATCATTTGCATAAATCGTGTACTGCAGCAATTTATCTTGTGATATTCCTATTTCCATGAACGGATTGTCTTTTGTTTTGTTTTCATAAATGCACAAATATGAATAGTGCGAATTTATGTCTCCGACTTTTTCGAAAACCATGTTTGTACTGTTCATTTTTTTAATCCGCGAAATCCAATGAATTCACCCGTGGCATGCCAGCTTGCGGCTCTACCATCGGGCAGCGTATATGTGACCCAACCGTTAGGATAGCGCCCTCCTGCACCAGAGGTTCTTGTGCCATTTCTCAAGGCTTCAACAATTTGCGTACTAGCGAGGTCGTTCAACTGGGCATCTGTTCTGTACGTGGCGCGTAGATCTGCGTTGCTCGCAAATCCGAAATATTGAGGGTGTTTCGTCGCTGCTCATCCAGCGTGACTCAAAGTCTGTCCGTTGAACGGGGCATCTGCGGTACTCTGGAGCGCTTGATGTAAGGTGGACCGATCACCAACGGCGCCCAATTGAGCACGGCGGCTTCCCGCCACAGAACCCGTGAAGGCATTCTCTCCGATCGTTGTCACAACCGTAGTAGCAGGCTTGACCAAGCTGCCTGCGGTAACGCCCAGCCCAACCGCTGCCTGGCCAACGTCATTGAACAGGTGACCCAGGGCTCTGCTCTGCTCATATGGATCGCTGAGTGACATCGCGGCGTTGTAGCGATTGACTACGCTCTCGAAACCAGCGCTGGCGGCGTCACGGGGGTTGAGCATCATGTTCACAATGCTTCGTCCCAATTGCTCTTGCTCTGACCAGGCTTCCTGCACTCTTGGGTGATCGTGGTTGTAGCCGAATGTCAGTAGGTCGCCTACCTGGATGGCGCTGTTGCTGCCCCACCTCCAGGCGTCCTGGACCATGCCTGAGAAACTGTCGGCGGTACCGTGCACCGCGCCGCGTGTGCTTTGCCAGTGGCTTGCAGCAGCTTGCCTACGATGCTGTTCTACCTGTTCAGGAGAGCAAATACAGCATCTGCTGCGCTTGTGTCCTGCGCGCCATCGGGTCGGCCTCACGTCCAGCGCCGCTCGGCGGCGGGGGGGCTTGAAGACGTTCCTAAACTGCGGCAACTAGGCGGTCGCCGCCATCATATTCCATGATGTGCGAATAATTTGGATTCACTGTGTTATTGATGTTCGCGCCGAACATTAACTGTCGCCCTGGTCTTTTCCAGAAAACAAAGTCGATTATAGAAATGGCATGGTGCAATGGCGAGGCAATGCACGGCTCATCTGATCCAAGCCAAAATATTAAATGTGAGTCATGCTTGAGTGCTGTCCCTGCTATCCACCTGTCTGCCTGCGATGAAGAAAGCGCTGCGATGTGCGTCTGAGTAGATTTGATCTGACTCCAGTCAAGCCCACTGCCAATTAAGTTCCATGGCAGCATCAATAGTTTTTTCTCGAATTTTTCGGAAATTTCCTGTGAAATTGGTATGGCGTTGTTCGATTCAATCAGAGATTGGATGTGTGGCTGTGTGATGTACATGCTATTTTTTGGGAAAGTGCTGAAATAGCTCTTGGTAGGTCGACTCTAATCGAGGGTGTGCAGAATTTTGTGTAAACGGACAATCCAACGCCGACGCAAGCCGGCCTGTCCGTAAGCACAATGAGCACCAAGAAACACAACGTACCCGAAGAACTGCTGTCTGGCCTGCTGGCCAACTACAAGAAGCCTGAAGACCTCATCGGCGAGAACGGCCTGCTCAAGCAACTGACCAAGCTGCTGGTCGAGCGAGCTTTGGACGCTGAGCTGACTGAGCACCTGGGCCATGAACGCAACGAGGCGGTGGCCAACCCCGCTGGCAACACCCGCAACGGCAAGAGCAAGAAGACCCTCAAGGGCGAGTTCGGCGAATTGCCCATCGAAGTGCCACGCGACCGCCATGGCAGCTTCGAGCCTCAGCTCATCCCCAAGCACCAGACCCGCTGGGCCGGCTTCGACGACAAAATCATCTCGCTGTACGCCCGTGGCATGACGGTGCGCGAGATACAGGCCCACCTCGAAGAGATGTACGGCACCGAGGTCTCACCCAGCCTGATTTCCTCGGTGACAGATGCCGTGGCCGACGAGGTCAAGGCCTGGCAGGCCCGGCCGCTGGAGCCGATTTACCCCATCGTCTATCTGGACTGCATCCACGTGAAGGTGCGCGAGGGCGCGGTGCGGGTCAAGGCGGTGTACCTGGCCATCGGCATCACCATGACGGGCGAGAAGGAGGTGCTGGGTCTGTGGTTGGCGCAGACCGAGGGTGCCAAGTTCTGGCTGCAGGTTGTAACCGAACTGCGCAACCGGGGCGTGCAGGACATCTTCATTGCCTGTGTCGATGGGCTCAAGGGCTTTCCGGACGCCATCGAGGCGGTGTTCCCCAAGGCGGTGGTGCAACTGTGCATCGTTCACATGGTGCGCCACAGCCTGAACTACGTCTCATGGAAGCGCCGCAAGGAAGTGGCAGCCGACCTGCGCCGCATCTACACGGCCGCCACCGCCGAGGAGGCCGAACTGATGCTCGCAGAGTTCGAGGCCCGATGGGATGCCGAGTACCTGCCCATCGGCCAGTCCTGGCGCAGGAACTGGAGCCGGCTCATCCCGTTCTTTGATTACCCGCCGGAAATCCGCAAGGTCATCTACACCACCAATGCCATCGAGTCGGTCAACATGAGCTTGAGAAAGCTGACCAAGAACCGGGGCTTGTTCCCCAGCGACGAGGCGCTGACCAAGCTGTTCTACCTGGCGCTGCGCAACATCAGCCAGAAGTGGACCATGCCCATCCGCGATTGGAAGGCCGCGCTGACCCGCTTTACCATTCAGTTCGGAGACCGCATCTCCGTCAATTGAAGTCCGAACCGTTTACACAAAAATTCGGACACGCCCCTCTAATCCACCTTCAATCCTATTCGATCCGTGCAGCCAATCTTGCCGTCTGTTAGAGCCTCCTCGACGATCCCACCAATTGATGTGAAATCCGGAGTCGCGGCTCCAATCAATTCGCCAACCTTGTAGGCCGTCTGGACTCTGCCGTCCGGTAATTTGACCCCGGTTGGGCCCGCTCTCCTGAACGAAATCTACAGCGTCGTTCCCAAGTGATGAGAGTCTTCGAGCTGCATCGCGGGCTGCATTGAAATTTGGGAATGTCGCGTGGATTTCCTCTCCCCTCGGAATTCTAGATGCCGCCCCGGTAGATTCCACGCCTTGGGATGTCGAAAACGAAGACGTGCCGCCTGTCGTGCTGGTCGGCCTTGTGTTGGATAAGTCCCCAACGGCCCCAATCTGCGCCCTGCGCCCTCCAGCCGCAGGCCCCGTGAAGGCGTTCTCTCCGATCGTTGTCACAACCGTAGTAGCAGGCTTGACCAGTCCAGCGCTGGTGACGCCCAGCCCAGCCGCTGCCTGGCCAACGTCATTGAACAGGTGACCCAGGGCTCTGCTCTGCTCATATGGATCGTTGAGTGACATCGCGGCGTTGTAGCGATTGACTACGCTCTCGAAACCAGCGCTGGCGGCGTCACGGGGATTGAGCATCATGTTCACAATGCTTCGGCCCAATTGCTCTTGCTCTGACCAGGCTTCCTGCACTCTTGGGTGATCGTGGTTGTAGCCGAATGTCAGTAGGTCGCCTACCTGGATGGCGCTGTTGCTGCCCCATCTCCAAGTGTCCTGGACCATGCCTGAGAAACTGTCGGCGGTACCGCCCACTGCGCCTGCTGTGCGAGTAGCGATTTCTTGGAGGAAACTGTTGCCTGCGGCCTCTGATTGCGCGTGATCAGACGCGGCTTCATCCATTTGGGGGCGCCGCGCTGAAACTGTGAGCTCGCCCTCCGCACTGACGTATGTGTAATGGCCATCCTCGTCATAGACCCCAGTGCCCACGGGTCCCAAAGAGGGCGGGATAACTCCAGCGCCATCGGCGTTGGTATCGGCAGCATCTCCAGCGTAGATCCCGCTGGCGCCACTCGAATCCATGCCGTCCGTTACCCCGATATGGCTGTCGCTACCGCGAACGTTTAGACCAGGCGCGCCAGCCGAGTTCTCACCCGCGGCAGGCATGGCAACGTCAACTCGATCGCCATCTGGCGAGGTGGCTATGGCTTCTGCGCCTTGCTCTGTAGAGGCACCGGACGCTTGTTGATTCGCAGGGACTTGCGATGCGACAGCATCGCCTACCACCCCACTGAGAAAGTCACTTGCAAACCCAGCCGCAGGATCATTGGATCCCACCATCCGCATGGCGCTGGTTGTTGCGCGCGACAGCAATCGCATGGCACCGCGCTCGGACTCGGTCAAATTCGGGATCTTCCCAATCTCCGCATTGATCAAGTCGCCCACTTCCTGTGCGGCGTTGGCCAGCATGCTGTTGATGAAGCCGTCTTTAAACTTGCCGCCCACGATCTCCTGAATGGCACCTTGAATGGTGGCCCTGCCCGTGGCTTGGATCAGTTTGCCCACGGTACTGCTGGCGCCAGTCAGGTTTTCTCTCGCGCCCGGAATCTCCATCACGCCAGCGGTCAGACCCCCAGCCAGCGCCGATGTGAGCACGCTTTTGAAATTGACATGGCCGGTGGCAACGTACTGGCCCAATAGACTGCCGGTGGCGCCCGCTGCAGCGCCCTGGGCGACCGCGCTGCCTACGCAGGCGTCCCGACGACATCGCCACGCTGGGCGAAATCAGGCACCCGTGACACCCACGTTAGCAAGACTGAATGGACGATACCCAGCCGCTGCTAACGCTCCGATTTCAGGAGCTGACCACGCACGTGCACAGCGCGCCAGGGGCCGATTCGGTTGTCAATCTCGCACTGCCCATCGCCCCCGCCCCACTGGCGCGCGAAGTGCTGCGCCACACCCCGCCCACCCCGCTGGAGATCGAGCAAGCCATTGAGTTGGTGGAAGACGCCGTCATGCCCGCCCGCGCACGCCTGCCCGAGGCGTTTGAGCTGCAGGTAGAAGACGCGCTCTTGCGCGAGCTGGTGGGCAGCGCAGGCGCCGACCCCTCAACAGGCGGCGTTGCCCGGCTCAGCATCCAGGACGTTGAAAACCTGTTCAGCCGCCTGGTTGCGCTGTCAGAAGGCCGGCCTGCCACGCAGGACGGGTTGCCGAGCGATGGCGCGAGCGCGGCGCGGCTGATTATCATGCGGGAGGTGTTGCATCATTGGGGGCAAGACGGCGTATGGCTAGTTTGAGCGAGAGGCTTCCGCCGTGACACCTTGTTTCTAACCAGAGCTATTACTGCGTTCCAGTTGAAGAGACGGCGAGTGACTTTGGTGGTTTGAGTATATCCGAGAAATTCGACTTACATGGCGACTTGGTGAGATCGCTCCATCAATCGTTTGACGCTTTTTGAGGGGAAGAATCAATCAAGCTCGCTGCCAGGTCTTCTCCTTTTTCGCTGGCAATATCTGATGCGGTTAATCCGGTTCGGTCTCTGATGTCGATGTCAGCATTTTTATCGAGTAATAATTTCACGCAATTTAAACTTCCCCCAGCGGCGGCACACATAAGCGGGGTTACGCCATCCACTGTAATCGCATTAATGTTCGCGCCGACTGAAAGCAAATAACGAGCCACCTCAACCTGATCTACCGAGGCGGCTTCGTGCAGCGGCGTGAGGTTGGCGAACCCAGCTTTCCCTGGCGACGCACCAGCTTCGACTAGGGTTTGAACTGCCCAAAGCGCACCCTCGAAGGCTGCGGCCATCAGAGGTGTTCTTCCCTTTGTCCCAATTTGATCCAAATCAAGTTCCCTCAATTCAGTTGAATTGAGAGAATTCAAATTTTTACCTATAAACTTGGCTATAAGGTCGTCAATTTGGGTTGATCTTGTCACGGGAGCTTTCGTGGTTTATGGTTTGAATTCAGCCTGGAGGGCAATAAATATCGTAAGGCTTCAATGGTCTGGATTCCATGCAATTTAACGCAGTTTCTTCACATTCATGTTGTACAGCGCCCAGGCCACATTGCGCCCTCCTTGCACGTCACCGGACTCATAGGCGCCAAACATCTCCGCCAGCGTCCGGTCGATGATTTCGGCTTGCTCTAGATCGCGTTTGAGCTTGGGTTTGATTTCATTCCAGAGTTCGATGATGTCAGCCTTGTTGCCTTCATAGCTCATGAATGAGGGATAAGCATCCGGGCTACGAGTTATGGAAGCCAGTGCTCCGGATAGATCTGTCAATTTTTCTCGCAATGACATGATTAATGTGCTGCTTCAGCTGCGCGGTTTTTTTGCTCTGGCCGCCATTAATCTTCGCATTTCTCGCATGGCATCTCCATCTTCGTCATAACCGAATAAAGACGCATCTCAATGAAGGAATGGCGGGGGCATAGCTGTGTATAAAAAACTCATGTCTTCCATCAGCTAACCTCTCGCCGCTGACGAGTTCGCTTGTTTTGTGCGAGATGGATGGCTATTGCGACAAAAACTCAACGTCTATACGGTCAGCCTTCACGGTGACCGTTTTTCCGTCCAGGTACCCGAAGTCCGTTTGAAGCATTTCGTCTTCAAACAGCAGCCCGTCTGCCTCCAAATACATGCCGTTGAGCTGCCCTTGAATCAGATAGGTAAAGCCCTTTCCTGTTTCAATAAAGGCTGGGCCTGAACTATCAGGTGACGCCATTACCTCATAGTTATGCAGCATGACCAATTCCAGTTGAACCGGATAGTTCTTGCCTACTGATATGGGGTAAGGGCAAATGCCTGCAAAACAATTCAGCCGTATGTCGTTGATTTGAAGGGTCACCTTCTCTTCAATGTCATCGCTTAATGCGATAACTTGTGCTTGGTAGATCATGGCGCGGGTGCAGTGTCTCTTATAGAAGAATCGCCATTCAACATCTTCCAGAAGCTCTTGCCGCATTTCCGGTGAATGGCCGTAATGACAGATGTGCTGGTTCGGTTCCCGTAATCGTCCACTTTGGGGCGCCGCACTGAAACTGTAAGCTCGCCCTTTGTTCGGTCTCTAGATGCGGGCGACAATCGCGCCGCGGCTCGCTTCAAGCGCTCGAACCAACGCTCGAGTGCTTGAAAAATGGATTATTCAAGGCGGGCTATTTCAGTCGGCGCCATTGGCAAGCTCTTTTGAAAGAAAATCCATCGCCTTTGTCTGAATGAGCATCCAATCCGCTGCGCTCAACTTAACGTCGGCATCATTTGCATAAATTGTGTACTGCAACAATTTGTCTTGGGATATTCCTGCTTCCATAAATGGGTTGTCCTTTGTGTCATCTTGGTAAATACACAAGTATGGTTGGATTGAGTTCATGTCGCCGACTTTTTCAAAAATCATGTTCGTGCCGTTCGTTTTTTTAATGTACGAAATCCAATGAGTCCACGCGTCGCATGCCAACTTGCGGCTCTGCCGTCAGGCGGTATATGTGTGACGCCACCGGCAGGATAGCGACCTCCTGCACCAGAGGTTCTTGTGCCATTTTCAAAGGCTTCAACGATATGCGTGCTCGCGAGCTCGTTCAACTCGGCCTCTTCGCATGACCACCGCTGCTACCGACATCCCGCCCCTGTTTATGCTCTGATTTCAGGAGCAATCCACGCACGTGCCCAGAGCATCAGGGGCTGATTTGGCTGTCAATCTCTGCTTGCCCACCGCCCCCCACACTGGCGCGCGAAGTGCTGCGCCACACCCCATCGGGCGCGCTAGTAGGCCTTGGAAGGGTAAGCGATGCTGTGTTCCCCTTCCGCACGTCATGCCCTGGCGAGACTAGTAGATCAGATTGGCTCAATCAAGTCATGGGTGGCACTTTGTCGAGCTTGCGGCCAGGGATTGCGTGCGATGGCTCTTCAGATTAGCTCCCAGCCGCGGTTTCGTTGGCGGCAAGAATATGGAGCTCGAAGGCTCGTGCCTCAACCGATATTGATACAGAGCTTTTGAAGCCATGCAGAGATCCCCCTGCCACGAAGCTCTGTATACCCTCAGTGACTGCGCTGTTCTGGTGCGCGACAATTATGGGGTCAGTCCAAATGATTTTGTTGTTTTCCTCGGTGTACTGGCTGATTTCGAGTTCAAATAGTCTGACGCCAGAAAATACAAGCAAACAGTGTCCAACAAAACCTCTATCATTGTGTTTTAGGAATAGCGGAGCTAATTCTTCCGCGACCGCAAGCCAGTTGTTGACGTAAATAGATGCGATGTTGCCGTCGTAGATGTGGGCGCCATATTGGCAATCAAATGCGTGCACCGAATTCCAGCAATCTTTGATAATTTTCGGCATATTCTATTATTTAACAAATACCATAGAGCGCATTTGTCTGAGGGGCGGCGGCGATCCATTTGCTCTTCTAAATTCCAAGGTGTGAAACTCGGGGAGTAGTTCGCCGTTGAACTCTAGATGGAGGCCGAGTTGGGCTAGTTGATTTTCATTTGGTATGTTTACGAGGAGTGAATGGCGCTTGTGGTCTATGCAATCGTCCGAGATGCGATGCCTAGTTTTGAGGCAGTGACCCTGCCCTTAGCCTGCACATTAGGTATAAATCGTCAATGTCTCCCTGAAGATGAAATATCGCACCGTCCTCAATGCTCGTGTCAAGTTGCGCAACTTCGGTGCCCTTGCGGTCTATTATTATTTTAACGACGCGGATAGAAATGCTTTTCACATTGATATTTCGCCGTGGAACAACGTCGTTAACAATATCCTCCCGCGAAACCTGGTAGCGGGTTGTGAATATATCCCCAACTTTTACATCATGGTCAGCCACCGCCAAGCATATCATCGTGTCTTCTTTTTTTTCAAAAATTTGAGATATTAGTATTTCTGTGGCATTTTTCATCATCTTGATCTCTCTCTGTTTGTTGTCTAGCATCCTGGCGCGGCGGAGGAATTCCGCCACTTGCTCAGGATTCATTCTTGGTGCGGAATTCAAGATTTCAGCTCGATCCATTCTGGATGTAACTCTGTATGGAATTGGAGGGAATCCCATGTCGTTGAGAATTTGCCGTGCGGCCTCTACTGGTGCCCGCCCACGCACGCCTGCCCGAGGCGTTTGAGCTGCAGGTAGAAGACGCGCTCTTGTGCGAGCTGGTGGGCAGCGCAGGCGCCGACCGCCTCAACCGGCGGCGTTGCCCGGCTCAGCATCCAGGACGTTGAAAACCTGTTTAGCCGCCTGGTCGCGCTGTCAGAAGGCCGGCCTGCCACGCAGGACGGGTTGCCGAGCTATGGCGCGATTGCTCTTCAGGCCCAGAGCAGTTTGCTTCATGGCTCAAATTCTCTGTCCGTCAACTCATTACGTGCAGCCACCCTAGAAGAACAAGGGGCCGCTGACGAAGGCCCTTTGTTTTGTGCAAGCTGCATGGTTATCGCGACAAAAACTCAACGTCTATACGGTCAGCCTTCACGGTGACCTTTTTCCCGTCCAGGTACCCGAAGTCCGTTTGAAGCATTTCGTCTTCAAACAGCAGTCCGTCTGCCTCCAAATACATGCCGTTGAGCCGCCCTTGAATCAGATAGGTAAAGCCCTCTCCTGTTTCAATAAAGGCTGGGCCTGAACTATCAGGTGACGCCATTACCTCATAGTTATGCAGCATGACCAATTCCAGTTGAACCGGATAGTTCTTGCCTACTGATATGGGGTAAGGGCAAATGCCTGCAAAACAATTCAGCCGTATATCGTTGATTTGAAGGGTCACCTTCTCTTCAATGTCATCGCTTAACGCGATAACTTGTGCTTGGTAGATCATGGCGCGGGTGCAGTGTCTCTTATAGAAGAATCGCCATTCAACATCTTCCAGAAGCTCTTGCCGCATTTCCGGTGAATGGCCGTAATGACAGATGTGCTGGTTCGGTTCCCGTAATCGTCCACTTTGGGGCGCTGCACTGAAACTGTAAGCTCGCCCTTTGTTCGGTCTGTAGATGCGCGCGACAATCGCGCCGCGGCTCGCTTCAAGCGCTCGAACCAACGCTTGAGTGCTTGAAAAATGGATTATTCAAGGCGGGCTATTTCAGTCGGCGCCGTTGGCAAGCTCTTTTGAAAGAAAATCCATCGCCTTTGTTTGAATGAGCATCCAGTCCGCTGCGCTCAACTTAACGTCGGCATCATTTGCATAAATTGTGTACTGCAACAATTTGTCTTGGGATATTCCTATTTCCATGAATGGGTTGTCCTTTGTGTCATTCTCGTAAATACACAAGTATGGGTAGAGTGAGTTTATGTCGCCGACTTTTTCAAATACCATGTTTGTGCCGTTCGTTTTTTTAATGCACGAAATCCAATGAGTTCACCCGTCGCATGCCAACTTGCGGCTCTGCCATCGGGCGGCATATGTGTGACCGCACCGTCAGGATAGCGACCTCCAGCGCCAGAGGTCCATGCTCCATTTTTCAAGCCTTCAGCGATATGCGTGCTAGCGCGGCTGTTCAACTGGACCTGCCGCCGCCGCAATACGGATCGCCAGCAGCTGGCAACACTGCCAGCGGCGCGCCTAAAAGTACCGTCACACGGTACCGGACAACCCGCTAAAGGACACTCGTCGCATTCCTAGCCCCGCAGCGAGGTGCGCCGCCGCACACTCCGTTCCACGTTCAACCCGCCTGTTCATGGAACCGAAATGCAAAACCTGATCCGTCGCGACTCCAAGCCCTGGCAACTGCAAGTCTGGGTGTCTTTTGGCATTGCCGTGGCCTTGTGCGCCACGGGGCTGGCCTACCTGCCGGGGCAGGATCTGGACCGCGCCTTCATGTTCATGGGCTACCTGTTCTGCCTGTCCACGGCCTTTGTGTTGTCGAAGTTTGTGCGCGACGGCGAGGTGGCGCAGCAGCAGCCGGGCAGCACCCGCCGCGTGCCGGATACGCCCATGTTCCGCCTGGTGGTGTGGGGCGGCTTTGGCCTGGCGATGGCGATGACAGCCTGGGGCCTGCTGCGCATGGACATCAACGCCACCTACAAAGTCTTTCTGGGCGTGAGCTGGCTGTACCTGATTACCGGCGCGTTCACGCTGGCCAAGATGCTGCGCGACCGGCAAGAGGCGGATCTGCTGGAGGCCGAATGGCGCAGCCGACGCGATGCGCGCCCCGTGGGTGACAGCGCCCGCCAAGCCGAATCGGCCCAGTGATTTTCAAAGAAAAAGTACCGCCAGCGCACGTGCCACCTGCGCTGGCAGCTATTCAATCAGGAGCAAAAATCATGACCAACCCAAGCCTTGAAGGCGTGCCGCGCGGCCCCCGTCCGTCACCAGCCAGCGGCGCCGCGCTCAGCCCGCTGCCGGCCTTGCGCCGCGCCACCGCCAGCGTGTTGTGTGCCACGGCGGTGCTGCTGGCGGCGGTCGGCCCGGCGCCGGCGCAGGCGCAAAGCGAGGCGTCGGTGGGCGTGTCGATGCTGCCGGTGGCCTCCGTGGTGGGCGGTGCGTCGGTGGCGGGAGCGGCGGCCAGCGCCGTGGTGGCCGTGCCCGCTGCGCTGCTGGTCAGCGGCGCGGTGCTGACGGTGAAGGTGGTGCAGGTGTCGGCGCGCGGCACGGTCTACGTGCTGGAACGCGCCAGCGACGGCGCCACGGCCAGCGTGCAGCTGGCGGGCGCGGCGGCCAGCGGCCTGGGGCTGAGTGTGGGCGCCACGGTGGTCACCACCGTGATCGCCAGCGGGGTGGTGCTGTCGGCAGCGGGCGAGGCGCTGTGCTTCATACCCAACGCGGTGGGGCGAGCGCTGTTGTATGACGAAAAACTGGGGTAACCCCCCCCTGATACCCAATTGCGTTCAATCCGTCAGAAACCGTTCGCACTGAGCTTGTCGAAGTGCATGCACCGCGCAGGGCTTCGACCCTTCGACAAGCTCAGGACAGGCCAGGCTCAGCCCGAACGGTTCTTATATTTTTGAGGGCGGATTCGTATGAGGCGCTGACGCGCCTTCTCCCCTCTCTCTTCGCGCTGCGCGCTTCGGGAGGGGGGGCAACGCCAGTGCTCGGTGCAAGCCCGAGCACGGCGTTCGCTGGCTTGGCGCCCTCTGCGGGCCTCGCTGGAACATCCGTCGCCATCGTGCGGCGGGCATCAAGGAGCTGAAACCATGGCAAAGAATCCGTATCTCCCTCGTCCGCGTACTGTGCTGCTCACCACCCTGGCCGCAGGCTTGGCGCTGGCCACGGGCGCAGCCTACGCAGGCCGCCAGTGCGAAACGGCCAAGCCCACGCCGCAGGTGATCGAGCGCGGCATGGCGCTGGCGCAGCGCACCGCCGCCGCGCTGGACGCGGCGTATGCGCAAGACGGCACGCGCGTGGTGCTGCTGGCCCGCGCGGGGCAGGATTTGACGAAGTACGGCCAGACCTGGTCGCACGTGGGCTGGGCCTACCGCACGCCGCAGGGTGTGTGGCGCGTGGTGCACAAGCTCAACCAGTGCGGCAGCGACCGGTCGATGGTGACGCGCCAGGGCCTGGGCGAATTCTTCTTGGACGACCTTTGGCGCTACCAGGCCACGTGGCGCGCCGCGCCCCGCGCCTGGCAAGACGCCCTGTGGCAGCTGCTGCAGGACAACGGCCGCGCGCTCACGCTGCACCAGCCGCGCTACAGCATCGTCAGCTACGCCTGGGGCACGCGCTACCAGCAGTCCAACCAGTGGGCGATTGAAACGCTGGCCCTGGCGGCCGAGCCCGGCCTGCGCCAGCGCGCCCAGGCGCAGGCGTGGCTGAAGCTCAAGGACTACCAGCCCGCCACGCTGCGCATTGGCCCGCTGGCGCGGCTGGGCGGCCGCGTGGGGTCGGCCAACGTCGCGTTTGACGACCACCCGGACGCCCAGCGCTTTGCCAACCAGATCCAGACCGTCACCGCCGATTCGGTACTCAGCTGGCTGGACAGGCTGGACGCTGCCGCGCGCCCAACTGCCGCCGCGGGCATGATCAAGATATGAACGAAAATGGCCGCTGGCGCAGCTGGGGAAAGCGCTGGCAGCTATTTAAAATGTAGCTAACAACACGAAGGAATGGTATGAGCAAGGCATTGCGCCTGTCTGAAAAATGGTTCCAGCGCGGGCTGTGGCTGGTGGCGCTGGTGTTCGCCGGCTTCTTGATCGGGCTGGGCAGCACCATCGTGGGCGACCTGCCCCGCGTGGAAGCCACCCGCTCGCTGGAAGACTTCATGGACCCGGCGGCCACCGCCAAGGCGCACGCCGACATGAAGCAGGCCGAACAAGCCGAGCGCGCCGCCACCGACGCGCTGGAGCAGGCGCAGCTCAAGCAGAAAGTGGCCGCATCGGACGTGAGCACCGCGCGCGACAGCTTCAACAACTGGATCGCCACCCGCAAGGCGACCGAGCGCGCCGAGCAAGACCCCGAAGTCATCAGCCGCACCCAGGCGCTGGACACGCTGCAAACCCGCGAACGCCAGGCCCGCGCCGAGACCGAGCGCCAGCAACAACGGCTGCTGGACGCGCAGCAGGCCCAG
The DNA here is from genome assembly GCF_003008535.1 of Ottowia oryzae. NCBI lineage: Bacteria > Pseudomonadati > Pseudomonadota > Betaproteobacteria > Burkholderiales > Comamonadaceae > Ottowia > Ottowia oryzae. Next base: position 1,216,033 of record NZ_CP027666.1, read on the forward strand.
CAAGGTGCGCAGCGCGACCTCACCACGCTGGAAGAAGCCGCGCAAAGCCAATACCACGAGGCGCTGCGCGCGCAAGAGCTGCGCGTGTTCGGCTACCGGCTGGCGCTGACGCTGCCGCTGCTGCTGGTGGCGGGCTGGCTGTTCAAGCGCCATCGCCAAAGCCGCTGGTGGCCCTTCGTGTGGGGCTTCATCTTCTTCGCGCTTTTCGCCTTCTTCGTTGAACTGGTGCCTTACTTGCCGAGTTATGGTGGCTACGTGCGCTATATCGTCGGCATCGTCATCACTGCGCTGGTGGGGCGCTGGGCCATCGTGGCGCTGCAGAACTACCTGGAACGCCAGCGCGCCGTCGAAGCCCAGCCCGACCTGCTGCGCCGCGCCGAACTCAGCTACGACACGGCGCTGGCGCGCATGGCCAAGGGCGTGTGCCCCGGCTGCGAGCGCGCAGTGGATCTGAAAAACCCCGGCATCGACTTCTGCCCGCATTGCGGCATGGGCCTGTTCAACCACTGCGGCGTGTGCGACACGCGCAAGAACGCGTTCTCGCACTTTTGCCAGGCGTGTGGGGCGCCTGCCGCAGAACCCGATGCCGGAGCGGCCCCGCTGCCGGGGGCCGCAGCGACGGGCACCGTGCCGGGCGGCGCCAACGCGGTTTAGATGCGCAGCGCTTGGGCGCGGCGGAGCAGGGGGCCCGCCCGCCGCGCCAGGCGTGCGCTCGCCGGCTGCGGGCGGCCTGCTATCGAGGCTGTCGCGGGCCAGATTGGTCAATCCGGCCCGCGCTCATTGCCTTACAGGCCCAGCGTGGACTTCATCGCTGCCCATGCGGTGGGGTTCAGGCGCTTGGTGGCGCTGGCCGCATAGGTCGAATCCAGCTTGGGCGAGCGCACCCGGGCGATGCGTTCGCCGCTGGGGGTGGTGATTTGGGCATACGAATCCACGTAGCGGTAAGCCGGCGCAGGCGCGTAGCCCGTGAAGCTCATGATGCGACTGCCGCTGACGGTGGAGATGGTGTAAGTGCCCGTGCCGGTGGCGGCGCAGTCAGACACATTGGTTTCGGTGGCGTCGAGTGCGCAGTCGTAGTACTGGACGGTGCCGGCGACGGCGCTTGAAACGCCTGTGAACGCAAACCGCTGGGTGCGGCTGGTGGTGGCGCCGTAGCCCAGGGTGCGTGTGCCCCTTCCGTTGGCAAGGTTCACCTTGGTGGCTGGATACGCTGCAATGAATTCTTCCAGCGTGGTGGCCTCGGATGCGGGGCGGAAGTCCGCGTTGGTGTTGTTCACAAGGTAGTGCTGGTTCAACATCAGAGAGGTCCGCGAGCGCACCGCCGAATTGGCCGGGAACACCGCGCCACCCACCGCGCTGAGCAAAGGGGCTGCGTCGGAGTCGGTGTTGAGCGTGTTGGCCGCGCCATCGGCTCTCATGGCGGTAACGACATCTGCCATGCGCTGGCCGGACACGTCGGTTGGCACGACGTAGGCCGCCGTGACCTCTGTTTCGCAGTACGTGGCTCGATAGGGGTTGCCACGGGTCACGATGTGGGCGGACGCCGCGTTGCAACGCTTCCACCCTGTGGGGGTGAGGTAAATGCTGCGGTACGAAGCGGCCACGTCCGTCACCGGCGCGCCTTGGCTGACCAGCGTGCGGAGGTCGTTGAACACGACGGGTGTGGCGCCAGCGGCTTTGGCCGGCGTGTGGATCACTCGATAGTAATAGTCTTGTGGGCTGCCAAAGCTCAGGTTGGCGAGGTCGCCGGGTGCGTCGGCCGAGGCGGCGGTTTGGTCGCCTACCTCCAGCACCGCACCGCGTTGGAGTGCGGCCGCCACCATGCGCGCCATGGTCCGCGCGTTGTCCTGCACCCGCGCCGGGTCATTGGCCGGGTCGTCCTGGAAGTTGTCGATCTTCGCCTCGGCAATGCCCAGCTGAACCGCCGTGTTGCTGCGCGCCGCAGCCTCGGTCATGCCGGCCGCCACCCCGGCGGCGACCAGCGTCGTCAACGGGTTGATCTGGCCGCCTTTGCCGGGCACCTGTCGCAAGACATACGGGGAAGACGCCCCAGCGGCCTGCGTCATCAGGGCAATCACAGAGGCCGAAGACTGCGCGGCGGTCGTTTTCACGGAATAGGCGCCTTGCGCGTCGGTCTGCGCGGCAGGCTCGCCCGTGTCGCAGGCGCCGTTGGCGTTGAGATCCAGGCAAACCGTGACGCCCGAAACGGGCTGGTCGGCCACAACCACACCGGATCGGGATTCGCTGGCGGGCGGGGTGTTGCCGCCGTCGTCGTCGTTGCCGCCACCGCAGGCGGCAAGAGATGCGATCACGATCGCGGACAGTGCGAAGCGGGCAGAGCGTGGTTGGGTACGCATGTCGGGGGCCTCCATTCGTTTGAAAATGTAAAGAGGCCTTGAGGTTAGCTACCGCACCCTTGATCGAACATACCGCAGATGTGGGAGGGTCGCGCCCTTGGCTTGCGGCGCGGGGGAGCTTCCGTTCGCAGCGCAAGGAAGGCGCTGCTGCCGTAAAGCGCCGCGCTCGGTTGCAGGCCGAACGACCGCCGCTGGCAGGTCAGATCAGGCCAGCGGAGCGTCCACGCCGGTCACCTCCCGCTGCGCGGCGACGGCTGTGGTCAGTCGGTGGCGCTGCTCGCAGTGGGGCGCGTCTCGGTCATTTCGCGGCAGGGCCGCTCGGCGCGTTGAGCATGTCGTCCTCGGCCTTGCGGGCGCGCTCTTGGGTCAGCTGCTCGTCCAGGTCGGTCGATGGCTTCAGGTCGGCGGCGGAGGGTGCTGTTTCCTCGGGCTTGGCAGGTGGTGGTGGCGGCGGCTCGGCCGGGCTGCTGCCAGAGGCGGCGGGCAGCAGTTGCACCTGGTACGTGGGCGATGGCACGGCCATGCCCGCGCCGTCCAGCGCCAGCTTGACCAGGCGGATGCCTTCGCTGCGGGCCTTGCCGAAATCGGTCTGGCGCTGATCCACCCAGGCGTAGAAATTGATGGCCACGGTGGTGGGGTTGATCACGTCCAGCGATGCACTGGGGCCAGGGTCGGTCAACACGCCCGCGATGCCCGCCAGGGTGCTGACGCCCAGCGTCTGCGCGGCCTGCAGGTCCTGGTCGGTGCCCACCGCCAGTTGAAAGCTCAGGCGCCGCCGGGGGTTGTGCGAGAAGTTCAGGATCACGGCCTTGAACACGGTGGCGTTGGGCAGCAGCAGCTCGTTGCCGTCCAAGGTCATCAGCACGGTGTTGCGGGTGGACAGCGACACCACGCGGCCTTCGTGCGAATCGATGCGCACGTGGTCGCGCGGCTCAAACGGCCGCCGCAGGCTGAGCAGCACGCCCGACAGGTAGTTTTCTGCCGTATCGCGAAAGGCAAAGCCCACCACGATGCCGACCAGGCCGGCCGACCCTAGCACGGCGGTGACCAGCGAGGTGGCGCCCAGCAAATCCAGCGCGACCAGCACGCCCACCAGCAGGAAGCCGGTGCGCACGAAGCGGCTGATCACGGTGCCCAGGTAGGGGTTGCGGCTGTTCAGGCGCACCGCGCCCAGGTGGTTGGCTGCCCACAGGCCGAGCCAGTTGGTCAGCAGGACGATCAGCACCGCGACCAGCAGCAAGGGCGTGGCCGCCACCATGCGCGCGGCGCGGTCCTTGAAGATTTCCCACGTCTCCTGCACCCGCGCGCCGAAGTCGGCCACCAGCACCAGCTCGTTCTCGACCGCCACCACGCCGTCCACCGCAGTGACGACCTTGGTGGCCATGCCGCGGGTTTCGTTGTCGGGCACGGAGCCGGTCAGCACCGCCACGCCGGCGCGCACCGCCGCATCGACGTTGCGAAACGCGGCGTTGCGCGCCAGCCGCGCCGTCACCTGGATCTGGATGCGTTCGTCGTTGGCCAGCGTAGCGCGCTCGGCCTGCTCCAGCAATTTGGGGTCGGCGGGCGCTGCGCTGGCGCTCGCGGCGGGTGACGCGGTGCTGGCAGTGGCTGCGACCGGCGTGGCCGCGCCCTTGTTCTGCGCATGGGCTGGCAGGGCCAGCGCGCCCAGCAAGGCCATGGCCAGCGCGGCGAGCGCGTTGCGGCAGCGGCCGGTCGACAGGGGAAAGCGGAAAAAAGAGCGGAGAAACAGCATGGCCGCCATGATGCCATTGGGCCTCTGCAGCGCCAGCGCGGGCAGGGTATGCGGCCGGAAGTTCCCGGCGATTGTTTCCGTCGGCGAAACACTGCCTTGCCCGCCCGCTCCTTTTTCAAACCACCCGCGAGGCGCAAAGTACAGGTCATGGCAGCAGCGCTGGCCCCGGGGACTTGAAGTTAACCCCGCCGCCGCGCCCCAGCCAGCACCGCCAGCTGTGTTGCTGGCCAACATTCAAGTTTCCAAGGAAAAAGATCATGTCCAAACGTTTCGCTTCTATCGCTACCGCTGCCGCCCTGACCGCCCTGTTCGCAGGCAACGCCATGGCACAGATGCCCGCCAGCGGCGAAGGCCCGCTGTTCCTGAACGAAGGCAAAACTGTCTCGACCGTGAGCCGCGACACCGTGCGCCACGACGCTGTGGCCCAACGCCCTGCCAGCGGCGCCTTTGACGGCACCACCACAGCCCGCAACACCACCAGCCCCAGCCGCGAAGCTGTGCGCCAAGAAGCCATCGCCCACCGCCCCGCATCGGGCATGTTCGACGGCTCCACGGTGGCCCAGCAGTACCACAACCAGGCTGTGCAAGCCGGCGAGTGATGCACCGGGGCTTGGCCTGATCGCCTTCGGGTGGTCAGGTGGCCCGGTCAGCTTCCCGCTCTCAACAAAACGGCCGCTTGATGCGGCCGTTTTGCTTTTTGGCGCGGCGCGCATGCATGCTCATCCGTGAGCTAGGAGGTGGCAAAGCGCTGCGGCTGCCCAAGGTATTAACGTGCGATACCGAAGGTGTCTTCGCGCAGCCAGATGCGCGAATTTCGATGCCTTGCCGGCCTCGGCTGCGGATCATTGCCTCACCAGCATGTGCTGGGCTATTGAGAACTTTGATGAAGACATTGTTTGCTGTCCGACCTACGCTGGCTCGTCTGGGCGCCGCCGCAGGGCTGGCCGCCGTGGTGGCCAGCCTGACGGGTTGCTATGTCGTGCCGATCGACCCGCGCACCGGCCAGCCTGCCACGGCGCCGGGTGCAGTGGCGCCTGTCGCTGTGCCCGCGCCGGCCCCGGGCCCTGCCGTGTTCACCGCGCGCCTGTACCCGGCCAATGAGCTGGCCAGCGCCTACGGCATGGTGAACGGCACGGTCACCAACGACCTGCATGGGCGCGGCACGTTCAACGCCAGCATCAATGGAGAGAGTTTCGTGGGCGAGGCCACGCGCAAGGCAGGATCGGGCCGCGAGGGCGTGGCCAACGGCGCAGGCAACCGGGGTAGCTACCTGACTTGCCAATACACCATGAATTCGCCCACGCTGGGCACGGGCAGCTGCCGCCTGAACACCGGCGCGGTCTTCACCATGCACGTGGGCAACTGACCGCGGCGCGGCGCGGCTGGCTTGGCTTGCAGCGGGCAAACCGGCCAGCCCGCGCCCGCCGGATGGCGGTGCCACCGCCACTCGGTTGCGGCTCAGTGACCGTTCAGTTGCCAGAGGACGCCACCGCCGCGTTGGCGGGCGCGTCGTCCTCGGATTTCAGGTGGCCGACGTACTGCAGCGCCTGCTCGGTGCGCACCGAGGGCACGTCGCCTTCGCGCATGTGCAGCAGGTCGGCGGGGCTGACGAGCAGCGGGTCGGCCGTGGTCAGCGGCAACTGCGCCTGCTGGTAAGCCTGCAGCACGAGCTGCGAGCAGAAGAAGCGGTCGTTGCGCGCCGCGCCCAGCTGAATGGCGGCCAGCCCGCGAATGCAGAAATCGCGCACCAGGCCGGGCACCACGGGCAATTCGCATGTCTGGCGCTGCAGCGTGAAGGGCGCCTGCAGCAGCACGCCCAGCGTGTTGTACTTTTTGCCGACCTGCGCCAGCGCGTAGTCGCGCACGGCCTGGGCCTGCGCGCCGTTCAGCGCCGGGTGGCGAAAGGCGACGATGGTGGCTTCTTCCGCCACGAAGTCGGCGGCGCTGCGCACCCGCACGCCGGAACCCACGGCCTCGACCACCTGGCCTTCACCCACGTACAGCGCGGCGTGGCTGACGGGCGTCACGCTCAAAAGCCGAATGCCGACAGAAGTAAGCCCATTGGCAGAAGATAAAAGCAGATCACCTGCACGAAGTGCCTCTGGCCCGATGCGCCGGCCGCCGTTGGCGGGCGTGAGCAGCAAGCGGTTTTGCACCTGCAGCCGGGGCGCGCTGTCGCCCGGGGCGGCGTCCCAGCGCGCGGCGCATGCGCTGAGGCCGATCAGCACCAGGCCCATGCCAGCCAGCGCTACGCAGCGGCGGAGGCTGAGGCGGTCAAACACCGCGCGCACGGTCGGTCGCAAAACGTTGGCGGAAGGCGCTGAAGCTGCCCGCGTCCAGCGCGTCGCGCATTTCTTGCATCAGGTTCAGGTAGTAGTGCAGGTTGTGCACGGTGGCCAGCATGGGGCCCAGCATTTCGCCGCAGCGGTCCAGGTGGTGCAGGTAGGCGCGGCTGAAGCCTTCGCGCCCACCATCGGCCCAGGGCACGCCGCTGGTGCCGGCGCAGGCGTAGCAGGTGCAGGTTTCGTCGATGGGGCGCGGGTCGGCCTTGTGGCGCGCGTTGCGGATTTTCAGGTCGCCATAGCGCGTGAAGGTGTGGCCGTTGCGCGCGTTGCGCGTGGGCATGACGCAGTCGAACATGTCCACGCCGTGCTGCACGCCATACACCAGGTCTTCGGGCGTGCCCACGCCCATCATGTAGCGCGGCTTGTGCGCGGGCAGGCGGTGCGGGGTGTGTGCGGTGATGCGCGCCATGTCTTCCTTGGGCTCGCCCACGCTGACGCCGCCGATGGCGTAGCCGGGGAAGTCCATGGCCACCAGCTGCTCCAGCGACTCTTGGCGCAGGTTTTCAAACATGCCGCCCTGCACGATGCCGAACAGCGCGTTGCGGTTTTCCAGCCGGGCGAATTCGGCCTGGCAGCGCTTGGCCCAGCGCAGGCTGAGCTCCATGCTGCTGCGCGCCTCGCGCTCGGTGGTGATGTGGCCCTTGGTTTCGTAGGGCGTGCATTCGTCGAACTGCATGACGATGTCGCTGTTCAGCACGGTCTGGATCTGCATGCTGATTTCGGGCGTCAGGAACAGCTTGTCGCCGTTGACTGGACTGGCGAACTTCACGCCTTCCTCGCTGATCTTGCGCATCTCGCCCAGCGACCACACCTGAAAGCCGCCCGAATCGGTCAGGATGGGCTTTTGCCAGTTCTCGAAGCCGTGCAGGCCGCCGAACTGCGCCATCACGTCCAGGCCGGGGCGCATCCACAGGTGGAAGGTGTTGCCCAGGATGATTTGCGCGCCCATCTCGTGCAGGCTGCGCGGCATCACGCCCTTGACGGTGCCGTACGTGCCCACGGGCATGAAGATGGGTGTTTGCACCACGCCGTGGTTCAGCGTCAGCCGCCCGCGGCGGGCGTGGCTGGCGGGGTCGGTGCCCAGAAGCTCGAAATTCAGCATGGCCGAGATTGTCGGGGATGCGCGCGGTGGGGTGCTGCGCGGGCAGGCGTGGCGCAGGTCGCGCCGCTTCTGGATCGTGTGATAACTATAAAAAAGATAGCTGTCAGCGCAGGTGCCACTAGCGCTGGAGGCTTTTTTGATTCGGAAATGAACGCGCCGATCTCACCCCGGCTTGCTGACCATCAGCCAGAACACGACCAGCATCGCCGCAAAGGCGGGGTAGCCCAGCGCTTCCCACCAGCGCGCGCAGCGCCAGTACGCCGTCGGCAGCGCCTCACCGCTGCGCGCGGCCGCCGCCGCCATGCGCGCCATGCGCACCTGCAGCACGACCACCGGCAGCCACAGCGCGCCGGTCATCACGTACAGCGCCAGCGACCAGGCGATCCACGGCGTGGCCAGTGGCCAGCCGGCCATGTGCGCCATGGCCAGGCCCGTCAGCGGCTGGACGATGATCGCCGGGGTGGTAAACCACCAGTCCGCCCGCACCACCAGCCGCGCCACCTCGGCCTGCGCCACCACCTGGCCGCTGCGGTTGGCAAAGAACAGGTAGTACGCCGTGCCGAAGCCCGTGCCCACCAGCACCACGCTGGACAGGATGTGGATGGTTTTCAGCAGCAGGTACATCGCGGTTGGTAGATGGGTTCAGGCACTGGGACCGGGGCAGGGCGCAGGTTCGCGCGCGGACTGCCGCCACAGCAAGACCAGCGCGGCGGCGATGGGCACGTTTTTGCTGAGTGGGCCGAACGGGTGCAGCCACCACGAAGGCTGTACCCAGGTGGCCAGCAGCGTCATGCCCGCCAAGGCCACCAGCGCGGCGGCGTAGGCGGCGCGGCCCGGGCGGCACAGCAGCCACAGGCCGAGCGCCGCATCTAACGCAATGCCCGCGCCAATCAGCCAGGGCTTGCTGCCCGCCCAGGCGGGCGGCAGCGCGTCCAGCAGGGCCAGGCTTTGGCCGTGCCATTCCCAGGCCGACACGGCGGCCGTCCACAGCCAGACGAAGACGAGGCTGATGCGCAGCCAGCCCAAGCCCGCGGGCGCGGCGGCGGGTACGGCGGCGGGGCGCAGCCCGCTCATGCGCGATCCACCACCATGCCCCAGCGGGCGAATTCGGGGGCGAACGCATCCAGCGGCAGCAGGCCGGTGGCTGTGTAGGCGCCGGGTGCCGGGCCTTCGCCTGCGGCCAGCCGGCGCGCCAGCAGGATGGCGGCCATGCACGGGATTTCGGGGCCGTGGTCGTCGTCTGCGGCGATGTCCCAGCGTGCCTGCGCGGGCTGGCCTTGCGCGTCTTCGCCGCGCACCTGCACCACCATGCCGCCCAGCGCGCTGCCCAAGCGGTCCAACACCGGCGATACGGCGTGCAGCAGCGCCGCCAGCTTCTCGGGCCTGCGCAGCACGCCTGCTCGCCGCAGTGCGGCCAGCCAGGCAAAGCTGCGCTGGGACAGCGGCACTTCCAGCGCGGCGCGGAACATCACCGCATCGCGCACGGCGTAGTGCGCGGGAAACAGCTCCAGATCAGGGATGTCGCACAGCGCGCCCAGGCGCGGCTTGAGCCTGGCGAACGCCACGCGCTCTGGCTGCGCCCAGCCGATGGCGCTTTGCCAGCGGCCGCCCATCCAGATGCGAATCGGTGCGCCGCAGTAGCTCAGCACCCCGGCCAAGGTGGCCACACCGCGCGGGGCCGACTGCGCGGGTGCAATACAGATGTCGATACCGTGCACCGCTTGCCAGCCGGCCGTCAGCGCATCCACCACCGCCGAAGACAAGGCCGGCACGGTGCTGGCGCCGCTGATGCCCACGCGCCTGGCGCTGGCAAACGCGGCACCCAGCGCGGCGGGAAAGTCGCACACAAAACGGCGGCCGTCGGCCAGATCGATGTAGTGTGCGCCCGCCGTGGCGCAGGCTTGGGCCACGTGATAGCCCTGCGCCTGAAACGGCCCGGCGGTGTGGATGACCAGCCCGATGGCCTCGTCGCGCAGCAAGCCGGACAGGCCGGCGCTACCAGCGTCCACCGCCAGGGCCCGCGCGCCGCCGGGCAAGCTGCGCGCCAGCGCCTCGGAACGGGGCAGGCTGCGCCCGCCGATGTGCAAGGCCATGCGCGCGTCGCCCGCCAGCGCCCGCGCGATGCGCGCACCAAAGTTGCCGTAGCCGCCCAGGATCAGCACCTTGAGCGGGCGGGGGCTCGGCAGCTGGGCCGCCTCGGGCGAGGGAATAGGTGCAAGTGCGGGCATGGCAGATGGCGTTGGGCGCGCTGCAGCGAATTCACCGACGCGGCAGCTGGGGCGGCGATGGCGTTATCCGGTGGCAGCCCATTGCGCGCACGATTCTCTCAAACGCCCACCTCGGGCGCATGCGCGGGTGGATACCCCGCAGGGTTTTTCAGGTGCGGATGCGCGAAAAAGTGCGCTCGCTCTAGGCGCTGCTACATCACCCGCAGAAAGACGTTGCGATTAATATCCGCCGCTGCAGAATCAAATCTCTGGAGGGGGAATCTCATGGTCAAAGGCATTCAGGTCGCCGTTTCGCTGGCGCTGATGGGGGTGGCTGGTGGCGCCGCCGCGCAGAGTTTCGTGGTCAGTATCGACGCCAAGTCGAATCTTTTTTATGCCGGCACGGGTTTGACGCCGAGCACCGGCAACTGCACCTTCAACCCCTCTATCGGACTGGGAGACGGCGTCTACCCGCCCAACATGACGCTGCCAGCAGGTCTGCGCGCCATCCAGATCACCACATCCAATGCTGGCGTGAGCTTTGGCGGAGGCGGATTTCCGGCGGGCACGACGCCAGACGGCCACCAGAATGCAGGAAGCAGCGCTGCGCCCAGTGCCACGGTGTCTTACAACAGCTCGGGCACCATGCCTGGGCTGCAGTTTTCCGGGCGCTACGGCACATTGGCGGCCGTGTTTCTTGACGGCGCCACACTGGCGCCGGTTTCCCCCTACAACTCGACCGCGCTCAACAGCTTCACATCAGCGGATCTCAGTCAAGCGACTATCAGCCGCGGGCTCAAGAATCCATTTTTTATTGGCGATGGCACTGTAACGGACTGGGTTGCTGCGGGCGGAACACCCAATGGCACGGAACAGCGCCAGACGATGCAGGTGCCCACGGGTGCTACCCGCCTGTTCTTCGGCTTTGCCGATGCGGCGGGCGTTTCCGGCGTCAACCAGTGCTACATGGACAACACTGGCACCATCAACGCCGCCATCGTCATGGCTGTCAGCGACGACGAAGGCAGCGTTTCCGCCGGCAGCGCCAGCACGGCGGTGGCCGACGTGCGCACCAACGACTATCTGGCGGGTGCAACTCCCACCGCACCCCGCGCCACGCTGGCGCAAGGCAGCGGCTGGCCTGCGGGCATCACGCTCAACACCACCACCGGCGCTGTGAATGTGGCGGCCAGCGTGGCGGCGGGCGACTACGGCCCGCTCAGCTACACGCTGTGCGACACGGTCACCACGCCCGCCAGCTGCGCCGGCGCGGCCGTCACGGTGCATGTCAGCGCTGCGCCGCTGACGCCGGTGGTGGCCAACTACGACTCGGGCACCGTCACCACGGCTGGCGGCACCGCAGTAGCCAACGTGCGCGCCAACGACACGGTTGGCGCCGCCGCGGCCACCAGCGCCAATTCCACCCTGGCGGTGGAAGGCATCTGGCCCACGGGCATCACTTTCGACACCTCCACGGGCGCCGTCAGCGTGGCCAGCGGCGTGGCGGCGGGCACCTACACGGTGGCGTACAAGCTGTGCGAGCAGGCTGCGCCCGGCAACTGCAAAACCACCAACGTGGAAGTGCAGGTCAACGCGGCTGGCGCGCACCCCATCTCGGCGGGCAATGACCCGCTGGCTGTGGACGCCTCCTTCAGCGGCGCCGCGGGCAACGTGCTGGGCAACGACAGCGTGAACAACGCTGCGGCTACCCCCACCAACGCCACGCTGGCGCAGGTCGGCACCTGGCCCGCTGGCGTCAGCCTGGATGCGTCCGGCAACGTCAACGTCACTGGCGCACTTGCCGACGGAACTTACAACCTCATCTACCGCCTCTGCGAAGCCGGAGCGACACCGGCCAACTGCACCACCGCCACCGTGACCCTGGCGCGCGCCACCCCGGTGCCTGCGACGGGCCCCCTCGCACTGGGCCTGATGGCGCTGGCACTGATGGGCTTGGGCGGCTGGCAGCGCAAACGCCAGTAATTGCAGGTCGCTTGGAACAACGCCCGGCCAGTCGCCGGGCGTTTTTTTTTTGCGTGTTGCGAAACGGCGGGCGGCGACAATAAACTGCGCCGACACGGAGGGGGGTGTCAGGGCGGCGCTGTGGGTTGCGTGTCCAAGTGGATCAGGTGCTATGAATTATGGAGCTGCTGGCGCTGGTTCCATCTGCGCTGGCGGCCCAAATCGCTCTCCATCGTTTGGTGGCGTTCAGTGGCGCAAAAAATTGGCTTTTCGTTCACTCAAGATCGCGCATTGGTATTGGATATAAAGCGCGTTGATGCCCCGCAATCATTTATCGGGAAGGCGAAAAATGAATATGAAAAACATCCTGGCGGGTTGGCTCGTGCCATTCGCTGTGCTTGGCGCTGCCACAGCGGTGCAAGCGCAAACCGTCACGTCGCAAATTAGTGGGTCCTTTCCCAATTTTTCTTGGCCTGAATGGGACCAAGCCCAGTCCGGCCAAATGAGCATCAATACCGACCCCAGCAGCCCGGGGTCGATTTATGGCTGCTGGACGGGCATGTTGCTGAACCAATATCCCGGCTACGCGCAGAGCGGACCTTGGTTCGCCACGTGGAACATGACCGTGCCTTCCGCCGGCCTGTACATGCTGGAGATGGAATATGCGATGGATGCCAGCAGCTTGCGCCCCGGCGATGTGTCGGTGAATGGTGCGCTGCAAGCATCCAACGCGCTGGGCGCGGCCACGGGCGGCTGGTGCGCGTCAAACCTGGCGTGGTCGCCCCTGGGCGCGGTGTCGCTGAATGCGGGCTCCAACGCCATTCGGTGGCAGCGCGCCAGCGGCCTGTACACGCCCCACTTTCACGGCATTCGGCTGTCCAAGATGGAGCCGCCCGTGCTCAGCAAATCGCTGAACCCGGCCAGCGCGCCGCTGGGCAGCGGCACGGCCACCAGCCGCCTGACGCTGACTTTGGCCAACCCCGGCAACGCCGCCGGCGGTTACGTGGGGCCGCTGACCACCACCGCAGCCCTGGTCGATACGCTGCCTGCCGGGATGACGGTGGCCAGCACGCCCAATGTGGCATCTACCTGCGTGGGCAGCGTCACGGCGACCAGCGGCGCATCCACCGTCACCCTGGCCAGCGGCGCCACGCTGCCCGCTGCCATCGGCTGCACCATCGCGCTGGACGTGCAGATCGACACCAGCGTGGCGCAGGTACTGACCAACACCCTGCCTGCCGGCGCCCTGGCCACCAACGGCGGCGCCAACGTGGCTGCGGGCAGCGCCACGTTCACCGTGGTGGCGCCCGTGCCAACCGTGGGGCAACTGGCGCTGAGCCTGCTTTCGCTGGGGCTGGGCGCCTTGGCGGTGCTGGGGCTCAAGCGCGCCCGCGCGCAGTAAAGCGGCGTCGGCAGGCGTGGGCAGGCGTCGGCCGCCCACGTTGCCAGCGCACCGCCGCGCCCACACGCGGCGCAGGTCGCCCAGAATCGCCATGCGCCCCCTGCTGCGTAAGATCGGGCCATGACCAGTTTGACCGCCGCCGCGCCGCACGGGCTCGGCTTCACCCGGCGCCGCCCATCATGACCGCCGCCACCCCGCCCACGCTCCAGCCCGGAGATGCCGAAGGCCAGCGCCTGTCCAAAGTGGTGGCGGTGCTGGTGCCGTGCTCGCGCCGCGAGGCCGAGCAGTACATCACCGAAGGGCGCGTGCGGGTGGACGGCCAGCGGGTGGACGTGCCGCAGGCCCGCGTGACCCCCGCGCAGCAAGTGCAGGTGGATGCGGCCGCGCGGCTGCAGCCGGTCGAGGCGGCCACGTTTCTGCTCAACAAGCCCGCCGGCGTGGGGCTGGACGACGCCCTGGCGCTGCTGGACGAAGCCACGCGCTGGCCGGGTGATGCGTCTGGCGTGCAGCGCAACAGCACGCACCTGCGCGGCTTGCGGCCTTTGATGGCCTTGCCCGCCGCGGCCAGCGGGCTGTGCGTGTTCAGCCAGGCGCCGCACATCACGCGCAAGCTGACCGTAGACGCCGACTGGCTGGAGCAGGAATGGCTGGTCGACGTAACGGGCGATATCGCGCCCGGCGGTCTGGCGCGCCTCAAGCACGGGCTGGTGCGCCACGACCAGGCGCTGCCGCCCGCGCACGTCAGCTGGCAGAGCGAGGCGCGCCTGCGCTTTGCCGAGAAGGGCATCGCGCCGCCCGTGCTGGCCTGGATGTGCGCGCAGGTGGGGCTGCAAGCGGTGGCGCTGCGCCGCCTGCGCATCGGGCGCGTCGGCCTGGCGGGCTTGCCGCTGGGGCAGTGGCGCTACCTGCCGATGGGCGAGCGCTTTTAACAGGGCGGCAAGGCATGGCGGCCGAGGTGCGCGAGGACGAAGTCGAATTCACCGCCATGCGCGCGCAAGGGCCGGGCGGGCAGAACGTGAACAAGGTGTCGAACGCGGTGCACCTGCGTTTTGACATTGCGGCCTCGTCCTTGCCAGCGGCGGTGAAAGAGCGGCTGTTGGCGCTGCCCGGGCGCCGCGTCACCAAGGAAGGCGTGCTGGTGCTGAAGGCTCAAACCTCGCGCAGCCTGGAGCAAAACCGCGCCCTGGCGCTGGAACGCCTGCAGGCCATCGTGACGGAAGCGGCGCACGTGCCCGAAGTGCGCCGCGCGACCAAGCCCACCTACGGATCAAAGCAGCGGCGGCTGGAGGGCAAATCCATCCGCGCGCAAGTCAAGGCCATGCGCCGCAAGCCTGATGTGTGAGTGGCAGGGCGGCCAGCGCTTTCAGATCATCGTGTCTGAGAGAAAAGGCCGCTGGCGCAGGTGGAGCCAGCGCTGGAAGCTATCAAAATAATAGTTTCTGGCGCTGCGCCCGCGCTCAAGCCTGCGCCGCGCGCTCCAGCCACATCGCGTCGCCGTAGCTGAAAAAGCGGTAGCGCTGGGCGATGGCGTGGCGGTACAGCGCCATGATGTGCGCGTGCCCCGCCAGCGCGCTGACCAGCATCATCAGCGTGCTGCGCGGCAGGTGGAAGTTGGTGATCAGCGCATCCACCACCTGAAAGCGAAACCCCGGCGTGATGAAGATGTTGGTGTCGCCCTCGGCCTGGCCGGAGGCGGCCCAGCTTTCCAGCGTGCGCACGCTGGTCGTGCCCACGGCCACCACGCGCCCACCGCGCGCGCGGCAGGCGGCGATGGCGGCCTGCGTTTCGGGCGGCACGCGGTAGCGCTCGAAGTGCATCACGTGCTGGTCGATCGCCTCGGTCTTCACGGGCTGGAAGGTGCCCGCGCCCACGTGCAGCGTGACGGCGGCGCGCTGCACGCCGCGCGCGTCCAGCGCGGCCAGCAGCGCCTCGTCAAAGTGCAGCGCGGCCGTGGGCGCGGCCACGGCGCCGGGGTGCTTGGCAAACACGGTCTGGTAGCGCGCCTGGTCTTCGCGGCGGGCGGGCGTGTCGCCGGTGGCCGCGTCGCCCGCCTGCGCGCGCTCGATGTAGGGCGGCAGTGGCACGTGGCCGTGCAGCGCCATCAGTTCGTACGCGTCGCCCGAAAAACGCAGGTGGAAAAGCGGGCCGTCGGCGTTCGGCCAGCGGCCCAGCAGCTCGGCCTCAAACCCGCCGGCCATGCGCAGGCGCGCGCCGGGCAGGGGCTTTTTGCTGACCTTCATGTGCGCGGCCACGGTGCCGTCGGCCAACACGCGCTCGACCAGCAGCTCCAGCTTGCCGCCGCTGGGCTTTTCGCCAAACAGGCGGGCGTTGACGACTTGCGTGTCGTTGAAGACCAGCAGGTCGCCCGTGTTCAGCAGCGCGGGCAGGTCGCGGAACACGCGGTCCACCGGCTGCGGGCCGCTGCCGTGCAGCAGGCGCGAGGCGCTGCGCTCGGCCGCGGGGTGCTGGGCGATCAGTTCGGGGGGCAGGGCGAAGTCGAAATCGCTGGTGGTGAAGTGCGTCATGGTGCTTGAGGGCCGGACAGGCCCGTGCCAAGTGAAGGTGTGAAAGGGAATGTGTGACGAAGAAGCCCCGGCGGTGCGCGCACCAAAGCGTGCGGGCGCGGGGCCGCTGGCGCGTCGGGGCAAAATTGTCCCATGCCTGAATCGGTGGACGACGCTACCCCCCAGCCGCCGCGCGCGGATGGCCAGGGCGCGCCCGCCGCGCGCAAGGCCCGCGCCGGGCGGCGCGGCAAGGCGGCGGCAGTCAGCGAACCCAAGGCCGCGAGCGGCGCGCCCACGCCGGCCCAGCGGGCGCTGCGTAAACTGGGCCTGACGCGCCCGATCGACCTGGCGCTGCACCTGCCGCTGCGCTATGAGGACGAGACGCGCATCGTCACGCTGGCCAGCGCCTACGACGGGCAACTGGCGCAGATCGAGGGCGAGGTGACCGACCAGGAAATCACCTACCGCCCGCGCCGCCAGCTGCTGGTGAAGGTGAACGACGGCACCGACAGCTGCGTGCTGCGCTTTTTCAACTTCTACCCGTCGCAGCAAAAGCAGATGGCGGTGGGCACGCGCATCCGCGCGCGGGGCGAACTGCGCGGCGGTTTTGCCGGCTGGACGATGATGCACCCCACCGTGCGCGCGGCCGGCGGCGCACTGCCCGACGCGCTGACGCCCGTGTACCCCACGGTGGCGCAGCTGCCCCAGCCCTATCTGCGCAAGGCCGTGCTGGCGGGGTTGGCGCGGGCCGATGTGTCGGAAACCATTCCCGCGCAGGTCTTAAGTGAAATTGGCCGTCAGCGCTTGTGGAGCCTGCGCGAGGCGCTATCGTTTTTGCATCACCCGGCGCCCGACGTATCGCTGGCGCAGCTGGAAGACCACACGCACCCTGCCTGGCAGCGCCTGAAGGCGGAGGAGCTGCTGGCCCAGCAACTGTCGCAGCACCAAGCCCGCCGCGCGCGCCACCGCCTGCGTGCGCCTGTGCTGCGCGCGCAGCCCGGCGGCCTGCATGAGCAGCTGCTGGCGGCCATCCCCTTCCAGCTGACCGGGGCGCAGCGCCGCGTGGGCGAAGAGATCGCGCACGACCTGGCCCGCCAGCAGCCCATGCACCGCCTGCTGCAAGGCGACGTGGGCAGCGGCAAGACGGTGGTGGCGGCGTTGGCGGCGTGCATCGCCATCGACGCGGGCTGGCAATGCGCGCTGATGGCGCCCACCGAAATCCTGGCCGAGCAGCACTTTGCCAAGCTGGTCGATTGGCTGGCGCCGCTGCTGGCCGCGCGCGGCCAGCGGGTGGCGTGGCTGACGGGCAGCCAGAAAAAGAAGGCGCGCGGCGAGATGCTGGCGCTGATCGACAGCGGCGAAGCGGCGCTGGTGATCGGCACGCACGCTGTCATTCAAGAGCAGGTGAAATTCCGCCGACTGGGCCTGGCCATCATCGACGAGCAGCACCGTTTTGGCGTGGAACAAAGGCTGGCCCTGCGCAAGAAGCTATCGGAAAGTGAGCAAGACGGCCACGGCACGGCGCCGGCCATCGCGCAAGAGCCGCACCTGCTGATGATGAGCGCCACCCCCATCCCGCGCACGCTGGCGATGAGCTACTACGCCGACCTGGACGTGTCCACGCTGGACGAGCTGCCGCCCGGGCGCACGCCGGTGGTCACCAAGCTGGTCAGTGACGCGCGGCGCGACGAGGTAATCGAGCGCATCCGCGCGCAGATCGCGCAGGGGCGGCAGGTGTACTGGGTGTGCCCGCTGATCGAGGAAAGCGAGGCGCTGGATTTGACCAACGCCACCGCCACGCACGCCGAACTCAGCGCGGCCTTGAACCCGCCAGCCGCCCCGCTGGCGCCCGAGGGTGCGCCCGGCGCCCTGGTCGGCCTGCTGCATTCGCGCATGCCACCGGCCGAGAAGAAGGCGGTCATGTCGCTGTTCACCGCCGGGCAGATGGCCGTGCTGGTCAGCACCACGGTGATCGAGGTGGGCGTGGACGTGCCCAACGCCAGCCTGATGGTGATCGAGCACGCCGAGCGCTTTGGCCTGAGCCAGCTGCACCAGCTGCGCGGGCGCGTGGGGCGCGGCGCGGCGGCCTCGGCCTGCGTGCTGCTGTATTCGGCGCCCGAGGGTGGGCGCCTGGGTGAGACCGCGCGCGAGCGTCTGAGGGCCATGGCCGAGACCAGCGACGGCTTCGAGATCGCCCGGCGCGACCTGGAGATCCGCGGCCCGGGCGAATTTCTGGGCGCGCGCCAAAGCGGGGCGGCGCTGCTGCGCTTTGCCGACCTGGCCGAAGATGCGCCGCTGCTGCAATGGGCCCGCCAGGTTGCCCCGCGCATGCTGGACGAGTCTCCTGAGCTGGCGGTGCGCCACATCGGCCGCTGGCTGGGCGGACGGGTGGATTTCTTGAAGGTCTGAAAGCGCCCCGGACCAGGCCTTGCATGGCGCGGTCCTGATGGCAAGCGCCTCGGGGACCACCCGCGCCGATCCTTCCGTTAGTATCGATCGGTCACAGGTGCGGCCTTGGGCCATGCAGATCAACGAAAGGGAGAGGAAATCAATGGACAGGAAGATCAAGGTTCAGCGCGCGGCATTGCGCCTGTGCGTGGCCCTGTGTGTGGCTGGCGCCACCGGCGCATGGGCGCAGACCGCACCGGTTCCACTGAATGGTCTGGGGGCTGCGCCGCAGAATGGCAGTCTGGCGTCGATCGAGGCCGATTGGAGCGTCGCCGGAGGCGGGCCTTGGCAGACCATCAACGTAGCGGGCGTTCCGACGTACTACCACTACGACGTGCGGGCGGCGCTGCAGACATGGACCTTCAACAAGCCGGTGGATCTGACTTTCGAGATTGCCGGCATCAACTGCCCCAACGAGGGCGTTCGGCTGCCGATCGGTGCACGGTGCGAGGTGCCGGCGACCGCATCAGGTATCAGCTGGGATGAAGCCACCGGCGTACTGCAACACAGCAGGGCAGATACGCCACTCGACGGGGCGGTGCGCACTTCCTGCCGCTTGCACGGGGTGAGTGCGTTGACGATCAACGGCGCCGGCATGGCGGGCACCGGCTGCAGGCGAGGCCTGGCCGCGCTGAGCGCGGGCATTCCTGAGATCACCAGCGCTGTGCCGCCCGCCACCGGCTCCGTTGGCGTGGGCTACACCCACACGGTCGCGGCCACCGATTCGGACCCCGATGATGGCGTGGCACTGACCTACAGCGCCACGGGCTTGCCGCCAGGGCTGACGATCGACCCGGCATCCGGCGTCATCTCGGGCACGCCGACCTCGCCAGGCACGTACAACGTCACGATCCTGGCGGCCAACGGTCCGGTTGAATCGCTGCCACAGCAGGTCACCATCGTGATCGCCGCGGCGCCTACTGCGGTGCCGACCATGCAAGTCTGGGGCGTCGGCGTACTCGCACTGGCACTGGGCGCGCTGGGCCTGCGCCAAACGCGCCGCCGGGGTCTGCGCGGTTGACACGCACTCCGGGGCCGACGCCATGACGCCGGCCCTGGGCCTGATTGACCAACACGCAGAGTGTGCGGGCAGCGTGATCTGCCTATGATGGGCGCCATGCAGGACCTGGCATGACCCTGACCGAACTCAAATACATCGTCGCCGTGGCGCGCGAGAAGCACTTCGGCAAGGCCGCCGAAGCCTGCTTCGTGTCGCAGCCCACCCTGTCCGTGGCGGTAAAGAAGCTGGAAGAAGAGCTGGACGTGAAGCTGTTCGAGCGCAGCGCGGGCGAAGTGGCCGTCACCCCCCTGGGCGAGCAGATCGTGCGGCAGGCGCAAAGCGTGCTGGAGCAGGCGGCCGAGATCAAGGAAATCGCCCAGCGCGGCAAAGACCCGCTGGGCGGCCCGCTGCGCCTGGGCGTGATCTACACCGTGGGGCCGTACCTGCTGCCCGACCTGGTGCGCCAGATCATCGAGCGCACGCCGCAGATGCCGCTGATGCTGCAGGAAAACTTCACCGTGCGCCTGCTGGAGATGCTGCGCACCGGCGAGATCGACTGCGCCATCCTGGCCGAGCCCTTCCCAGACACGGGCCTGGCCATTGCCCCGCTGTACGACGAGCCGTTCGTTGCCGCGCTGCCCAAGAGCCACCCGCTGGCCGGGCAGACGTCGGTCACCAGCGAGCAGCTCAAGAACGAGACCATGCTGCTGCTGGGCACCGGGCATTGCTTTCGCGACCACGTGCTGGAGGTGTGCCCCGAATTTGCCCGCTACGCCAGCAACGCCGAGGGCATCCGCAAGAGTTTTGAAGGCTCGTCGCTGGAAACCATCAAGCACATGGTGGCCGCCGGCATGGGCGTGACGCTGGTGCCGCGCCTGTCGGTGCCGCCCGGCCTGCTGGCGGGCGAAGGTGGCGGCGTGGCCAGCCCGGCGCACAGCGACGAAAGCTTCGTGCGCTACCTGCCCGTGCGCGAGGCCGATGGCCAGGGCGCCCCACCCGCGCGGCGCGTAGTGCTGGCGTGGCGCCGCAGCTTTACCCGCTACGAGGCCATCGCCGCCTTGCGCAATGCCGTGTACGCCTGCGAACTGCCGGGCGTGCAGCGCCTGAGCGCATGAGGTGGCCTGGCGCATCGCCTTCGCCGCGCCATGCCCTGGGGGCGATTGGGGGGATCTTTTCTTTGTTGCTGCTGTGCGGCACGCCAGTCTGGGCCGCCGAGGGCGCGGCGGGCGTGGCGCATTCGGTGGTTCGGCTGCAAACCTGGTTCGACCCGGCCGCCCCGTGGGTGCTGGGCTTGCTGCTGGTGCTGGCTGGCGTATCGGCGCACCGCGCGCGGCGCGCGGCCCCGCGCTGGCCCAGGCCGCGCGTAGGCGGCTGGACCTTGGCGCTGGCGGCGGTGCTGGGCGTGTCGGCCGCCGCGCTCACCTGGGTGATCGCCCACGGCGGCCACCCGCTGCAGCTGGCCTGGGACCAAGCCGCCGCGGATTGGGGCGCGGCCTTGCGCGCGCAGGGCTGGCGCGAATCGGCCCAGCGCCTGGGCAACGCCACCGACGTGCTGCCGATGACCGCGCTGGCGGTGCTGGTGGGCGTCGTTCTGTGGGCGCGCGGCGCCGGCGCGCTGGCTTGGGGCTGGCTGCTGACCACGTCGATCAACAGCCTGTGGATTCGCGTGCTGAAGGGCGCCGTCGCTCGCCCGCGCCCAGGCACGGCGGCCGAAGTGCTGGTGTCGGGCTTCAGCTTTCCCAGCGGCCACACCTCGGCGGCCGTGCTGGTCTTTGGCCTGCTGTGCTGGCTGCTGTGCCGTGGCGCCAGCCCCGGCGCGAAGTGGGTGGCCGGGCTGTTTACCGCGCTGGTGGTGGCCACCGTGGGCGCCAGCCGCGTGGTGCTGGGCGCGCATTACCTGAGCGACGTGGTGGGCGGCCTGCTGTGGGCGGGCGCGCTTCTGGCCTGCGCCACCGTCGCGCTGCGCCCGGTGGTGGCGGGCTACGCCGACCCTTATCGGCGCTGATGGTTATGAATGAAATGTGCCGCCAGCGCTGGCGTAGCAAGCGCCGCAAGCTATGATTTGTATAGTATGAAGCCCAGTACGCCTTCACCGTCTTCACCGCTCGCGCGGGGCGCGCCCGCACGCAGCAAGCTGTCGCTCTACCTCGACCTGATCCGCTGGAACCGCCCGGCTGGCTGGCTGGTGCTGCTGTGGCCCACGCTGGGCGCGCTGTGGCTGGCGGCGGGCGGCTTTCCCGGCTGGCACCTGCTGGCGGTGTTCGTGGGCGGCACCATCCTCATGCGCTCGGCCGGCTGCTGCATCAACGACGTGGCTGATCGCGACTTTGACCGCCACGTCAAGCGCACGGCGCAGCGCCCCATCACCAGCGGCCAGGTCAGCGTGCGCGAAGCCTTGCTGCTGGGCGCCGTGCTGGCGCTGGCGGCGCTGGGCCTGGCGCTCACCACCAACCGGGCTGTGGTGCTGTGGTCGGTGCCCGCCGTGCTGGTGACCATTCTTTACCCGTTCACCAAGCGGTTTTTCTCGATGCCGCAGGCGGTGCTGGGCATCGCCTTCGGCTTTGGCATTCCGATGGCGTACGCCGCCGTGCTGGGCAGCGTGCCGCTGGACGCGCTGTGGCTGTTCATCGGCAAGATCGCGCTGGTGCTGGCCTACGACACCGAATACGCCATGGTCGACCGCGACGACGACCTGAAGATCGGCATGAAAACCTCGGCCATCACCCTGGGGCGCTTCGACGTGGCGGCGGTCATGGCCTTCTTCCTGGCCTACCTGGCTCTGTGGGCCGCCGTGGCGTGGCAGCGCGCGCCGTCGCCCTGGCTGCTGGCGGGCTGGGGCGTGGCGCTGGCGCAGGTGGCGTGGCACTTCAGCCTGATCCGCCAGCGCACGCGCGAAGGCTGCTTTGTGGCCTTCAGCAAAAGCCACTGGATCAGCTTTGCGGTGTTTTGCGGGATTGTGCTGGGCCTGGGGTGGGGCGGCTGAACGGCCGCGCTGGCCACCCCAACTCAACAGCCGAATCTTGCGGCCGAATTCAGCGGCCGAATTCGTCGCCCAGCTCCGCCGCGCGGCGGTCGGCCGCCTCGATGGCGCGGCCCAGGCTGGCGGCCACGCCCTCGTCCTGCAACACCGTCAAGGCTGCGTAGGTGGTGCCGCCCTTGCTGGTCACCCGTTCGCGCAGGGTGGACAGGGCTTCGGGCGAATCCTTGGCCAGGGCGCTGCCGCCCAGAAAGGTGCCGATGGCCAGGCGGCGCGCCTGCTCGTCGCTCAGGCCCAGGCGGGCGCCGGCCTGCTGCATGGCTTCCAGAAAGTAGAAGACGTAGGCCGGGCCCGAGCCTGAGACGGCGGTGACCGCGTCCAGCTGCTTTTCGCGCTCCACCCACAGAAAGTCGCCCGTGGTGGCGATCACCGCCTCGGCCAGGGCGCGGTCGGCGGCGGTGGTGGCCGGTGCGGCGAACAGCCCGGTCATGCCCTGGCCGACCAGCGCGGGCGTGTTGGGCATGCAGCGCACCACGCGCGCGCTGCCGCTGGCGGCGGCGATGGCGTCGGCCCGAATGCCCGCCATCACCGACAGCTGTAGCGCCCCGCCCACGTAGGGCGCAACGGGCGCGGCGGCGTCGCGGAAGGTTTGCGGCTTCACGGCCCACACCAGCAGATCGGCGCTGGCCAGCGCGTCGCTGGCGGCGGGCTGGGCATGCACGCCGTGCTGCTGCGCCAGACTGGCGCGGCTGGCTTCAAACGGCTCCACCACCTGGATCTGCGCGGCAGGCAGCCCGCGGCGGATCAGGCCGCCGATGATGGCGCTGGCCATGTTGCCGCCCCCGATGAAGGCGATGCGGGTGTCGGCGGGCAGTGAAGCGGAGGCAGTCATGGTGGCAAAACGCAGAAGGTGGCAATGCCTGCAAGTGTAGAAGCGCCGCTGCTAGACTGACCCGATGCGGCCGCAGGCCGCGGCCACGCCCCGTTTCCTGCGCCCCGTGTCGGGCGGCACGCGCTACCTCTTTTCACCCTCATCCATGACCGACGTAAAGAAGTACCAATTCAATTTGACGCCCGGCCAGTCGGCGGGCAAACCGGGTTTCAGCGGCTGGGGCGCCCCCGCGTCGCCCGCCGCCCGGCCCGTCACCACGGCCGCTGCTGCGTCCACCACGACGCCCGCCACCGCCGCGACCATGCCCACCGTCAGCGCACCTGCGCTGAACCGCACCGATTTACCCGAAGACGCAGCGCAGTGCCTGGTGCGCGGCAACACCTGGCTGCAAAACGGGCAGCTGGAAGACGCCCTGCGCGCCTACGACCGCGCCATCGCGCTCCAGCCCGACCAGCTGGAATCGCACTTCAACCGCGGAAACGTGCTGCTGCGCCTGCAGCGGCAGGCCGAAGCGCTGGCCGCCTTCGAGCGCGCCATCGCCTTGTCGCCCGAGCTGGCCATGGCCCACTACAACCGGGCGACCCTGCTGTCAGCGGCGGGCCGAACGGACGAAGCGCGCCAGGGCTACGAGCGCACGCTGGCGCTGGACCCGACCTTCATTCAGGCGCGCTTCAACCTGGGCGCGCTGCTTCTGGCGCAAGGCGATCTGGCGCAGGCGCTGGCTTGCATGGATGCCGTCATCGCCCACGCCCCCAACGTGCCGCAGGCGCACCTGACGCGCGGCACGGCGCTGCTCAAGATGAAGCGCCTGCCCGAGGCCATCCAGAGCCTGGACCGCGCCCTGGCCTTGAACGCGCAGTACCCCGAGGCGCTCAGCAACCGGGGCAGTGCGCGCCTGGGGCTGCGGCAGTACGACGCGGCCGAGGCCGATTTGACCGCCGCGATCCGCTTCAACCCCCAGCAGGTCGAGTCGTACCACCTTTTGGGCAACCTGCTGAGCGAAACTGGGCGGCACGAAGAGGCGCTGGCGGCGTACCAGCGCGGTTACGACCTGAACCCGGCACTGCCCAGCGCCTTGACCAACCTGCTGGGCGAAATGGCCGCCGTCAACGACTGGCACTGGATGGATGAGGGCTTGGCCAAGCTTACCGCCGCCATCCAGCGCGGGGACAGCCGCATCCACCCCTTTCGCACGCTCGCGCTGCTGGACTCGCCCGAGTTGCAGCTGGCCTGTGCGCGCCAAATGGTGGCTTCTGAATACCCCGGTGGCGCCAAAGCCGCGCCGGCCGTTGCGCGCAGCACCAGCCGCAAGATTCGCGTGGGTTACTACTCGGCCGATTTCCATGAGCACGCCACCGCCTACCTGATGGCAGAGCTGTTCGAGCGCCACGACCGCAGTCAGTTTGAATGGTTTGGTTTTTCCTACGGCCCCGTGTCGCACGACCCGATGCGCGCGCGCCTGCGCAAATCGTTCGACCAGTTTCTGGACGTGCGCGACCGTTCCGACAGCGACGTGGCCGCGCTGTCCCGGCAGTTGGGCATCGACATTGCCGTGGACCTGAAGGGCTTCACGCGCGACAACCGCCTGGGCATCTTTGCGCAGCGCTGCGCGCCGGTGCAGGTCAGCTACCTGGGCTACCCCGGCACGACGGGCGCCGACTACATGGACTACGTGATCGCCGACAAGACGGTGCTGCCGCCGTCGCTGTACCCGCACTTCACGGAAAAGCCGGTGCTTTTGCCGCATTCCTACCAGGTCAACGATTCGCAGCGCCGCATCGCGGATCGGGTCTTCACGCGCGAAGAAGTGGGTTTGCCCGCGCAGGGCTTTGTGTTCTGCTGTTTCAACAACAACTACAAGATCCTCCCAGCCACGTTCGACAGCTGGATGCGCGTGCTGCAGGCCGTGCCAGGCAGCGTGCTGTGGCTGTTAGAGGACAACGCCGGCGCCGCCCGCCGCCTGAAAGAGCAGGCGCAACGGCGCGGCGTTGATCCGGCGCGCCTGGTGTTCGCACCGCGCCTTCCGCTGGACGAGCACCTGGCCCGCCACCGGCTGGCCGACCTGTTTCTGGACACGCTGCCTTGCAACGCCCACACCACCACCAGCGATGCCCTGTGGGCCGGTTTGCCGGTGCTCACGCAACTGGGCAACGCATTCGCTGGTCGGGTGGCGGCCAGCCTGTTGCGCGCCGTCGGTTTGCCCGAGCTGGTGACCACGACGCCCGCCGACTATGAAGCCCGCGCCATCGAACTGGCGAACGACGCCAACCAGCTGCAGGCCCTGCGCCAGCGCCTGCAGGCCAACCGCGCCAGCTCGCCGCTGTTCAATGCCACGCTTTTCGCGCGGCACATCGAGGCGGCTTACCTGGCGATGGACGAGCGTCAACTGCAAGGTTTGCCGCTGCAAGCGATCGAAATCACTGGCCGCACGGGTGCCTGACCCGCAGCGGGTTCAGGCCACTTCAAACGCCGCGAACTGCGTGACCTGCAGGGGGTTGAAGTTGTCGTCGGTGCACATCACCAGGCAGGCGTGCCCGTTGGGCAGCGGCGGGCCCCAGGCCATGCCTTCGAAGTTGTCGACATGGGGCAGGCCGCTATCGCGCAGGTCCAGCAGCAGGCGCTTGCGCACGGGCTCATAGCGGCCAGCGCGCAGGGTGTCGATCTTCAGCGTGTCGGTGGCGCCGGGCAGCTCGGCCTCATACAGGCGCACGGACACGCCGGTGCTGATCGACCAGGCGCGCTCCAGCACCCACAGGCGGTGTTCGTCCCGCATCAGGATTTCGGCCACGCCGCTTTCGGCCGGGCCGCTGGGCATGGTGGGGCCAAACGGCATCGGCTCGGGCTGGTAGGCCACCTGCAGGTCGGCGCGTCCGCTGGCCAGGTCGATGCGGGTGAACCGGCACGGGCCGGGTTCGGCGCGTGGCAGCATGCCGGCGCGGCCACGGTCTTGCGCCAGCGCGCCTTCCATGGCCACCCAGGCGTGGCGGCCATCGGGCGTCAGCGTCAGGCCTTCCAGGGTTTCGTTGTTGCGCGGGCCACGGTTGCTGCGGCCGATTTCGCGCAGGTGCGCGGGCAGCGTCAGTTCGCGCAGCAAGCGGCCGTCCAGGCTGGATTCGTACATCGCAGGCGGCACGCGGGTGCGGATGTTGCCTTCGCTGACCCAGAGCAGCGTCAGCTCGCCCGTGATGGGGTTGCGCCGCAGCGCCAGGCCTTCGGGGTCGACATCGTCTTCGCGAAAGCGCTTGCCGCCGGGGCCGCGCAACAAGATGGTGTCGACCCATTCCGGCGTAAGCGGCTGCCCGGCCACGGGTGGCGGCAGGCGCAGCACGTAGCAGCGCGGTGGGCCGCGCCGCCCCCGGTCGTCCGACAGGGCGTACCAAAGCTGGCTGGCCGGGTCGTAAGCCAGGCCCGACAGGCCGCCGACCGTGGTGTCCTTGAACTGCACGGCCGACGTCAAGCTGGCGTGCGCCAGCAGGCGCAAGGCGGTGGGCCCGGCGCCCAGGCCAAAGGCGCGCCCGCCAGCGGCCATCAGGCCTGCGCCCACGGCCGCGCCACCGGCCAGGGCGCCCAGCAGGGCGCGGCGGGTGCGGGTGAAGGAGGGGGATGGCTGCATCGGGGCGCAAGTCTACGTCGTTCGGCCGATGGCGCAACGGGGCTGCCTGTGCTGCGGCGGCTGCCGAATGGGGCTGCCGCTGCGCATCCGCTACGCTTGCGCCCATGCGCACCATCCTCGCCCTGGACCAAGGCACCACCAGCAGCCGCGCCATCGCGTTCGACCTGAATGGCCGCGTGGTGGCGCTGGCGCAGCGTGAGTTCGGCCAGCACTTCCCGCAGCCCGGCTGGGTGGAGCACGACGCCGCCGAGATCTGGCGCACGCAGCTGGCCGTGGCGCAGGAATGCATTCAAAAACTGACGCTGGCGCCCGTCCAGACTGCGGTGGGCGCTGCAGAAATAGTAGCAATCGGCATCACCAACCAGCGCGAAACCACTGTGCTGTGGGACCGCGCCACGGGCCGGCCGGTGGCCCCCGCCATCGTCTGGCAAGACCGCCGGGCCAGCGCACGGTGCGACGAGCTGCGCCGGGCCGGGCAGGCCGCGATGATCCAGCGCAAGACCGGCCTGGTGCTGGATGCGTACTTTTCGGCCACCAAGCTGGAATGGCTGCTGGACAACGTGCCCGGCGCCCGCGCCCGCGCCGAGGCGGGTGAGCTGGCCTTCGGCACCATCGACAGCTGGCTGATCTGGAACCTGACGGGCGGCCCGCAGGGCGGCGTGCACGTCACCGATGCCAGCAACGCCTCGCGCACGCTGTTGATGAACATCCACACGCTGGATTGGGACGACGAGCTGCTGCGCCTGTTCAGCATTCCGCGCGCGCTGCTGCCGCGCGTCGTGCCCTCCAGCGGCGTGGTGGCCGAAGCCAGCGCCCGGCTGCTGGGCGCGCACATTCCCATCGCCGGCATCGCGGGCGACCAGCAGGCGGCTACCTTCGGGCAGGCCTGCTTTGCGCCCGGCATGGCCAAGAACACCTACGGCACCGGCTGCTTCATGCTGATGAACACGGGCGACCGCCCGGTGGCCAGCCGCAATCGGCTGCTCAGCACCGTGGGCTGGCAGGGGCCCGAGCTGGCCGGCGCCCAGCGCACGGCGTACTGCCTGGAAGGCTCGGTCTTCATGGCCGGCGCCACCGTGCAGTGGCTGCGCGACGGCCTGCAGATCATCGACCAATCGTCAGACGTCGAAGCACTGGCCGCCAGCGTGCCCGACACCGACGACGTCTTCCTGGTGCCCGCCTTCACCGGCCTGGGCGCACCCGACTGGGACGCCAGCGCGCGCGGCACCCTGGTGGGGTTGACGCGCGGCACCACGCGAGCGCACATCGCCCGCGCCGCGCTGGAGGCCATCGCCCTTCAGTCGGCCGACATGTTTGGCGCGATGAGCCGCGACGCCCGCCTGCCGCTGACCGAGCTGCGTGTGGACGGCGGCGCCAGCCGCAACAACCTGCTCATGCAGATGCAGGCCGACTTGCTGGGCGTGCCCGTGGTGCGTCCGCAGGTCACCGAAACCACCGCCCTGGGCGCGGCCTACCTGGCGGGCCTGGCCACCGGCGTGTGGGCCGGCGGCGACGCCATCACCGCCCAGTGGGCCGTGGACCAGCGCTTTGAGCCGCACCTGACCGAGCCCGCCCGCCTGGCGCGCATCGCCCGCTGGCGCGAGGCGGTGCAGCGCTCAGGTGGCTGGGCGCAGGCGCGGTGAAGCGCTTGTGCGCAACAGAAGCCAAGATTCAGTATCGAATCGGCCTGTAGCGCTTGATGAGTGTGCGCAGGCAGCTATCAAAAAATGAGTGTTTAGCCCAATGAACCCTGAAGCTGTTGCGGCCCCCAACCTGCACGTCACCGAGATCAAGGCCTTTGTGCCCACACGCGATTGGGCGCTGTGCAAGCGCTTCTACCAGGCTCTGGGCTTCACCCTGGCATCCGAAGGCGGTGCGTGGCGTACTTCCACCGAGACCATGCCGCTTTCCTGCTGTGCGACGACAGCGGTGCGGCGCTGGATGGCGGCGGCTTTCACATGCACCTGCTCGTCCAGGATGTGGACGCGTGGTGGCTGCACGTGCAGGCCACGGGCGTGGCCGAGGCGTTTGCCGAGCACGGTGTGCACGTCGGCGCTATCCAGCAGCAGCCCTGGCGCATGCGCGATTTCACGCTGACCGACCCTTCTGGCGTGGTCTGGCGCATCGCGCAAAACACCGATTGAGCGGGGCGGCAGCGCCCGGTTAGGCGCGGCGGGCTGCGGTATCGTTCGGCCATGGCCCTCGATTCGCCCCTGCCCACCGACCGCGCGGCCCTGTTGGCGCGCCTGGCCGAGCCCAAGAAGTACGACATCGCCATCGTCGGCGGCGGCGCTACCGGCCTGGGCGTGGCCCTGGACGCGGCTCAGCGCGGGCACAGCGTGGTGCTGATCGAGGCGCGCGACTTCGCCAAGGGGACCTCGTCGCGCGCCACCAAGCTGGTGCACGGCGGTGTGCGCTACCTGGCACAGGGCAATGTCCACCTGGTGCGCGAAGCCTTGCACGAGCGCGTGCACATCCTCGCCAGCGCGCCGCACCTGGCGCAGCCGCTGGCTTTTGTCATGCCGTCGTACAAGCTGTGGGAAACGCCTTTCTACGGCATGGGCCTGAAGATGTACGACGCGCTGGCCGGCAGCGCCGGCCTGGGGCGCACCGAGTGGCTCAATAGCCGCGAGACGCTTCGCCAGCTGCCCGGCGCGCAGCCGCAGGGGCTCAAGGGCGGCGTGAAATACTGGGACGGCCAGTTCGACGACGCGCGCCTGGCGTTGGCCATTGCCCGCACGGCCGCCCAGCATGGCGCGCTGCTGGTCAATTACTGCGAAGCCGTCGATGTGCTGCACGACGCGGGCCGCGCCGTGGGGCTGGTCGCGCGCGACGCCGAGACGGGGCGCGAATTCCGCATCCAGGCTGGCTGCGTGGTCAACGCCACCGGCGTTTGGGTGGATGTGTTGCGTGAGCGCGACGCCGAAGCGGCCGGGCAAACCGCCGCGCCGCTGGTTGCGCCCAGCCAGGGCGTGCATCTGGTGGTCGACCAATCCTTCTCGCCCGGCGACCACGCCTTGCTGGTGCCCAGCACCGCCGATGGCCGCGTGCTGTTCGCCGTGCCGTGGCTGGGCCAGCTCATCCTGGGCACCACCGACACGCCGCGCACCGACGTGCCCCTGGAGCCGGGCGCGACCGAGCCCGAAGTCGACTTCATCCTGCGTGAGGCCGGCAAATACCTTAAGCGAGCGCCTACTCGCGCGGACATCAAGAGCCGGTGGGCCGGGCTGCGCCCGCTGGTCAAGCCCACAGTCGCGGACGGCGACACCGCTGCGATCAGCCGGGAGCACACCGTCCTGGTCGGCAAATCGGGCATGGTCACCGTCACGGGCGGCAAATGGACCACCTACCGCGCCATGGCTGCCGACGTGCTGGCACGGTGCACCCAAGCGGGCGTGCTGCTGCCGCGTGGCGCCTGCGCAACGGCGGGCTTGCACTTGGTGGGGGCGGGTGGCGCAGGAGGCGCGCAGCGCGTGTCCATCACCCAGCCGCCGGGGCTGCATCTGTATGGCAGCGAAGCCGCCCAGGTGAACGCGCTGCCCGGCGCCGACCGCTGGCTGGCGCCGGGGCTGAGCGAGGCGATGGTGCGCTTTGCTGTGAGGCATGAGTACGCCCGCACGGTCGAGGATGTGCTGGCAAGGCGCTCTCGGCAGCTGTTTCTGGACGCCGCCCAGGCCGCCACGGCCGCGCCGCAGGTCGCTGCTGTCCTGCATGAAGAGTTGGGCGCTGACGGGCAGTTGGCTTCGTTTCTGGAATTGGCCGCGCACTACGGGGCGAACCCGCGCACACAGTCTGGCGCCACGATTCACGCAAAGAGTTGACATTCGAGAATGAGCCTGCCACAATGGCGGGCTTCACCCAATTTGGGTGGAAATCTGCCCCAATCGCTGGTGCGGCGCCGAATGTTTTTCGGCGCAATGTTTTCAGCGGCGGGCCCAAGACTGATCCAGCTTACGCATTGCGCCCGCCGGCTCCGGTGAGCGGCCGAGCTGGGTGCAAGTTGGGAAACATTTGAAATGATCCAGACTGAATCTCGACTCGAGGTCGCCGATAACACCGGCGCCAAGTCCGTCCAGTGCATCAAGGTGCTGGGTGGCTCCAAGCGCCGCTATGCGAGCGTTGGCGACATCATCAAAGTCAGCATCAAAGAAGCTGCTCCGCGTGGTCGCGTGAAAAAAGGCGAGATCTACAGCGCCGTGGTGGTTCGCACTGCCAAGGGCATTCGCCGTGGCGATGGCTCGCTCATCAAGTTCGACGGCAACGCCGCCGTGCTGCTCAACAACAAGCTGGAGCCCATCGGCACCCGCATCTTTGGCCCGGTCACGCGCGAACTGCGCACCGAGCGGTTCATGAAGATCGTGTCGCTGGCTCCTGAAGTCCTGTAAGAAAGGCGCGTCATGAACAAGATTCGCAAGGGCGACGAAGTCATCGTGCTGACCGGCCGTGACAAGGGCAAACGCGGCACCGTGTCGCTGCGCGTGTGCCCTGAGCGCGTGGTGGTCGATGGCATCAATGTCGTCAAAAAGCACGCCAAGCCCAACCCCATGAAGGGTGTGACCGGCGGCATCATCGAAAAATCGATGCCCATCCACCAGTCCAACGTAGCCATCTACAACAAGGCTTCGGGCAAGGCTGATCGCGTTGGTATCAAAACCCTGCAGGACGGTACCCGCGTGCGCGTGTTCAAGTCCAGCGGCGAAGAAATCAAGGCGGCGTGAGGTTAAAAATGGCACGACTGCAACAACACTACCGCGAAAAAGTGGCGCCCGAACTGATCAAGAAGTTCGGCTACAAGTCGCCCATGGAAGTCCCGCGCATCACCAAGATCACGCTCAACATGGGTGTGAGCGAGGCGGTTGCCGACAAGAAGGTGATGGACAACGCTGTCGCCGATCTGACCAAGATCGCCGGCCAGAAGCCCGTGGTCACCAAGGCCAAGAAGGCTATCGCTGGCTTCAAGATCCGCGAACAGCAGCCCATCGGCACCATGGTGACGCTGCGCGGCGTGCGCATGTACGAATTCCTGGATCGTTTCGTTACCGTGGCCCTGCCTCGCGTGCGTGACTTCCGTGGTATTTCGGGTCGTTCGTTCGATGGCCGCGGCAACTACAACGTGGGCGTCAAAGAGCAGATCATCTTCCCTGAGATCGAGTACGACAAGGTGGATGCCCTGCGCGGCCTGAACATCAGCATCACCACGACGGCCAAGACCGACGACGAAGCCAAAGCGCTTCTGTCGGCCTTCCGTTTCCCGTTCAAGAACTAAGGTAACGACGTGGCAAAAGTAGCTTTGATCGAACGCGAACTCAAGCGCGAGAAACTCGCCGCCAAGTACGCCAAGAAGCACGCCGAGCTGAAGGCCATCGCCAACGACGCCAAGCGCAGCGACGAAGATCGCGCGCAAGCCCGTCTGGCGCTGCAAAAGCTCCCGCGCAACGCGAACCCCACCCGTCAACGCAATCGTTGCGAACTGACCGGTCGTCCGCGTGGCACCTTCCGCCAATTTGGTCTGGGGCGCGCCAAGATCCGTGAACTCGCCTTCGAAGGCCAGATTCCGGGCGTGACCAAGGCCAGCTGGTAATCGGCAGGAGAGAACAACATGAGCATGAGTGATCCCATCGCCGATCTGTTGACCCGCATCCGCAACGCGCAGATGGTGGCCAAGCAGACGGTGTCGGTGCCGTCCTCCAAAGTCAAGGTGGCGATTGCCCAAGTCCTGAAGGACGAAGGCTATATCGACGACTTTGCTGTGAAGTCTGACGCCGGCAAATCCGAACTCGAAATCTCGCTGAAGTACTACGCGGGCCGCCCGGTCATCGAGCGCATCGAGCGCGTCAGCCGTCCTGGCCTGCGCGTCTACAAAGGCAGCACGTCCATTCCTCAGGTCATGAACGGCCTGGGCGTGGCGATCGTCACCACCCCGAAAGGCGTGATGACCGACCGCAAGGCGCGTGCGACCGGTGTGGGCGGCGAAGTGCTGTGCTACGTCGCCTAAGGAGAAGTACACATGTCACGTATCGCAAAAATGGGCGTGTCTGTGCCGACTGGCGTGGACGTCCAGCTGAAAGATGAGCTGATCACGGTCAAAGGCACTGGTGGCGAGCTGAAGCTGGCGCCAAATTCGCTGGTCAAGATCAGCATTGAAGACGGCAAGCTGTCTTTCGTGCCCGTCGATGAGTCGCGCGAAGCCAATGCCATGAGCGGCACCATGCGTCAAATGGTGAACAACATGGTGGTCGGCGTCAGCAAGGGCTTTGAGAAGAAGCTGACCCTGGTGGGTGTGGGCTACCGTGCGCAAGCGTCTGGCAACAAGCTGAACCTGGCCATCGGTTTCTCGCACCCCGTCAACTTCGAGATGCCTGCCGGCATCAGCGTGGCCACTCCGACGCCGACTGAGATCGTCATCAAAGGTGCCGATCGCCAGAGCGTTGGTCAGGTGGCGGCCAAGGTGCGCGAAGTGCGTCCGCCCGAGCCTTATAAGGGCAAGGGCATCCGGTATGCCGACGAACGCGTCGTCATCAAGGAAACCAAGAAGAAATAAGGACCTGCATCATGTTGACCAAGAAAGCGCAGCGTCTTCGTCGTGCACGCCAGACGCGCATCCGCATCGCCGAAAAAGGCGTGGCGCGCCTCTCCGTGAACCGTACCAACCTGCACATCTACGCCACTGTGGTGTCGGAAGATGGCGCCAAGGTGCTGGCCAGCGCATCCACCGCAGAAGCCGAAATGCGCAAGTCGCTGGGTGCTTCGGGCAAAGGTGGCAACGTTGCCGCCGCAGAAGCCATTGGCAAGCGCATCGCTGAGCGCGCCAAGGCCGCCGGCGTGGAAAAGGTTGCCTTCGACCGCGCAGGTTTCGCATACCACGGCCGCGTCAAGGCGCTCGCCGAAGCAGCCCGTGAAGCGGGTCTGCAGTTCTAAGACGGCAGGACAGACAAATGGCAAAGTTTCACGCTAAGACGCAGGGTGACGGTCCCGAGGACGGCCTGCGCGAGAAGATGATTGCGGTCAACCGCGTGACCAAGGTGGTCAAGGGCGGCCGTATTCTGGGTTTCGCCGCGCTGACCGTGGTGGGCGACGGCGA
Source organism: Ottowia oryzae (assembly GCF_003008535.1). Lineage (NCBI taxonomy): Bacteria > Pseudomonadati > Pseudomonadota > Betaproteobacteria > Burkholderiales > Comamonadaceae > Ottowia > Ottowia oryzae. The sequence goes on from NZ_CP027666.1 coordinate 1,249,676, forward strand.
TGGCCGCGTCGGCATGGGCAAGGGCAAATCCAAAGAAGTGCCTGCTGCCGTGCAGAAGGCCATGGAAGAAGCGCGTCGCAACATGCTGAAAGTGTCGTTGAAAGACGGCACCATTCACCACGACGTGACGGGTCACCATGGCGCTGCCAAAGTGATGATGGCGCCCGCCCCTCGCGGTACCGGCATCATCGCGGGCGGCCCGATGCGCGCCGTGTTTGAAGTGCTCGGTATCACCGACATCGTGGCCAAAAGCCACGGCACGTCCAACCCGTACAACATGGTTCGCGCCACGCTGGATGCCCTGCGCAACAGCACGACGCCTTCCGAAGTGGCTGCCAAGCGCGGCAAGTCGGTTGAAGAAATCTTCACCGCCTGATCTGGAGTTTCGTCATGGCAACTGAACAGAAAACCGTCAAGGTTCAGCTGGTGCGCAGCCCGATCGGCTGCAAAGAGTCTCATCGCGCCACCGTGCGTGGCTTGGGGCTGCGCAAGCTGAACAGCGTCAGCGAACTGCAGGACACGCCTGCGGTGCGCGGCATGATCAACAAGATCGACTACCTGGTCAAGATCGTCTGAGGAATCGGATCATGGAACTCAATACCATCAAACCCGCCGAGGGTTCTAAGCGCCCGCGCCGTCGCGTCGGTCGCGGCATCGGCTCGGGTCTGGGCAAGACCGCCGGTCGTGGTCACAAAGGCCAGAAATCGCGTGCTGGTGGCTACCACAAGGTCGGTTTTGAAGGCGGCCAGATGCCGCTGCAACGCCGTCTGCCCAAGCGCGGCTTCAAGTCCGCTTCGCTGAAATTCAACGCTGAAGTGACACTGTCGGATCTCGATCGCCTCGAAGTCGCTGAGATCGACGTCCTGACGCTCAAGAAGTCGGGCCTGGTGCGTGAAATCGCCAAAGTCGTCAAAGTCATCAAGTCGGGCGAACTCAAGCGCGCGGTCAAGCTGACTGGCGTGGGTGCGACGGCCGGTGCCAAGGCGGCTATCGAGGCTGCCGGCGGTTCGGTCGCCTGATCGGCGCGTTGCAAAGACCTGATTTGAAGGTGATCCAGTAGTGGCCACGAGCGCAACGCAAATCGCGAAGACCGGCAAGTACGGCGACCTGCGTCGCCGTCTGGTGTTCTTGCTGCTCGCGCTGGTGGTGTACCGAATCGGCGCGCATATTCCCGTGCCCGGTATCAACCCCGACCAGCTGCGTCAGCTGTTCCAGGGGCAGCAAGGCGGCATCCTGAACCTGTTCAACATGTTCTCGGGTGGCGCGTTGTCGCGCTTCACGGTGTTTGCACTGGGGATCATGCCGTACATCTCGGCCTCGATCATCATGCAGCTGATGACCTATGTCGTGCCAACCTTCGAGCAAATGAAGAAGGAAGGTGAGGCAGGTCGTCGCAAGATCACGCAGTACACCCGTTACGGCACGTTGGCGCTGGCCTTGTTCCAATCGTTCGGCATTGCCGTGGCATTGGAAGCGCAGCAAGGCTTGGTCATGAGTCCTGGCTGGGGCTTCCGCGTGACGGCGGTCGTCAGTCTGACGGCAGGAACGATGTTCCTGATGTGGCTGGGTGAGCAGATCACTGAGCGCGGGCTGGGCAACGGCATTTCGATCCTGATCTTCGCAGGTATTGCTGCGGGCCTGCCGAACGCGGTGGGCGGTTTGCTGGAACTGGTGCGCACCGGTGCTATGAGCATCATCGTGGCCTTGTTCATCGTTGTGCTCGTCGTGGCGGTGACGTACTTTGTGGTGTTCGTGGAACGCGGGCAGCGCAAGATACTGGTCAACTACGCCCGCCGGCAGGTCGGCAACAAGGTCTACGGTGGTCAGTCCTCGCATTTGCCGTTGAAGCTGAACATGGCTGGGGTGATTCCCCCGATCTTCGCTTCCTCCATCATCTTGCTGCCTGCCACTGTGGTGGGTTGGTTCAGCGCAGGTGATTCGATGCGTTGGCTCAAGGACATGGCGTCTGCTCTGACGCCTGGCCAGCCGATCTATGTGCTGCTGTACGCAACCGCCATCATCTTCTTCTGTTTCTTCTACACGGCGCTGGTGTTCAACAGCCGCGAGACAGCAGACAACCTGAAGAAGAGCGGCGCGTTCATCCCGGGCATTCGCCCAGGTGAGCAGACTGCCAAGTACATCGACAAGATCCTCATGCGGCTGACGCTGGCCGGTGCGATTTACATCACCGCCGTGTGTTTGTTGCCCGAGTTTCTGATCCTTCGCTACAACGTCCCGTTCTACTTCGGTGGTACGTCGCTGTTGATTCTGGTGGTGGTGACCATGGATTTCATGGCTCAGGTTCAGAACTACATGATGAGCCAGCAGTACGAGTCGCTGCTCAAGAAGGCCAACTTCAAAACGTCTCTGCCCGGCTGACGGGTCGACACAGTCAAGGAAATCGGGCAAGAGACGGTAGGTCTCGGCACCCAAGAAAGTTTTAGGAGAGTGAAATGAGAGTTTCAGCTTCGGTCAAGAAGATCTGCCGCAACTGCAAGATCATCCGCCGCAAAGGCGTGGTCCGCGTCATCTGCACCGACCCGCGCCACAAGCAGCGTCAGGGTTGAACGCGCGCTGCCCGCACGATAGTTAACAGGATAAGAGCACATGGCACGTATTGCTGGTATCAACATTCCGCCGCACAAGCACACCGAAATTGGCTTGACGGCTATCTTCGGCATCGGTCGTTCGCGCGCTCGCAAGATTTGTGAAGCCTGCGGCATTCCCTTCGACAAGAAAGTCAAGGACCTGACCGACGCCGACCAAGAAAAGCTGCGCGACCAGATCGGTCAGTTCATCATCGAAGGTGACCTGCGCCGTGAAACCACGATGAACATCAAGCGCCTGATGGACATCGGCTGCTACCGTGGCTTCCGCCATCGCCGTGGTCTGCCCATGCGTGGCCAGCGTACGCGCACCAACGCCCGCACCCGTAAGGGCCCGCGCAAGGCAGCGCAGTCGCTCAAGAAATAATCAAGGAACTGCTGAACTATGGCCAAAGCACCCTCCAACGCCGCCCAGCGCGTTCGCAAGAAGGTCCGCAAGAACATTGCAGACGGCATCGCGCACGTGCACGCGTCGTTCAACAACACCATCATCACCATCACCGACCGCCAAGGCAATGCCTTGTCTTGGGCATCTTCGGGCGGCCAGGGCTTCAAGGGCTCGCGCAAGTCGACGCCGTTCGCTGCGCAGGTCGCTTCGGAAGTGGCGGGTCGCGCTGCTGTGGATCAGGGCATCAAGAACCTGGACGTCGAGATCAAGGGCCCCGGCCCAGGTCGTGAGTCCTCGGTGCGTGCGCTGGCCGCTCTGGGTATCCGGATCAATTCGATCTCGGACGTCACCCCGGTCCCGCACAACGGCTGCCGCCCGCAAAAGCGCCGCCGTATCTGATACTTCGCTCTTTCAACTAAGCCCACCGCCGCAGCGGCAAGTGTCGCGCGCGGCTCCCATGGCGGTTTGGCCATGGCAGATGACTAAGCAAGGAATTTCAAGTGGCACGTTATCTTGGCCCGAAGGCCAAACTTTCCCGCCGTGAAGGCACCGACCTGTTCCTGAAGAGCGCACGCCGCTCCATCAGTGACAAGGCCAAGTTCGACACCAAGCCCGGTCAGCACGGCCGCACCTCCGGCCAGCGCACGTCCGACTACGGTCTGCAGCTGCGCGAGAAGCAGAAGGTCAAGCGCATGTACGGCGTGCTTGAAAAGCAGTTCCGCCGCTACTTCGAAGAAGCCGATCGCCGCCGCGGCAACACCGGCGCCAACCTGCTGTCACTGCTTGAGTCCCGCCTGGACAACGTGGTGTACCGCATGGGCTTTGGCTCTACTCGCGCCGAAGCGCGCCAGCTGGTGTCTCACAAGGCTGTGACGGTAAACGGCAAGCCCGTGAATATTCCGTCGTACATGGTCAAGACCGGTGACGTGGTTGCCGTGCGCGAGCAGTCGAAGAAGCAGAACCGCGTCGTCGAAGCGCTGCAACTGGCTGGCCAGGTGGGCTTCCCCGCATGGGTCGAAGTGAACGCCGACAAGGTCGAAGGCACCTTCAAGAAGACGCCTGACCGCGACGAGTTCGGCGCCGACATCAACGAATCGCTGATCGTCGAACTGTATTCGCGCTGATTCTTGCTTTTTAGCGCCCTTTTTGTTCCGACCCGCCTTCCAGGCGGGTTTGGTGCTTCACCAGCCTTACCGGTGTAACGAGCCGGGGGTATTGAGAGGAAGTCTAGAGAATGCAAACCCAACTGCTGAAACCCAAAGCCATCAACGTCGAGCCGATCAGCGACAACAAGGCCAAGGTCACGCTGGAGCCGTTCGAGCGCGGCTATGGCCACACCCTGGGCAACGCGCTGCGCCGCGTGCTGCTGTCGTCGATGTTGGGTTACGCGCCCACCGAAGTCACCATTGCGGGCGTGCTGCACGAGTACTCGAGCATCGACGGCGTGCAAGAAGACGTGGTCAGCATTCTGCTGAACCTCAAAGGTGTGGTGTTCAAGCTGCACAACCGCGATGAAGTCACGCTGAGCCTGCGCAAGGATGGCGAAGGTGTCGTCACCGCTGCCGACATCCAGACGCCGCACGACGTCGAGATCATCAACCCTGAGCATGTGATTGCCAACCTGTCGCAAGGCGGTAAGCTGGACATGCAGATCAAGGTCGAGAAGGGCCGTGGCTACGTGCCTGGCACGCTGCGCCGCTACGCCGACGAGCCGACCAAGTCCATCGGCCGCATCGTGCTCGACGCTTCGTTCTCGCCCGTCAAGCGCGTGAGCTACGCCGTGGAGAACGCCCGCGTCGAGCAGCGTACCGACCTGGACAAGCTGGTCATGGAGATCGAGACCAACGGCGCCGTGACTGCGGAAGACGCGGTTCGCGCTTCGGCCAAGATCCTCGTGGAACAGCTGGCGGTGTTTGCGCAGCTCGAAGGCTCCGCCATCGAAGGTATCTTCGAACAATCGTCGCAACGCAGCAGCGGTGCGTCGAGCTTCGATCCGATCCTGTTGCGTCCTGTGGACGAGCTGGAACTGACCGTGCGCTCGGCCAACTGCCTCAAGGCAGAGAACATCTATTACATCGGTGACCTGATCCAGCGCACCGAGAACGAGCTGCTGAAAACGCCGAACCTCGGCCGCAAGTCGCTCAACGAAATCAAGGAAGTGCTGGCTTCGCGCGGCTTGACGCTGGGCATGAAGCTTGAAAATTGGCCACCCACCGGCCTGGACAAGCGCTGATTGATCAAGTTGGCTGCTGGCGCCCGTCCATCAAGCGCCAATAGCTATGAAAAGCATAGTATTCACGTGCAAGGGCCGTACCTGATACGGCGGCCCTCTTAATAAGCAACCGAAAGGAAAAAGCACCATGCGTCACGGTCTCGGCCTTCGCAAACTCAACCGCACCAGCGCGCATCGCCAAGCGATGCTGCGCAACATGATGAACTCGCTGCTGCAGCACGAAGCGATCAAGACCACGGTCCCCAAGGCCAAGGAACTGCGCCGCGTGGTGGAGCCGATGATCACGCTCGGCAAGACCGACACCGTGGCCAACCGCCGCCTGGCGTTTGCCCGTCTGCGTGACGACGCCAACGTGGCCAAGCTGTTCAACGACCTGGGCCCGCGCTTCAAGGCGCGTCCGGGCGGCTACACGCGCATCCTGAAAATGGGTTACCGCGTGGGCGACAACGCACCGATGGCTTTTGTTGAGCTGGTGGATCGCGTTGAAGCATCTGACGAAGACAAAGCAGAATAACTCTGCTATACTCACAGGCTTACCGCGCGATGGAGCAGTCTGGTAGCTCGTTGGGCTCATAACCCAAAGGTCGGAGGTTCAAATCCTCCTCGCGCAACCAAGTTGCCTCAAAAAAGCCCACCAATCGGTGGGCTTTTTTGTTGCCTATCTGGTCTTCGGGGAAAACGCGCTCGATTCGCGCTTATGTGCTGGCAATGTCCGCAGCGGTCGTAGGCGCAGACATGCCTACCAGCCCTCTCGGCGCAGAACAAACGGGCTTTCCACGCTGGGCTTGCCATCGCGCGGCAGGGTTTGCCAGGTGCCGCGGATCTCGGCGCCACACTTGGCGGGCGTCAGCTGGCCGCTCCAGAACGCGTACAGGCTCTTGCCGTCCAGCGATTCATCGAGGTTGAACTCCCCCGCTTCGACATCGCCCGAGGCGATGGAGCGTTGCGTACCGTAGCGGAACTCGCCACGCAGGCTTTCGCTGAATTCGGGGTGTTGGCGCAGCGTCAATTGCCCTCGCTGGCCGGTGGCTATCAGCTCCAGCTCCCAAGTGCCGTACAACTGCGCTGAACGCAGCCGTGTGACGTCTGGGCATTCGGCGTCTGAAGCCAAACTGGCCGAACTGGTAGCAGGGCCGCTGGGCAGCGTGGTGGACGGGCTAGCGCAGCCCACCAACAGGCATAGCGCTGCTGCAAATGCGACGGCGACGGGCAAGCAGGGGGAAGTCATGGTGGAAGTCACTCAGGGGGCAGTCGGTGGGGCGGCGTTCGCACTTTGGGCACGGCCCGCAAACTCCGCGCGCAGGGCGGCCAGCTTGGCCCGGGGGTCTTCGCGGACGGTCGCGCTGTTCAGCGCCATTTCGGCAATGAATCGGCTGGGCTGGGCGGGCACCAACTCACGTGCCTTCTTGCGCCGCCGCGTCCAGCTGACGGCCAGGGTGCGCTGGGCCCGCGTGATGCCCACGTACATCAGGCGGCGCTCTTCCTCAATGCGGGCGGCCAGCGCGGCGGCGTCGCCATCGTCGTCGGGCCGGAACGGCAGCATGCCCTCCACCACGCCGGCCAGGATGACGTGCGGCCATTCCAGGCCCTTGGCGGCGTGTAGGGTCGACAGCGTCACCATGTTCGGGTCTTGCTCGCGCTCGTTCAGCGTGGAGATGAGCGACACGGTTTGTGCCACTTCCAGCAGGGAGCTCAGCTCACGGGGCGCGTTGGCGCCCGTGCCGTCTTCAATCTGCCCGCCGCATCGCCCGGCCATCCAGTCGCAGAACTCCAGCACGTTGGACCAGCGCGACGCAGCGACGGTCTCGCTGTCCTCGCCGTCGTACAGGTGCTGCTCGTAGCCGATGTCCTTCAGCCAATCGGCGAGGAAGGTGCGCGCCGCGTCTTGCCCCACGGCTTGCCCTGCGCGATACCGCAAGTCGTTGATTTCGCGGCCGAACTCCTGCAGGCTGCCCACCGCCCGCGCGGGCAGGGCGCTGCCCAGCGACTGAGCGAACAAGGCGCCAAACAAGGACAGGTGCGATCGGCTGGCAAAGTCGCCCAGCTGCGCCAGGCTTTGGTGGCCGATGCCGCGCTTGGGTGTGGTCACGGCGCGCAAGAAAGCCGGGTCGTCATCCTCATTGATCCACAGGCGCAGCCAGGCGCACAGATCCTTGATTTCGGCGCGGTCGAAGAAGCTTTGCCCGCCGGTGACTTTGTACGGTATCTGCGCGCGGCGCAGGGCCTGTTCCAGCACGCGCGCCTGGTGGTTGGCACGGTAGAGGATGGCGAAGTCGCGCCATTCCTTGTGCGGCGACGTTTGGCGCAAAGACAGGATGCGCGCTGCGGCCCGCTCCGCCTCGTGTTGTTCGTGGTCGCAGTCGACCACGCGCACGGGCTCGCCCTCGCCCAGCTCGGAATACAGCGTTTTCGGGAACAGCTTCGGGTTGGGCCCGATCACGTTGTTGGCCGCCCGCAGGATGGCGCTGGTGGATCGGTAGTTTTGCTCCAGCTTGATGACCCGCAGCGCAGGGTAGTCCTGCGGCAGGCGCTTCAAATTGTCTAGCGTGGCGCCGCGCCAGCCGTAGATGCTCTGGTCGTCGTCACCCACCGCCGTGAAGTTGCCGGCGCTGCCTACCAGAAGCTTCATCAACTCATACTGCGTGGCGTTGGTGTCCTGGTATTCATCCACCAGCGTATGGGCCAGTCGCGCTTGCCACTTCTGCGCCAGAAGCTCATCTTTTCGTAGCATACGCAGCGGCAGACCGATAAGGTCGTCGAAGTCCACGCTCTGATAGGCGCTCAGGCGTTCTTCATACCGCGCCATCAGCTCGGCCGTGTGGCGCTCGCTTTCGGACCTGGCCTGGGCCTGGGCCTCGGCGGCGGTCAGCCCGGCGTTTTTCCAGCGGCTGATGTTCCATTGCCACTGGCGCGCGGTGGCGGCGTCGGTGGTGGCGCCGCAGTCCTTGATGAGCGAAAGCACGTCGTCGCTGTCGAGGATGCTGAACTGCGGCTTCAGCCCGGCGGCGGCACCATCCTCGCGCAGCAGGCGCACGCCCAGCGCGTGAAAGGTGCAGATCAGCACCTCGCCAGCGGCCTTGCCCACCAGACCGCGCGCGCGCTCGCGCATTTCGGTGGCGGCCTTGTTGGTGAACGTGATGGCGGCGATGCGCTTGGGCGCCACGCCGCATTCGATCAGCTTGGCAATCTTTTGCGTGATGACCCGGGTTTTGCCGGAGCCGGCACCTGCCAGCACCAGGCAGGGGCCGCGTAAGTGGTTGACCGCGTCTTGCTGCGCGAGGTTGAGACCGGAAGAAGACAAGGAAATGCGCCGACCAAATCGTCAATCTTAGCCTGCATGTGGCGCGCCGCACCCGTACACATCCGTATGCGAAATGCGTCACGAACGCGCGGAATTGAGGTCATTCGATGTAATCCGAATTGGGCGATCTGCGTTCCAATCAATGCGCCGTTCGGCCCCTCAGCCTGCAGGCGCACCGGAGCGAACGTACAACGCGACAAAAGGGACACACCAAAATGAAGAGACAACGCGCCTACGCCCCCTTGCTGGCTGTGGCAGCGACATTGTTCGCTGCCGGCCACGCCTCGGCTCAAACCCCGGCAGCGGTGCCCGCTCCGGCTGCCAAGGCCCCACCCATCGCCGCACCCGCGGTGGTGCGCCTGTCGCCCACCGTGCAATTGGCGGGGCAAACGCTGCACCTCAACGGCAAGGGCACGCGCTACCGCGCCGTGGTGCGCGTGTACGACATCGGCCTGTATGCCACGACCAAGGTCAGCTCGCTGGAGCAACTGGCCGCCGCGCCTGGGCCCAAGCGCTTGCAGCTGATCACGCTGCGCGAGCTCAAGGGCGACATGCTCGGCGTGGCCATGGTGCAGGGCATGCAGGACAACGCCCCATCGGGCGAGCGGATCAAGCTGATCCCGCAGATGGAGCGCCTCAGCCGCATTTTTGGCGCAGAGCCGAGCGCGGCCGCTGGCACCGCGTTGACCATCGACTACGTGCCCGGCAAGGGCACGGCCTTTTACCTCAACGGCGAGCAAAAAGGCGAGGCCGTGGCCGACCCCAGCTACTTCATCGCCGTGGCGCGCATCTGGCTGGGCAACAAGCCGGCGGACGCCACCTTGAAAGATGCCCTGCTGGGCATCGAAGCCAAGCGCGCCGAATCCGGCGGCGGCTGAGGCCGCGCATGGCATCATCGACGGCCGCGTGCAAGTGGGCCTTGCGCGCGGCCTCGCTTGCTTGCCATCCTCGCTGTCACCTTTCCGTTCTTCGCCTTGGTGCTTTGCGGCTACCTGGCCGCGCGTGCGCGCCTGCTGCCGCTGGACGCGGTACCCGGGCTGAACATCTTCGTGCTGTACTTTGCGCTGCCGTGCATGCTGTTCCGGTTCGGCAGCAGCACGCCGCCCCATCGCCTGTTTGATCCTGCGGTGGCGGCGCTGTGGCTGTTGTGCGGCGCGGTCGTCATCGCCGCCGCCGCCTGGCAGGCTCGCGCGCGCGGCGCAGGCTGGCCCGACGCCGCCATGGGCGCGTTGGTGGCCGCATTTCCCAACTCGGGCTTTATGGGCGTGCCGCTCATCCTGGCGCTGTTGGGTGATGCCGGGGCGGGCCCGGTCATGGCCACACCGCTGGTCGATCTGGTGGTGACCACCTCGGTTTGCATTGGCCTGTCGCAATGGGGCGCCGCGACGGAGCACGGGCCGGCGCGCGCGGTGCTGCGCGCGCTGCAAGGGGTGCTGCGCAACCCGATGCCGTGGTCGATCTTACTGGGCGCGCTGTTCGGCGTGCTGGGTGTCGGGCTGTGGGCGCCGCTGGGGCGAACGGTGGCGCTGCTGGGCGATGCGGCGTCGCCGGTCGCGCTGTTCACCATCGGGGCGGTGCTGGCACGTTCACAAATGCGCCCGACGGCGGCGGCGGGCGATTCTGCACGCCTTCAAGACGCGCCGCTGCTGTCCGGCTTGAAATTGCTCTTGCACCCGTTGCTGGTGTGGGGATTGGGCTGGCTGATGGTTGGCCAGGGCTGGATGGCGCCGTCCATGCTGGTGCCGCTGGTCATGGCGGCGGCGCTGCCGGCGGCCAGCAACGTGTCGCTGCTGGCAGAGCGGTTTGGCGCAGACAACGGCCGCATCGCGCGGGTGATCCTGTGGTCCACCGCGCTGGCATTCTTCAGCTTTTCGGGCTTTGTCGCGTTGATGACGTGAGGGGCGCGTCAATGTCGCCGCGGGCCTGAGCGGGCGACAAAAAACGGACTGGCCAGCGCCGCGAGTCCGTTTTGCGCTACCAAACGGTCCAAGCGCGTGGCTCGGCCCGGTGCAGTCAATTACTTGTGATGTGGCTGCGCGGGCAGGTTCAAAGGCTGAATCTGCTTGATTTCGGCGTCCAGCTCGGCCTTGGGCATGGTGGTGACGGTTTCGCGGATCACGCCGCCGCCCAGCACGCTGCCGGAAGCTTCGCTGTTCTTGCCGTTCACACGGTTTTCGCAATCGACCTTGTAGAAGGCGGGCAGGTTGGCGCAGCGCTGCAGCTCGTTGTGGCGCGCCTGCTCGGGCGTGACGGTGGTCAATTGCGCGCCACGGGCGTTGCGCGCTTCCATGCGGGCCGCGCTTTTATCCATGTTGGTCTCGGCGGGCGTCATCTGGGCCAGCACGGGCAGGGTGAAGGCGCTGCCCAGGGCCAGCACGGCGAACATCTTTTTCATTGGCTTACCTCTTTCTGTGTGCGTTGGCGCCACCCCAGGGACGGGGCGGCAACATCACGCGGCCATCGAGGGTAGGCGCCCCGTTCAGGCCGTATGCAAGTGCGCAGTTTAGGCCGCCGCCAGCGCGCGGCCTGTCGGACAAGGCCGCAAACTGCCTTGCGCCGCGGGGCCAGGTTCACACCGCCAGCGGATCCACATCAATGGCCCAGCGCAGCACGGCGCGGTGCTCGGGCGAAGCGCGCAAGGCGTGCAGGATGGGTTGGCAGGCCGCCAGCACACGCTGCAAGGCCACTCGCGACGGGCTTTCCAGCAGCATCTGCGCGCGCTCGATATTGGCCACGCGTTGCACGGTCAGCGGCACGGCGGGGTACCAGGTCACGGTGTCGAAAGCCCCGGCCAGCTCGCCCTGCGCCAGCGATTCGGCCGCGGCATCGGCCGCGGCGACCAGAAAGCCTTGCGCCGCCTCCTGCGTGCGGGCCTCGGCGCGCAGCAGGGCCAGGTGGCTGAACGGCGGCAGGCCAGCCTCGCTGCGTTCCTTGAGCTGTTCGGCGGCAAAACCAGGGTAGTCGTGCAGCTTCAGCGCGGCAAACAGCGGGTGCTGGGGGTACTGGGTTTGCACCCACATCTCGCTGGTGGCGCCGCTGGCGGCATCGCGCCCGGCGCGCCCGGCGGCCTGCATCAACAGGGCGAAAAGGCGCTCAGGGGCGCGAAAGTCGCTGGCATACAGCGCCCCATCGGGGTTGACGGCCGCCACCAGCGTGACACGGCGAAAGTCGTGCCCTTTGGCCACCATTTGCGTGCCGACCAGCACATCCACCTCGCCGTCGTGCACCTGCGCCAGCTGCGATTCCAGCCGCCCCGCGCCGCGCGCCGAATCGGCGTCGATGCGCAGCACACGCGCGCTGCTGCCGTCGGGGCGATGGACGTTGGCCAGCAGCCCCACCAGTTGCTCTTCCAGCTGTTCCGTGCCGCGCCCCAGGGTGCCGATGTCGGCGTTGCCACAGCTGGGGCAGGCGTGCGGCACGCGCTGGGTGAAGCCGCAGTGGTGGCAGCGCAGCGTGCGGTCGATCTTGTGAAACACCTGGTAGGCGCTGCAGTGCGGGCATTCGCTTTTCCACCCGCAATCGGCGCAGTGCAGCACCGGCGCCCAGCCGCGGCGGTTCAGCAGCAGCAGCACCTGCTCGCCACGTGCGATGCGCTCGCCAATGGCCTCCAGCAGGGGCGGCGCCAGCAGGGCGCCCTTGGGCTGGCGGTTCATGTCCACGCGCCGCACGCGGGGCAGACCGGTCGTGGCGTCTTCGCTGGCGGCGGTGCCGATGCGCCGCGGCATGGCCAGGCGCTGGTAGCGGCCCGGCCCGTCGGGCTCTGGCGTGCTGGCCCACCAGCTTTCCAGTGACGGCGTGGCCGAGCCCAGCACCACCTTGGCGCCGCACTGGTGGCCGCGGTAGATCGCCAGATCGCGTGCCGAATAGCGCGCGCCTTCCTGCTGCTTGTAGCTGGGGTCGTGCTCTTCATCCACGACGATCAGTGCCAGCTGCGGGATCGACGCCATCACCGCCACCCGCGTGCCCAGCACGATGCGCGCGCGGCCCAGGTGCGCGGCCAGCCAGTTGCCCAGGCGCTGCGCCGGTGTCAGCCCGCTGTGCAGTGCGACCACGGCGTCGGCGCCAAAGCGCTCGGCAAAGCGCGCTTCGAGTTGCGGGGTCAGGTTGATCTCGGGCACCAGCACCAGCACCTGCGCGGCGGCGTCGCGCGACAGGGCGTCGGCCGCTGCGCGCATGTACACCTCGGTCTTGCCGCTGCCGGTGGCGCCAAACAGCAGGAACGGGCCCGCGCCGCTGTCGATGGCCTGCAGCGCGGCGGCCTGCTCGGCCGACAGGGGCAGCGACGGGCTGGGCGGGGTGGCCACGGCGCCAGCGGGGCCTTGCCGCTTCAGGCGCCGCGCCATTTGCACGCTGGTCAGGGTGCGCAGCTGTGGTGGCAAGGCGGCCAGCGCCACTTCGCCCAGGGCGCGCTGGTAATAGCGGGCGGCAAAGGTGATCAGCGCCCGCCAGTGCGCGTCCAGTGGCGCCAGGCCTTCCAGCGGGGCCACGGGGCGCACCTGCGGCGCCAGTTCGGGCGGGGGCGCGGGCAAGTCGCTGTGCCACACCACGCCCAGCACCTCGCGCTTGCCCAGGGGCACGCGCACCAGCGTGCCTGGCGCCAGGGGCTGGTCGCTGCGGTAGGTCAGCGGCTCGGCCAGGTTGCTGTGGGCGGGCGTGGGCACCGCCACGGCCAGCCAATGGGGTGCGCCGGCAGCGGTGCTATCAGGATCAACTTGCACTGGCGGCGCTAAGTCCTTGATTTGAAATCGATTGGCCAGTCATGCCCAATTTCTGTGGATAACTTTGTTGAGAACCCGGGCCCAACCGCCTGAAAGGCCCGCCAGACAAGGGTTTGCTTAGCTTGCCCAGCAAAGTGGCACCCCTCAATTTCTATACAAATCAATCACTTAGGCGGTGTTGGCGGGTTGTCCACCCGGCGAAACAGCTGGCTTTTTCGGGTTTCGGCGTTTTGTGTATAAGTCAAGCCTTTGGAGGCGATTTATTTGCAGAAAAACCGTACTGCGGCGGTTGACGAGGCCGGCTTCGCGTCGTAGGCGTCGGCCCGTCCGTGGCCGGTGCGGGCTGGGCCTGCGCCCGGCCGGGCGGCGTCAGCCCTGGCGCAGCGCCCTGGAATGGCGGTGCACCTCTTCCACCAGATGCGCGACGTGCTCTGGCGGGGTGAATTGGCTGATGCCGTGGCCCAGGTTGAAGATGTGGGTGCTGCCCGGCGCGGCGCGGTCGGTGTGCGGGGCGCCAAAGCTGTCCAGCACGTGGCGCACCTCGGTGCGGATGGTCTCGGGCGGGGCGAACAGCACGTTGGGGTCGATGTTGCCCTGCAGCGCCTTCGGCGTGGTCGATGCAGTTTGTTTTTGGCCGCTGGCGCTGGAGGAGTCTGCGCCGGTAGCTATGTTTGTTGTAGCGTTTTCTGCCGCGGCCTGCTGCACGATCTGGCGCGCTCGGCCTAGGTTCATCGTCCAATCCAGGCCCAGCACGTCGCAATTCAGTCCGGCCATTTCAGGCAGCCACAGCCCGCCGCCTTTGGTGAAGACGATGCGCGGTACCACGGCGCCGTCGGCGCCCGTGCGCTTGAGCTGCGCCAGCACGCGCCGCGTGTAGGCCAGGCTGAACGCCTGAAAGGCCCCGTCGGCCAGCACGCCGCCCCAGCTGTCGAACACCATCACCGCCTGCGCACCCGCGTCGATCTGCGCGTTCAGGTACTGCGCCACCGCGTCGGCGTTGATCTGCAGCACGCGGTGCATCAGGTCGGGGCGGGCGTACATCAGCGTCTTGACCTGCCGGTAGTCCGAGCTGCCGCCGCCTTCGACCATGTAGCAGGCCAGCGTCCACGGGCTGCCCGAAAAGCCGATCAGCGGGACGCGGCCGTTCAGGGCCCGGCGGATGCTGGTGACCGCGTCGAACACGTAGCGCAGCTTGTCCATGTCGGGCACGGCCAGCGCGGCCACGGCGGCCTCGTCGCGCACCACTTTCTCAAACTTGGGGCCTTCGCCTTGCTGAAATGACAGGCCCAGTCCCATGGCGTCGGGCACGGTGAGGATGTCGCTGAACAGGATGGCCGCGTCCAGCGGGTAGCGCGCCAGCGGCTGCAGCGTGACCTCGGTGGCGTAGTCCACGTTCGTGGCCAGACCCATGAAGCTGCCCGCCCTGGCGCGCGTGGCGCAGTACTCGGGCAGGTAGCGGCCGGCCTGGCGCATCAGCCAGACGGGGGTGTGGTCGGTGGCCAGGCCCAGGCAGGCGCGCAGGAAGGTGTCGTTTTGCAGGGAAGGGAAGCTCATCCGCCAGATTGTCGCAGGCGCACCGGCGCAAGCGGCCTGCGGCGGGTTGGCGGCGCCCATCGCGGCGCAGCCAGGCATACGGCGCAAGCGGGACTGGGCGCGGGGCAGGGCGGCTTTGTCCTACGGCGCGAGCGTGCGAATGCCCGACACGCGGATCGGCGCCCAGCCGGCGGCCCGGCGCCGGCGCGGCAAGCACACTTCGTTCACCCCTTTCGGCGCAGACCCGCACCGCCAGGGGCCGAGGGATCTTCCGGCAGACATTTCCGGCCCCGCCCATCCACACCGACGCGCCTCCTCCGAGGCTGAAGGACACGCCAGATGCTTCACTACGCCGTTGTTTTCTTTGTCATCGCCATCATCGCGGCCTTGCTGGGTTTTGGCGGTATCGCTTCCGGTGCTGCAGGTATCGCCAAGATCCTGTTCATCGTGTTCCTGGTGCTGGCGGTGGTTTCGCTGGTAGCCAACCTGATCAAGAAGTAGCGCGCCGGGCGTCAAGCCAGCGCACTGCCTTATCGCAACGTTTTGTGTTCCCTGATCGCCAAGCGATCCGTTTTTCAACCCCAACCTTTTTTGCAGGAGATTGACCATGAACAAGCATCAAGTGACCGGCCGTGTTGAAGAAGCCAAGGGCGCCATCAAGGAAGCCGCTGGCAAGCTGGTCGGCAATGAAAAGTTGCAGGCCGAAGGCGCCATCGAGAAAAACGCTGGCAAGGTGGAAGCCAAGGCTGGCGACATCGCCAACAAGCTGAAAAAAGCGGCTGAGTAAGTTGGAAGCGCGGCCCGTCCGCGCCAGCCATCAGGCAGGCCGCACTCGGCCAACCCAAAAAAACGCCACCTTTCACGGTGGCGTTTTTCATGCACGTTGACATGCCAAGGCGTGACGGCGTTGTGCCTGAAGAATGGCCAGCGACGTCAGATGAATGAGTGGTGAAAACACCCTCTGGCGCCCGCCAAATGGGCGCTGGCAGCTATCTAATTTGAAGTGGTTCGCCGTCTGGCAGCCGGTGCCCTTCGCAGCGGGGCACGCTCATGGCGCCTTACCGCACCGCGTCGCCAAACACCCTTCGCAGCACCTCGGCATGGGGGTAGGCGTCGCCCGGGTCCACCTTGCGGCGGCGCTCTGGCGCGCAGGGCATGTGGCCCAGGTCCACGTCGGAATGGCGCACCACGCCCGCGCGGGCGATGTGCGGGTTGCGCTGCAGCACGCCGTGCAGCAGATCGACCAGCGCGTTGATCTGCGCAGGCGGAAATGGGTCGCGCCCGTCGCCGTCGTTGATCAGCTCCACCGCGATGGATCGGCGGCTGTACTTCAGCACGTGGTAGGCCACCTGCGATTCCGGCACGCTCGCGCGCACCGTGCCGTCGCGGTCGATCATCCAGTGAATGCCCAGCGTGGGGTGCGCACCAATCACGCGCAGGTTGTCTTCCAGCTCGCCACCGGGCACCCAGATCGGCCGGTTCTGCGCATCGCACGTCGGCCCGCCCGTGGAATGGATGACGACCATGTCCACGGGCTGCGTGCGCGGGCCGCCGGTGGTGCGGGCTTGCGCGGGCCCGCTTGCACAGGCCGCCACGGTGAGCAGAGCTAAGGCACCAAAGCGAACCGTGCGCCGCAGGCGGGCCAGCGCGACGCAGTGCAGCACCTTCAGATCGGTGTGGAAATCGCTGACGCTGTGGCTTGTCACACGCTGGCCCTCTCCAACGTCTGATCGATATCCCAAAGAATGTCCTCCACGTCTTCAATACCCACAGACAGCCGCACCATGTCGGCGCTGACACCGGCGCGCGCCAGTTCATCGTCGTTCAGCTGGCGGTGGGTGGTCGACGCGGGGTGGATCACCAGCGTCTTGGCGTCGCCGATGTTGGCCAGGTGGCTGAGGAATTCGCAGGCGTCGATGAAGCGCTCGCCCGCCGCCGCGCCGCCTTTCACGCCAAACGTCAGGATGCCCGAGGCGCCCGGGCGCCCGTCCACCGCGCGGAACTGCTTTTGCGCCAGCGCGTGGTAGGGCGAATCCGGCAGGCCGGGGTAGTTGACCCAGGCCACACGCGGGTGGTTTTGCAGGAACTGCGCCACCGCCAGCGCGTTGCGGCAGTGCTCGCGCATGCGCAGGTGCAGGGTTTCGCTGCCTTGCAGCAGCAGCCAAGCCGACAGGGGCGACAGCACGGCGCCGAAGGTGCGGTTGACTTCCATGCGCGCCTTCATCGTGTAGCCGAAGTCGCCAAAGGTCTCGTAGAACTTCACGCCGTGGTAGGCGGCGCTGGGCTCGGTCATCTCGGGGAATTGGCCGTTGTCCCACGGGAAGCGCCCCCCTTCCACCACCACGCCGCCCATGGTGGTGCCGTGCCCGCCGATGTACTTGGTGGCGCTGTGCGCCACGATGTCGGCGCCCAGATCCAGCGGGTTGCACAGGTAGGGGCTGGCCACGGTGTTGTCGATCACCAGCGGCAGGCCGTGCGCGTGCGCCACGTCGGCCACGGCAGCGATGTCCAGCACGTTGACCAGCGGGTTGCCGATGGTTTCGCCGTACACGGCGCGCGTGTTGGGGCGGATGGCGGCGGCAAAATTCTCGGGCTTGGCCGGGTCGACAAAGGTGGTCTCGATGCCCAGGCGCCCAAAGCCCACGCCCAGCTGCCCCACGGTGCCGCCGTACAGCGTGCTGGCCGCCACGATGTGGTCGCCGTTTTTCAAGATGGCCAGCAGCGCGGTCATTTGCGCGGCCATGCCGCTGGCGCACGCCAGGGCGGCGCGGCCGTTTTCCAGCGCGGCGATGCGCTCTTCCAGCACCGCCACCGTGGGGTTGGAGATGCGGCTGTACACGTTGCCGAAGGTCTGCAGGTTGAACAGGCTGGCGGCGTGTTCGGCGTTGTCAAAGACGAAGCTGGTGCTTTGGTGGATGGGCGTGGCGCGCGCGCCGGTCACCGGGTCGGGCACGGCAGCGGCGTGCACGGCGCGCGTGGCAAAGCCATAGGCGCGGTCGCTGCCGGGCGGGGGTGGGGGGCTGTGGTTCATGGTGTTTTGGGCTGCCAGAGCAGGTGTGAACAGCGCGGGCAGCTATCAAAAATATAGTTAAACGCAGGCTGGCCGCATCAGTAAGGCAGCACGGTGGGGCGTTTGGCCGAGATCACCCGCGTGTTCACGCCCGCCCAGCCCAGGCCGCCGAAGAGGCGCGCGTGCTCGATCTTCACGCAGCGGTTCTGGATGACCTGCAGCCCGTCGGCTTCGGCGCGCTCTGCCGCGGCGTCGTTGAACACGCCCAGCTGCAGCCACAGGCAGCGCGCGGCGATGGCCACGGCCTCGTCGGCCAGCGGCGGGATGTCTTCGCTCTTGCGAAAGCAGTCCACCATGTCGATGCGCCCGCCCTCGGCGCGCACGGCGGCATCGGCCTCATGCAGCGTGGCGTACGCGCGTTCGCCCAGGATGCTGCCGCCTTCGCGCGCCACCAGCGGGTTGACGGGCACGATGCGGTAGCCGTGCGCCTGCATGTACTTGGCGGCAAAGTAGCTGGGCCGGTGCCATTGCGGCGACAGGCCCACCACGGCCAGGGTGCGGCAGCGGGTCAGTACGTCGCGCAGCGTGCTGATGGTGTCGGGGGTTTGGGGCATGGGCGGATTGTCGGTGGGGGGGGTGAGGCCGGGCGCGGCTCAGGCCGCTGGCTGGCAGAAGCCTTCGGTCGCTTCGCGGCTGCCGTCGTCAAACACCAGCGTGCGTTCAGGCCATTGCAGCGCGGCCAGCTTGAATTCGCGCGTGAGCGGCGCGTGCCGCTGGCGCGCCTGCCAGCGCCCGCCCACGGAATAGTCCACGCAGAACACGTTGGCGCGCTGGCCGTGCCAGGCCAGCGGCGGCACGTGGGCGAACACGTCTTCGTCGGGCAGGGCGGCGCGCGCGCTTTCGGCGGTGCGCTCGTCCGGGTAGCGGCGGCGCCAGTAGTGGCCGACGACCACGGGCAAGGCGTCGGTGTAGTCGTTCCACCAGGTCACGCGCTCGACAAAGCGCCACTTGCCGCCCGCAAAGAACGGCGTGGTGCCGCGCTGCTCTACGCCAGAAGTCAGCACCTTCAGCGGGTTCAGCATCTGCTTGTTGACCTCGTTTTCGGCGTGCGCGGGCATGAAGGGCGGCTGCTCGGCGGGCGATTCCAGATCGCCGCCCCAGCGCGCCAGCTCATCGTGCATGCGCTGGGCGATGTGGGTCTGGCGGCCTTTTTCGCGCGCCGCTTCTTCCCAAGCGTCGTAGGCGCTGATGAGCTGGCCGGACTGCAACGGGCGCACGGCGTCGATTGCGGGCGCCTGCCACGCGGCGTGCACCACGCGCAGGTCGGCTCGCTCCAGCGCCACCGGCCAGTGCGCGGCCACGGCTTGCAGCGCACCGCGCTCGGCCGCCGCGGCGCGGGCAAAGGGCGCGTACTTGGCCTGGTCGCGCTCGGCGCGTTCGTCAAAAAACCAGCCTGCGCCGTCCTTCGGGTCGCCCCGCATCAGGTTGATCTCATGGTTGCCGACCATCGCCTGCGCGTGGCCCGCCTGCACCAGGGCCTGAACCTGCCGCAGCACGGCGGGGCTGTCGGGGCCGCGGTCGCACAGGTCGCCCACGAAGACCAGGCGCCGGCCCTGCGCGTGGCGCCCATCGGCGTCGTAGCCCAGGTGGTTCAGCAGCGCGCGCAGGGCCTGCGCTTCACCGTGGACGTCGCCCACGATATCGATAGGCCCTTCAAACAGCGGCTGGATCAAGCCCATGGTGCTCCTCAGTGTGGTTTGGCAAGAAGGTGAGCGGCAGCGCCACCGGAGGGCGGCGCGCCTGCTTGGGATTTTCGGCGGATTGGCACCCGGCGTCGGGCTGCCTGCCCCAGCCGCGTGCAAGGCGCGCAAAGAGGGGGCGCCCGCGCGACATCGTCCGCCCCAGGCCGTGTAAGCCACCAGCCACGCCGCAGGGGTCAGGCTGAGGCAAGTCAACATGCCGGGGCGCGCTCATGCTACAACCGGTCGTTACCTGCGGCGCCTTCAACTCGCTCATCAGCACCATGGACCAGCACTTCCTGACCCCGCTTTTCGAACCCCAGTCGATCGCCCTGTTCACCGGCCCGCAGGACGCGCCGGACGAGCAGACGCCGCAGGCGCGCGCGCTGCTGACCTACCTGGCCGAACAGCCCTTCAAGGGCCGCGTGACCCCGCTGGACGTGCACACCACCGGCACCCTGGCCGACCTGGCGCAGGCGCGGGCCGATCTGGCCATCATCGCCCTGCCAGACGACGAAATCGTGCCCGCGCTCGAGCTGGCTGGGCGCATCAAGGTGGGGGCGGCGCTGGTGCTGTCTGCCGGGGTGTCGCAGGCCAAGGCCAATGAGATGCACCGCGTGGCCAAGCGCCACGGCTTCTGGCTGCTGGGGCCCAACAGCTCGGGCTTTCAGCGGCCGCGCCAGCAGCTCAACGCCAGCACCATCGGGCCGCTGGCCGCGCAGGGGCAGCTGGCGCTGGTGTCGCAATCGGGCGCGCTGACGGCGTCGATCCTGGACTGGGCGCGGCAAACGCGCGTGGGCTTTTCCACGGTGATCACCCTGGGCGCGCACAGCCAGGTCACGCTGGCCGCCACGCTGGACTTCCTCGCCTCTGACCGGCACACGCAGGGCATCGTGGTCTACATGGAAGGCATTTCCAACGCGCGGCGCTTTACCAGCGCGCTGCGCGCGGCCGCCAATGCCAAGCCGGTGGTGGTGCTGAAGGCCGGGCGGCAGCAGGCGGGCAACGTCGCGGCGCAGACGCACTCGGGCGCCATCGTCGGCAGTGCGGAGGTGTTCGACGCCGTGCTGCGCCGCGCGGGGGCTGTGCGGGTGCGCTCGTTTGTCGAGCTGTTCTCGGCCGCCAAGTGCCTGGCTTCGCGCTACCGCCCGGTGGGGCCGCGCCTGGCCGTCATCACCAACGGCGGCGGCCCGGGCGTGCTGGCCGCCGACTGGATCAGCGAGCTGGGGCTGAAGCTGGGCGTGCTGTCCGAGGACACGCGCCGCACCCTGGTGCCCCTGCTGCCGCACAGCGCGTCGCTGAACGACCTGGTGGATCTGAGCGAAGACGCCACGCCCGAGCAGTTTCGCGCCGCGCTGGAGGCGGCGTCGAAAGACCGCGCCATCGACGGCGTGCTGGTGCTGTATTCGCCCAAGTTCGGCGGCGACGCCAACGCCGTTGCGCAGCAGCTGATCGAGCTGAAGCCCCGCATGAGCAAGCCGCTGGTGGCCTGCTGGCTGGGCGATGCCAGCGTGGCCGCCGCGCGCCATGCGCTCAGCGATGCGCAAATCCCCAGTTTTCGCACGCCCGAGGCGGCGGTGGGCGCCTTCGGCAACATCGCCAGCTTCTACCAAAACCAGCAGATGCTGCACCAGACGCCGCCGCCGCTGTCCGACTTGGCGGCGCCCGACGTGGAAGGCGCGCGCCTGCTGATCGAAAGCGCGCTGGCCGACCGCCGCACCGTGCTGACCGAGATGGAATCCAAGGCGCTGCTGGCAGCGTTTCACGTGCCCGTCACGCAGACGCTGCTGGCGCGCAGCCCCACCGAGGCGATGATGATCGCCTCGCAAATCGGCTTTCCGGTGGCGCTGAAGATCGATTCGCCCGACATCCCGCACAAGAGCGACGTGGGCGGCGTGGCCCTGAACGTGATGAACGCCACCGCCGTGCGCGACATCTACCAGGACATGATGGAAGCCGTGCGCGCCAAGCAACCCGACGCGCGCATCAATGGGCTGACGGTACAGGCCATGGCGCGCAAGAAGCGCGGGCGCGAGCTGTACATCGGCGTGGTCACCGACGACCCGTTCGGCCCCGTGATCACCTTTGGCGGGGGCGGCACCATGATCGAGCTGCTGAACGACCACGCGATGGAGCTGCCCCCGCTGAACCAGTTTTTGGCGCGTCGCCTGATCGAGCGGTCGCGCGTGGTGGAAACCCTCAAGGCCTGGCGCGGCGCGCCCGAGGTGGACATGGCCGCGCTGGAGCGCGTGCTGCTGCGCGTGTCCGAAATGGTGTGCGAGCTGCCGCAGCTGCGCGAGATGGACATCAACCCCATCATCGTGGACGAGCAGGGCGCCGTGGCGGTGGATGCGCGCATCGTCATCGGCGCGGCGGCGCAGACGGCGCCGGGCCGCTCTGGCCGCTACGGGCACCTGGCCATCCTGCCGTACCCGGCGCGCTTCGAGCAGGAATGGCCGCTGCGCGGCGGCGGCGAATACGTGGTGCGCCCCATCCACCCCGACGACGCGCAGATGCTGCAGGAGTTCACCAAGAGCCTGTCGCCCGAAAGCCGCTATTTCCGCTTTGTGTCGAACATGGCCGAGCTGCCCGCGTCGATGCTGTCGCGCTTCACGCTGATCGACTACGACCGCGAAATGGCGCTGTGCGCCGTGGCCGAGTCGGAGGTGGTGGGAGACGACGGGCACAAGCACAAGAAGCACCGCATCGTGGGCGTGTCGCGCTACATCACCAACCCCGACCAGACCAGCTGCGAGTTTTCTCTGGTGGTGGCCGACGCCTACGCGGGCCAGGGCCTGGGCACGCGCCTGATGCTGAGCATCATGGACGTCGCCCGCGAAAAAGGCCTGCAGGAAATCATCGGCCTGGTGCTGACGCACAACAACGGCATGCTCAAACTGATGCGCAGCCTGGGCTTTGAGACCAAGGCGTACCCAGAAGACCCGGATTTCAGGTTGGTGACGCACGCGCTGTGAGCAGGGGCGCGCCCGGCCTGTGCGCTACGGCCAATTCGAGTTGGCACGCCAAGCTTGCATGAAAGCTGTTTGCTATCGATTGCGTAGCTGGTGGCGCGCACGGTATAAGCGCCAGAGGCCGATTTGAATTGAATTCATTCACGCCGAGCCGTAGCCAGTAGACCATTCGGCAGGCGATCGCCGCGCGAGTAACTTCGTGCGTGCATGAGGCGTTGACACGGAAGGCCCGCAGCGCGGCGAGCCCAAAAAAAAGCGCACGCACCGCAATCGGTGCGCGCGCTTTCGCCCGGTGCGCCGGCAGGCGCCTTACATAGCCCCGTCGCCGAGGATGATGCCTTCGCGCCGTGGATCAACACCGCCTTCCAGCATCATGGCGCCGTTTTTCTTCACGCGCATGATCGTGGAGATACCACTGGACTGCGCCGAGGTGGACACCGTGTGCCCTTTGGCCTTGAGCCCCGCGACCAGGGCCGTCAGGTCGAGTGTCGTGTTGGCGCCGTCCACGTTGGTGGTCACGCTGTTGCTGGCGCCAAAGTCCACCAGCGAGGTGGCTTGTTGCGCGTCCAGGCCCCAGTCCAGAGCGCCCACCACGGTTTTGAGCACGTACTGAATGATGGTGCCGCCGCCGGGCGAGCCGGTGGCCATCAGGAAGTCGCCCGGCTGGGTGCCGCGAAACACCAGCGTGGGCGCCATCGTGCTGCGTGGGCGCTTGCCGCCCGCCACGGCGTTGGCCACGGCGTTGCCGGCGCCGTCGACCGGCTGCGACGAAAAGTCCGTCAGCTGGTTGGTCAGCAGGAAGCCATCCACCATGTGGAACGAGCCCATGCTGGATTCCACCGTCGAGGTCATCGACACCACGTTGCCATAGGCATCCACGATCGAGAGGTGCGTGGTGCCGTGCTCTTCCGACTTGCCCACGCCAGCGGCGGGCGTGCCGAAGTCGCCCGCGCTGGCCGTGCCCATGGATTTGTCGGGCGAGATCAGCGAAGCGCGCAGCTTGAGGTAGTCGGGGCTCAGCATCGACGCCACGCCCTTGCCAGGCAAGGCCACGAAGTCGGTGTCGGCCACGTACAGGTCGCGGTCGGCGTAGGCCAGGCGTTCGGCCTCCGACACCAGGTGCACGCCCATCACGGAAGGAATGCCGCCCTCGTTGCTGGGGTTGGTGGGGCCGTAGGCGCCCAGGTTGAAGTTGCCCAGAATGCCCAGCGCCTGGGCGATGGCAATGCCGCCGGAAGAGGGTGGCGCCATCGTGCACACGTGGTAGCTGCCGCGGTAGGTGCTGCAAACGGGCTCGCGCTTCTTGGCCTGGTAGGCGGCCAGGTCTTGCAGCGTCATCAGGCTGGGCGTGATCGGCGTTTTGGCGGGATCGTCACCCACCGACTGCGCCGCCTTGGCGACGATGTTCTTGGCCAGCTCGCCCGTGTAGAGCGCGTCGGCGCCCTGGTCGGCGAGGATGCGCAGCGTGCGCGCATAGGGCGCGTTGGTCATGGTTTCGCCAGCGGCGCGCGGCGTGCCGTCGCTGTGGAAATAGGTGGCCATGGCATTGGCGTCCAGCGCCAGGCTGCTGGCGTTGCTGCTGATGGCGCCACCAAGCCGCGCGGGAATCAGAAAGCCCTTGTCCGCCAGGTTGATGCCTTCGTCGAACAGCTTGTTCCAGGCCAGTTTGCCGTGTTCGTTGTGGGCCAGATCCAGCATCCGCATCACGCCGGGCACGCCAATCGACCGGCCGCTGCGGCGCGCTGAAGGCACCGGAGTGGCAGAGCCTTGCGTCTGCTGATCTTGGCGCACGAGGTAGTAGCCCGTGGCGGCGGCAGGCGCCGTTTCGCGCCCGTCGTACGCGGTGATCTTCTGCGTTTTGGCGTCGTAATACATCATGAACGCGCTGCCCGCGATGGTGCTGGACTGCGGCTCCACCAAGCCCAGAACGGCCTGGACGGCCACGGCCGCGTCGGCAGCGGTGCCACCGGCCTTCAGCACTTCGCAACCGGCCTTCGAAGCCAGCGGCGTATTCGCCACCACCATGTAGCTGTTCGAATATTTGGCTTTGTAGCCCAGCCGGTAGCCGGACGCGGCCTCGGGCGCAGCCGGGTCGCCCGCCAGCCCCGAACCCACGGTCACGCTGCTGCCATTGCTGGCCAACACCTGGCAACTGTTCGGGTTGGTGTCAACGATCAGGTCGCTGGCGTTGTCGTCGTTGCCAGAGCCGCCGCAGCTGGCCAGCAAGGCGGCCAGGGCGATGGGAGCTAGGTGTTTGATAGCAATCGGGTTCAAAGCGGAGATCCTTTTTCTGGGGCGAACAAAAACACTTCGATGGTAGCCAAGCCAAGCCGTTGGTTACGCAAGTTTCAGGCCCGCTGGCGATGCGCTGACGGTGCGACCGGTTGGTGCAGGGCGCAGCACCCGCCTGGTGCGCTGGCCCGCGCCCATTCGGTGCGCCCTCGGCACTGCAGTGCTGAGGGGCATGGCGTGTGCGATGTGCGTCAGCCGCGTCTGTCGGGCCTCGTTGGCGATGTTCGCGCTCCGTCCCGCGTTGCATCGCGCCGCCGCACGAGGCGCTGCTTCGCGTGGCCTGGGCGGCATCGTCCTGGGCACCTCTGGCCGAAGCCGATCTGGCGGCGTGCCTGGGCTGCGGTCACTTGCAGGGATTGCCAAAGAAATCGGCCGCCAGCGCACGTGCGTAGGGCGCTGGCAGCTATTATTCTTGATGATTCTCCGCCCGGCGGAAGAGCTGGCAGAACCAGCAGGCACGCCGTAAGGTGCTCAAGCGCCGCGCCGGTGCTCTTGCGGGCTGTGCCCGGTCCATTGCCGAAAAGCGCGCGCAAAGCTCTTGTCGCTGGCAAAGCCGCACAGACCGGCGATGCGTGCCACCGGCAGCGCCGTGCGCAGCAGCAGGTCGCTGGCGCGGGCCCGCCGGGCTTCGTCTTTCAATTGCTGCACGCTGGCGCCTTCGGCCCGCAGCTGGCGGTGCAGGCTGCGGGCCGACAGGCCCAGCTCCGCTGCCAAGGTTTCGGCAGTGTGGGCGCTGCTGGCTCCGTGGGCGTGGCTGGGGGCCTGCAGCAGGCGCGACACTTGGCGCGACAGCAGGCGGTCACGGCGGTAGGGCCACACCAGGATCGGCAGCGCGCGGCGCAGCATCTGGTCGATGGCGGCGGCGTCCTTGCGCAGCGGCAGGTTGAGGTAGTGCGCGTCAAACACCAGCGTGGCGCGCGGCGCCTGAAAGTGCACCGTGCCGGGGAAGAGGCGGCCATACACCGCCGCGTGCGGTGGCGCTTCGCCGGGGAAGTGCGCGCCCAACAGCGCGATTTGCGAATCCACCCACCAGCAGCTCAGCCCGTGCAGGTTGCGCAGCAGCGACAGCAGGGCGAATTCGCGCTGTTGGCCCAGATCGGTGTGCTCGGTGATTTCCACCCGCGCGCCGCTTTCATCGCTGTGCAACGCCAGGCCGACATCCTGCGTCAGCAGGCCGTGGTGGCGGCACCAGCGCTTGAGCGCCACCGCCAGCGTGGGCGCGCCCATGCTGGCACGCGCCAGCATGCCGTAGCTGCCCCAGGGCAGCGGCCGGCTGAACCAGCCGGGTGCCTCGTCGTCCAGCTCGCGCATGGCGGCGGCGCAGAGGCGCTCAAACTGCAGGGGGCTGACCTGGCTGGGCCAGTGGCCGCGGCGGTCTGGCGCAATCTGCGCCGCGGCCAGGGCCTTGTCGGGCGCGCAGCTGCGGGCGGCGTAGGCCCTCAATACCGCCTGCACAAAGGCAAATGGCGTGCCTTGGTGGGCAGGGTCTGGCGGTGCTGGCATGGTGCGGCATTGTGATGTCGGATTGGCGCATTTTGCAACCTGCGTGGCGCCAATTTGGCCGCTGATGGCGATAAGCTGCGCCTGCGGCGCGCTCAATTGGCTACATTGGGCGCAACGCCGACGCACGAACTAGGAGACAAATCCCCATGGCCCCCCAAGCTGAGCCCAGCTACGCCCGCGGCGCAACCCAGCCCCCGCTGATCGAGCAGACCCTGGGCGCTTTTTTTGACGACATGGCTGCCCGCGTGCCTGAGCGCGAGGCGCTGGTTTCGGTGCACCAACAGCGCCGCTACACCTATGGCCAGCTGCAGGCCGAGGCCAACCGCCTGGCCAGCGCGCTGCTGGGGCTCGGCCTGAAGCCGGGTGACCGCGTCGGCATCTGGTCGCACAACAACGCCGAATGGGTGCTGATGCAGCTGGCCACGGCCAAGGTGGGCCTGGTGCTGGTCAACATCAACCCCGCGTACCGCACGTCCGAAGTGGAATACGCGCTGAACAAGGTGGGCTGCGTGGCGTTGGTCACCATGCCCAGCTTCAAGACCAGCGACTACATCGGCATGCTGCGCGAACTGGCGCCCGAATGGGCCAGCCAGCCGCCCGGCCAGCTGAGCGCCGAGAAGCTGCCCGGCTTGAAGCACGCGATCTGGATCGACGTGCCAGGCGAAGGCGCCGACCAGCCGGGCTTTCAGCGCTTTTCCGCGCTGCTGGCCGCGGGTGACGCGCAAGACCCGCGCGTGCCCCATGTGGCCAAGCTGCTGCACAACACCGACCCGATCAACATCCAGTTCACCAGCGGCACCACCGGCTTTCCCAAGGGCGCCACGCTCACGCACCGCAACATCCTGAACAACGGCTTCTTCATCGGCGAATGCATGAAGCTGACTCCGGAAGACCGCCTGTGCATCCCCGTGCCGATGTACCACTGCTTCGGCATGGTGCTGGGCACGCTGGCCTGCCTGACGCACGGCAGCACCATCGTCTTCCCGAACGACGGGTTCGATCCGCTGCTCACGCTGCAGGCGGTGCAGGCCGAGCGCTGCACCGCGCTGCACGGCGTGCCCACCATGTTCATCGCCGAGCTGGATCACCCCCGCTTTGCCGAGTTCGACCTCAGCAGCCTGCGCACCGGCATCATGGCCGGCACCGCCTGCCCCATCGAGGTGATGCGCCGCGTGGTCGACCGCATGTTCCTGTCGCAGATCACCATCGCCTACGGCATGACCGAAACCAGCCCCGTCAGCTGCCAGAGCAGCACCGAAACGCCGCTGGAAAAGCGTGTCACCACCGTGGGCACGGTGCAGCCGCACCTTGAAATCAAGATCGTCGACCCCGACAGCGGCCAGACGGTGCCGCGCGGCGAGCGCGGCGAGTTCTGCACGCGCGGCTATTCGGTCATGCACGGCTATTGGGGCGACGAGGCGCGCACGCGCGAGGCCATCGACGCCGAGGGCTGGATGCACACGGGCGACCTGGCCACCATGGACGCCGAGGGCTACGTCAACATCGTCGGGCGCATCAAGGACATGGTGATCCGCGGTGGCGAAAACGTGTACCCGCGCGAGATCGAGGAATTCTTGTACAGCCACCCGCAGGTGCAAGACGTGCAGGTGGTGGGCGTGCCCGACGCCAGGTTTGGCGAAGAGCTGTGCGCCTGGGTGGTCGCCAAGCCGGGCCAGAGCCTGAGTGAGGACGACATCCGCGCCTTTTGCAAAGGCAAGATCGCGCACTACAAGGTGCCGCGCTACATCCGCTTCGTGGCCGAGTTTCCGATGACGGTGACCGGCAAGATCCAGAAGTTCAAGATTCGCGAAGCGATGATCGAAGAGCTGGGTGTTTCTGAACAAAAAACGGCCTAAGCGCAGGCTGCATAAGCGCCAGCAGCTAGCCAAACCATAGCAAGAATACGGAGACTTCATGTCCGCACTGGAAAGCAAGCTCAACCCCCGATCGGCCGACTTTCAGGCCAACGCCGACGCCATGCGCGCCCTGGTCGCCGACCTGCAGCAGCGCCTGTCGGAGGTGGAGCAGGGCGGCGGCGAGGCCGCGCGCCAAAAGCATACCAACCGCGGCAAGCTGCTGCCGCGCGTTCGCGTGCAGATGCTGCTGGACCCTGGCACGCCTTTTCTTGAAATCGCCCCGCTGGCGGCCCTGGGCATGTACCCCGAGAAAGACGGCAAGGACGCCGCGCCCGCCGCAGGCATGGTGGCGGGCATCGGCCGCGTGTCGGGCGTCGAATGCATGATCGTCTGCAACGACGCCACGGTGAAGGGCGGCACCTACTACCCGATGACGGTGAAGAAGCACCTGCGTGCGCAAGAGATCGCCGCGCAGAACCGCCTGCCCTGCATCTACCTGGTGGACAGCGGCGGCGCCAACCTGCCCAACCAGGACGACGTGTTTCCCGACCGCGAGCATTTCGGCCGCATCTTCTTCAACCAGGCCAACATGAGCGCGCAGGGCATCGCGCAGATCGCCGTCGTCATGGGCAGCTGCACGGCCGGCGGCGCCTACGTGCCGGCCATGAGCGACGAATCCATCATCGTCAAGAACCAGGGCACCATCTTCCTGGGTGGCCCACCGCTGGTGAAGGCCGCCACGGGCGAGGTGGTGACGGCCGAAGACCTGGGCGGTGGCGACGTGCACACGCGCCTGTCGGGCGTGGCCGACCACCTGGCGCAAAACGACATGCACGCGCTGGCGCTGGCGCGGCAGATCGTCTCGGACTTGAACCATAAAAAGACGCCAGCCGGCGCGCTTAAAGCGCCGGTAGCTCCTAAATTTGCAGCGCAAGAGCTGTACGGCGTGATCCCGACCGACACGCGCAAGCCGTTTGACGTGCGCGAGATCATCGCCCGCATCGTTGATGGCAGCGAGTTCCACGAGTTCAAGGCGCGCTTTGGCGCCACGCTGGTGTGCGGCTTTGCGCACATCGAAGGCATGCCGGTGGGCATCATCGCCAACAACGGCATCCTGTTCAGCGAAAGCGCGCAAAAGGGCGCGCACTTCATCGAGCTGTGCTGCCAGCGCAAGATTCCGCTGGTGTTTTTGCAGAACATCACCGGCTTCATGGTCGGCCGCAAGTACGAGAACGAAGGCATTGCGCGCCACGGCGCCAAGCTGGTCACCGCCGTGGCCACGGCCAACGTGCCCAAGTTCACCATCATCATCGGCGGCAGCTTTGGCGCCGGCAACTACGGCATGTGCGGCCGCGCCTACAGCCCGCGTTTCCTGTGGATGTGGCCCAACGCGCGCATCAGCGTGATGGGCGGCGAGCAGGCCGCCAGCGTGTTGGCCACCGTCAAGCGCGATGGCATCGAAGCCAAGGGCGGCCAGTGGTCTGCCGAGGAAGAAGAAGCCTTCAAGGCGCCCATCCGCCAGCAGTACGAAGAGCAGGGCCACCCCTACTACGCCACCGCCCGCCTGTGGGACGACGGCGTGATCGACCCCGCCGACACGCGCCGCGTGCTGGCGCTGGGACTGTCGGCTGTGCAGAACGCACCGATTGAAGATGTGAAGTTCGGCGTGTTCAGGATGTGATGGAACACACCCCTGAGTCGCTGACGCGCCATCTGCCCTCTCCTGCGGGAGGGGGGACAACGCCTATGCCCGGCACTGGCCCGGGCATGGCGTTCGCTGATTGGCCTTGCGCCACCCGAGCTGGCGACGGGATTGCGTGGAGATGAAGGGCTGATATGGATCTCACTGAATATTTCACCACCCTGGCGCGCTACAACGTGTGGGCTACCGGCCGCCTGCTGGATGCCGTGGCGGCGCTGCCGGAGGACGATTACCGGCGCGACGTGGGCCTGTTCTTCAAGAGCATCCACGGCACGCTGAACCATCTGCTGGTGGCCGACAACATCTGGTTTCCGCGCTTCGCCGAGGGCCGCTCGCCCCGCATGGCGCTGAATGCCGAGCTGGAGCCCGATCGCGCCCAGTTGGCCGCGCGGCTGCGGGCCGATGCCACGCGCTGGGCGCCGCTGATCGGCACGTTTGCTGCGCCGCAGTGGCAGGGCATGCTGAACTACGTCACCACGCAGGGCGTACCCACGTCACTGCCCTTCATGCCCACGCTGGGCCATGTGTTCAACCATGGCACGCACCACCGCGGGCAGGTCACGGCGGCGCTGACCGCGCTGGGCCAGCCCGCGCCGGTCATCGATCTTGTTTACATGCTGGTAGAGGAACAGAAACAACCATGAGCCAAGCCCTTCGCATCAGCACCCAGAACCGTGTGGCCACGGTGGTGCTCAGCCGCCCCGAAGTTCGCAACGCCTTCAACGACGAGGTGATTGCCGAGCTGTCGCACGCTTTCACGCAGCTGGGCGAAGACCCGGCCGTGCGCGCCATCGTGCTGATGGCCGAAGGCCCGGCTTTCTGCGCCGGGGCCGACCTGAACTGGATGCGCCGCATGGCCGACTATTCGCGCGACGAAAACGTCGAAGACGCGGGCAAGCTGGCCTTCATGCTGCGCACCCTGTACGAATGCCCCAAGCCGACCATCGCCCGCGTGCAGGGCGACGTGTACGCCGGTGGCATGGGCCTGGTGGCGGCGTGCGACATGGCCGTCAGCGTCGACACCGCGCACTACTGCCTGAGCGAGGTCAAGATCGGCCTGATACCCGCCACCATCAGCCCCTACGTGATTCGCGCCATGGGCCCGCGCGCGGCGCACCGGTACTTCCTGACAGCCGAGCGCTTCACCGCCGCCGAGGCGCTGCGCATCGGCTTCGTGCACGAAGTGGTGCCCGCCGACCAGCTGGACGCGCGGGTCAGCGCGCTGGTGGGCGCGCTCGTCAGCGCTAGCCCCAACGCCGTGCGCGAGTGCAAGCGCTTGGTGCAGGACGTGGCCGAGCGCGACATCTCGCGCCTGCTGATCGAGCGCACGGTGGAAAGCATTGCCGACATCCGCGCCAGCGACGAGGGCAAGGAAGGCGTGCAAAGCTTCCTGCAAAAGCGCGGCCCGGCGTGGCTGGCGGATTAAGGGTTGAACAGGCTGCTGGCGCAGGCGCAGCGTGCGCTGGCAGCTATCAATGACGTAGTAATCATGTCCTTGAACAGATCCCCCCGAACCGCCCCCGTCGGCGTGGCGGCCCGCTGCGGCGTTAGGGCCGTGCGCGCCGGTGGGCACGCCTGCGTGGGTGCGGGCGCCGCTGTCGTCCTTGGCGCTGTGGAAGGGGTCACACGATGAGCGACTGGTTGCAAAGCGTGGTGCAGTGGCTGCACGGCATCGGCATTCACCCCACGACCGATGCGGCTGTTGCGGTAGGCAGCGCCGTGGGCCAGGCGGGCGCGGCCGTGGGCGGCGCGGTGGCGCCGGTCGTTGCCAAGATGGACATGCCCAGCCTGCTGGCGCTGGCCGCCGCGCTGGGCTGGGCCAGCGGCTTTCGCCTCTACGCCGTGGTTTTTCTGGTGGGCGCCATGGGCTACGTGGGCTGGATTCCGCTGCCCGAGGGCCTCAAGCTGCTGACGCACCCGGCCGTGCTGGCGGCCAGCGGCTTCATGCTGCTGGTGGAGTTTTTTGCCGACAAGATCCCGTGGGTGGACAGCGTGTGGGACACCGTCAACAGCGTCATCCGCATCCTGGGCGGCGCCCTGCTGGCCGCCGGTGTGTTTGGCGCCGACAGCGGCACCATGGGCCTGGTGGCAGGCCTGCTGGGCGGCTCGCTGGCGGCCACCTCGTTTGCCACCAAGGCCACCACGCGCGCGGCCATCAATACATCGCCCGAGCCGTTTTCCAACTGGCTGGCCTCGTTCTTTGAAGACGGGCTGGCCGTCGCCGTGGTCTGGCTGGCCACGCAGTACCCGGTGACGTTTGGCGTGGTGCTGGCGGTGATGTTGCTGGTGTCGGTGCTGTTGCTGGTGGTGCTCTACAAGTTTTTGAGAGCAGTGGTTCGCAAGATGCGGGCGTTTTTTGCGAGCGGTGCGGTGGCGCCTGCGCAGTCGGAGGCTGCTTGTCGATGAGATCGCCCCTGCGTTGGCGCACCGAGCTGCGCGCCGATGGCGTGTGGGAGCCAGTGGCGCCGCGGCTTGCGGGCTTGTTGCCGGCGCTGGTCATGGGCGCGTCGCTTGTCTTCAAGTACCCCGGCGACGGCTGGATGCTTGGCGCTGCCTCGGCCTTTCTGGCTTTGGGGTTGTGGGCCGCTGGCTTTTTCCGCTGGGGGCTGAAAGACCGGCTCGTGTTCGGCATCTGTCAGCGCGGGGCCGATGGCGCAGATGCGCTCGTCGCCGGGCGGCAGCGCATTCCCTTGGCGACCATTGAACGGTTAGAGGTGCATGGCCCCTTGGCCCGCCGTGAGGTCACGGTGTACCCGGCGGTCGGCATGCCGATGGTCTTGCTGAACGGCTGGACCGAAGGGCCGCGCGGCCTGGCCGAACGCTACCTGGCCGCGCACCGCGGGCAGCTGCCTTTCGCCGTGGACATTCGCGCGCCGGAAAGCCCCTTTCTTCAGCCAGACACCTTGTTCTAAGGCGTTCAGAACCTCAGAAATAGCCCGTTTTCAGGAGACAACCCATGTTCCAAAAAATCCTCATCGCCAACCGCGGCGAAATCGCCTGCCGCGTGGCGGCCACCGCACGCCGCCTGGGTGTGCGCACCGTGGCCGTGTATTCCGATGCTGACGCGCACGCCAAGCACGTGATGGCCTGCGACGAAGCGGTGCACGTCGGCGGCAGCGCGCCCAAGGACAGCTACCTGCAGTGGCAGCGCATCATCGACGCGGCCAAGGCCACCGGCGCGCAGGCCATCCACCCTGGCTACGGTTTTTTGAGCGAGAACGAAGACTTCGCCAAAGCCTGCGCCGACAACGGCCTGGTCTTCATCGGCCCACCCGCCAGCGCCATCAAGGATATGGGGCTGAAGGCCGAATCCAAGCGGCTGATGGAATCGGCCAAGGTGCCGCTGGTGCCCGGCTACCACGGCGCTGACCAGACACCCGAGTTGCTGCACAAAGAGGCCGACCGCATCGGCTACCCGGTGCTGATCAAGGCCAGCGCGGGCGGTGGCGGCAAGGGCATGCGCGCGGTGGAAAAAAGCGCAGACTTCATGGCCGCGCTGGAATCGTGCAAGCGCGAGGCGATCAACAGCTTTGGCGACGACGCGGTGCTGATCGAAAAGTACGTGCAGCGCCCGCGCCACATCGAGATCCAGGTGTTTGGCGACACGCACGGCAACTACGTGTACCTGTTTGAGCGCGATTGCTCGGTGCAGCGCCGCCACCAGAAGGTGCTGGAAGAGGCGCCCGCGCCCGGCATGCCCGAAAGCATTCGCGCCGCCATGGGCGAGGCGGCCGTGAACGCCGCGCGCGCCGTGAACTACGTGGGCGCCGGCACGGTGGAATTCATCGTCGAGCAGCCGGGCGGCTACGACCGGCCCGACCAGATGAAGTTCTACTTCATGGAGATGAACACGCGCCTGCAGGTGGAACACCCGGTGACCGAGGCCATCACCGGCCAGGATCTGGTGGAGTGGCAGCTGCGCGTGGCCAGTGGCGAGCCACTGCCGCTGGAGCAGGACGACCTGCTGCTGGAAGGCCACGCCATCGAGGCGCGCATCTGTGCCGAAAACCCCGACAACAACTTCCTGCCCGCCACCGGCACGCTGCACGTGTACCGTAAGCCGCCGCACAGCGCGTTTGAGATCGACACCGTGCGCGTGGACGATGGCGTGCGCGAGGGCGACGCCATCAGCCCGTTCTACGACAGCATGATCGCCAAGCTGATCGTGTGGGGCGAAACGCGCGATCAAGCGCTGGCCAAGCTGGACGAGGCGCTGGCCGCCACCCATATTGCGGGCCTGCAGACCAACGTGCAGTTTTTGCGCCACGTGCTGGCCACGCCGTCGTTCAGCCAGGCCAAGCTGGATACGGCGCTGATCCAGCGCGAAAGCGAACGCCTGTTCGACCAGGACCGCCTGGGTGTGCAGATGACGGTGGCCGCTGCCGTGGCGCGCGCCGTGCTGGCCGAGCGCGCCGCCGAAACGCACGACCCGTTCAGCCGCCGCGACGGTTTCCGCTCGCACGGCGTGGCCACGCGCCGCATGGATTTCGACTACATGGGCCAGCCCGTGGTGGCCAAGCTGCGCTACCTGGATGATGGCCTGCAGCTGCAAGTGGGCGAGCACGACGCGGCACCGCTGGGCTTGACCGCGTTGGCCAACGGCGCCATCGACGTGCGCTTTGGCGGCGACCGCCAGGTGGTGCAGGTGTACCCGCTGGGCGAAGTGGCGCACGTGTTCGGCACGCGCGGCGCGGCGCCCATCACCGCGGTGGACGTGCTGCAGCACGCCGGAGAAACGGGCGCCGAGGGCGGCCGCCTGACGGCCCCGATGCCCGGCAAGGTGGTCAGCTTTGCGGTGAAGGCGGGCGACAAGGTCAGCAAAGGCCAGCCGCTGGCGGTGATGGAGGCCATGAAGATGGAGCACACCATCGCCGCGCCCGCCGATGGCGTGGTGCAAGAGCTGCTGTACGCCCCCGGCGACCAGGTGATGGACGGCGACGAACTGCTGCGCCTGGCCAACCCGGCGGCGTAACAAGGAAACAAGGAAAGGAAGGGCGCGTCGCACCATGAAGCTGCTGTTTTCCCAGCCTGCCGCCCACGGCAACGATGCATGGCTGGCCGATCTGCGCGCGGCGCTGGCGGCGGCGATGCCCGGGGTTCAACTGGACGAATGGCGCCCCGGCCTGCCGCCCGACTATGACGCGGCCATCGTCTGGGCCCCCTCGCAACAGCTGGTGGACGACCAGCCGCAGCTCAAGGCGCTGCTGAACCTGGGCGCGGGGGTCGACAAGCTGCTGGCGCTGCGCCTGCCGCCCACGATGGCGGTGGTGCGGTTGGAAGACGCGGGCATGGCCGTGCAGATGGCCGAGTACGTGTGCCATGCGCTGATCCGCTTCTTTCGCGAATTCGCCGCATACGACCGCCAGCAGCACGAGCAGCGCTGGCAACCGCACCGCCCGCACGTGCGCAGCGAATTCCCGGTGGGCGTGATGGGCCTGGGCGCGCTGGGCCAGCGCGTGGCGCAGGCGGTGCAGCAGTTCGACTTCCCTGTGCTGGGCTGGAGCCGCACGCCGCACGCCGCGCGACCTGCCCGGCGTGCAGTGCTTTCATGGCGACGCGGGTCTGGCGGACTTCCTGAAAGGCACGCGCGTGCTGGTCTGCTTGCTGCCGCTCACGCCGGTCACGCGCGGCATCCTGAACCGCCAGACGCTGGAGCAGCTGCAGCTGGCCAGCTACGTCATCAACGTGGCGCGCGGCGGCCTGCTGGTGGAGGACGATCTGCAGCAGCTGCTGGACGAGGGCCACCTGGCGGGCGCCACGCTGGACGTGATGCAGGAAGAGCCCCTGCCGCCCGGCCACTGGCTCTGGACGCACCCGCACGTCACCGTCACGCCGCACATCAGCGCCCAGACCGTGCGTTCAGAAGCGGTGGTGCAGGTGGTGCGTTCGCTGCAGGCGCTGCAGCGCGGCGAGGTGCCCAGCGGACAGGTGCAGCGCGATCTCGGCTACTGAGCAATTGCTTCAAAAAACATAGCTGCCAGCGCTGGTGGGTAGAGCGCCAGAGGCCTAAAAGGCGTTGAATCGCGACGAATGAATCAGCCCGCCGAGGCGCTTGGCCCACCGCCCAGCGGCGTTTGCTTGACCAGGATCACCGTGCAAGGCGCGTGCATCGCCACCTTCATCGGAACGGTGGCGATGAAGCGCTGCAACTGCAGGCCATGCGTGGCCGCGCCCATGACGATCATGCTGACGTTGTTCGTGCTGGCGTAACGCACGATGGCGGCGGCGGGGTCGCTGTCTTCCAGGGCGTGGTACGACACTTGGTGCCCTTCCAGCGGCAGCGGCTTCGCCCAGCGCTTGAGCATGGCCAGCATTTGGCGCTGCAGTGCGGTTTCGCTGCGGGGGGCCTCGGTGGTGCTGGCCGCCATGGGCGACACCACGGTGGCCACCGCCAGCCGTGCGCCGGGGCGGATGCCCATCGACCGCGCCACCGCCTCGCGCAGCGACTGCAGCGTGGCGTCGGTCACGTCGTGGTGCGGCACGGCCACCATGACGATGGGCACTTCGGCCACCACGCGGGCGGGCAGGGGGCTGGGGTGGTATTGCTCGCCCGCGGCGCGCAGCCAGCGCTGGAGCTGGGCGACCATGCCCGAGCCGCGCAGGCGCTCGCCGCGCTCGGTCACTTGCACCTGCTCGGGGTGCGCCAGATCGAAGGCCAGGTGCGCGGCGGAGGGGTAGCGGTCGGCCGCCCGCGGCGCCAGGCAGCGCAGCACCACATCCTGCAGCCACGGCGGCAAGTCGGGGCGGCGCCGGCGCGGCGGCACGGGCTCCATCCACAGGCGCTGGCGCAGACCGCCGGCCGTCGTGGGCGCGCCAAAGGGCAGTTCGCCGGTGGCCAGTTCGTACAGCAGCACGCCGATGGCGAAGACGTCGCTGCGCGGGTCGCCCCGCACGCCCACCACCTGCTCGGGCGACATGTACGCGGGCGAACCGATGGCCGGGCGCAGCTCTTCGGCCAGCAGATCCGGCAACTGGGCGTGCCAGGACAGGCCGAAGTCCAGCAGCACGGCGTGCAGGGCGGCCGAGGGGTCGCGCGCAGCGGCGGTGATGGCCGCGTCGTCCGACGGGCCACGCACGACCACGTTGGCGGGCTTCAGATCCAGGTGCACGGCGTTCTGCTGGTGCAAGGCGTGCGCGGCGGTGGCGACGGCGGCGCCCAGGGCGGCCAGCGTCTCAACGGGCAGCTTCTGGCGCTGCTGGGTGACGCGGTTCAGCCAGTGGTCCAGCGTGGGGCCGGGCACGTGCTCCATCACCACATAGGGCGTGGTGGCCAGATCACCCACGGCGACCAGGCGCGGCACGTGGGGGCCGCTGAGCGCTTGCAATATCTGGTGCTCCACCTCGAAGCCGACGATGGTCTCGGCGCCATCGCCTGCCGCCATGCGCGGCACCTTCATCACCATCGGGAAAGGCGCGGCGCGGCCGTCGGCGTAGGTCACTTCGTAGATGTCGGCCATGCCGCCGCGGTGCAGGCGCTGGCCCAGCTGGAATTCGTCCAGCACCATGCCGGGGGTTGCCTGGGGCGGTTGCGGGCTCATCGGCCCACCTCAAGCCGGTCGGCAAAGAAGACCGGCAGTGGCGTGGCGCGGATGGCGTCGGCGGCGGCCTGCACGTCGTAGGGCACGCGGTGAAAGGTGAGCTGCTGGGCGGCTTCGTCAAACAGCGCGTACATGGCGTCGGTACGGCCATCGCGCGGCTGCCCCACGGCGCCCACGGTGGCCAGCCAGTGGCGATGGCGCGGTACGGGTATCGCCACGCCGGGCGTGGGCTCGAACGGCATCAGCCTGCCCGCGCCGCCGCGAAAGTACAGGGTCTGCCGGTGCACGTGGCCGCCAAAAACGTAGCGCACGTCCTCGCTGCCGATGGGCGGCGTGGCCGCGCCTTCCAGGCTGAGCGCGGCGGTCTGCGGCGTGGTGACGTAGTGCCAATGGGATGGGGCGTCGGCGCTGGCGTGCACCAGCAGCGTGCGGCCGGTGCGGGCGGTCAGCGGCAGGGCGGCCAGAAAGGCGCGCTCTTCGGCACTCAGCTGCTCTTGCGTCCACGCCACGCCGGTGTGGGCCATCTTCGTGGCATCGGCGATGGCGACGTTGGCATAGTGGTCGTGGTTGCCCTTGACCATCAGCGCGCCCGCCTCGGCCAGGCGCATCGCGCGCTGCGCCACCTGCGCCGGAAAGGCGCCGTAGCCCACCAGGTCGCCCAGCAGGGCGTAGCCCTGGGCGCCGGCCGCCTCGGCGTGCGCCAGGCAAGCCTCGAAGGCGTGCAGGTTGGCGTGGATGTCGGACAGCAGGGCTAGCTTCATTCAGGGGCGCGCGGGCGTCGGGCTGGAGCGCTTGGGCATCTTAAGCGTGCGGCCATGCCGCCCGGGCGACGGCGCGCCCCGCCCGCCAACGCTACACTGCCTCGTTGCCCCAGAAGGCCCACTATTCCCACACCGCCATGACCCTGCCCACCCGAGTCAAGATTGTCGATGTCGGCCCGCGCGACGGCTTGCAAAATGAGAAGCAACCCGTGCCCGCCGCCGTCAAGATCGAGCTGGTGCAGCGCCTGCAATCGGCAGGGCTGACCGAGATCGAGGTCACCAGCTACGTCAGCCCTAAATGGGTGCCGCAGATGGCCGACAACCACGAGGTGATGAGCGGCATCCAACGCCAGCCGGGCGTGCGCTACAGCGTGCTCACGCCGAACATGAAGGGCTTCGAGGCGGCGCTGGCCGACCGGCCGGACGAGATCGTGGTGTTCGGCGCGGCCAGCGAGGCGTTCAGCCAGAAGAACATCAACTGCTCTATCGCCGAAAGCATTGAGCGTTTCGCCCCCGTGGTCGAGGCTGCCCGCGCCAAGGGCATCTACGTGCGCGGCGCGATGAGCTGTGCCGTGGGCTGTCCCTACGAAGGCGAGATCGCGCCCGAGCGCGTGGCCTACTTGGCCGGCCTGATGAAAGGCATTGGCGTGCAGCACGTGGGCGTGGCCGACACGATTGGCGTGGGCACGCCGCGCAAGGTGCAGGCCGCCATCGAGGCCGCTTTGCAGCACTACGAATTGAACGACGTGTCCGGCCACTTCCACGACACCTATGGGCAGGCGCTGGCCAACACGCTGGCCGCGCTGGAGCTGGGCGTGTGGCAGTACGACACGTCCGTGGCGGGCCTGGGCGGCTGTCCCTACGCCAAGGGCGCCACGGGCAACGTCGCCACCGAAGACGTGGTCTACATGCTGCAGGGCATGGGCATCGATACCGGCATCGACCTGAACAAGCTGGTGGATGCCGGGGCCTACATCAGCGCCCAACTGGGTCGAAAGAGCGGCTCACGCGTGGCCACGGCCCTGCTGGCCAAGTGCGCGGGCTGAGGCGGGTAGCGCGATGAGTTGGCATGTCTGGCTGGCGTATTTCGCCGCGGCTTGGCTGATTGCGCTGTCGCCCGGCTCGGGCGCCGTGCTGTCGATGAGCCACGGGCTGAGCTATGGCGTGCGCCAGACCACGGCCACCATCGTGGGTCTGCAACTGGGCCTGGCTTTCATCCTGGTCGTGGCGGGCGCCGGGGTGGGCGCGCTGCTGGTCACATCGGCCACCGCGTTCACCGTGGTCAAGGTGCTGGGCGCCGCCTACCTTCTGTGGCTGGGTTGGCGGCAGTGGCGCACACCGCTGGGTCTGCCCGGTGACGATGGCGGCATGCCTGCGGCGGCGCCGCTCAGCGTGCGGCGCCGCGTGGCGCTGGGCTTGTTCACCAACGCCACCAACCCGAAGGGCATCGTCTTCATGGTGGCGGTGCTGCCGCAGTTCATCCACCCGCGCCAGCCGCTGGTGCCGCAGCTGGCCATCCTGCTGGTCACCACGCTGGCGGTGGATTTCGTGGTGATGCACGGCTACGCGGCGCTGGCCTCGCGCCTGCGCGGCTGGCTGAAATCGGCCAGGGCGCGGCGCACGCAGAACCGCGTGTTCGGCGGCGTGCTGATGGCCATGGGCGCCAGCCTGTTGATGGTCGATCGCGTGGCGCGCAGCACTTGATGCCTTACGGTGACTTGCCATGTCTGATGTGACCGATTCCACTTTGCCAGAGGGCGTCAAGCGCGTGCGCGCCGCCCTGATCGCCGCCGGCCACCCCCACGCGCCCGTGATGCTGGACGACGCCGCGCGCACCGCGCAGCAGGCGGCCGACGCGCTGGGCATCTGCGTGGGGCAGATCGCCAAGAGCATCATCTTTCGCCGCAAAGAGGACGACGTGGCGGTGCTCGTTGTCACCAGCGGCGACCGCCGGGTGGACGAAAAGCGCGTGGCCGCGCTGGTCGGAAAGATCGGCCGGGCCGATGCCGAATTCGTCAAGGCGCGCACCGGTTTTTCTATTGGGGGCGTGTCGCCGCTGGCGCACGTGCAGGCGCCGGTGGTGCTGATCGACCAAGACCTGTTTCGCTTCGAAGAAATCTGGGCCGCTGCGGGCCACCCGCACGCGGTGTTCAAGCTGCACCCGCGCGACTTGCCCGCGCTGACGGGCGGCGCGCCCGTGGCCGACGTCGTGCAGGCGCCCGTGCAGGCCTGACGCCATGGCCAGCGCAGACGATGCCGTGCGGCCCGAGCGCCCCGCCGTCACCCAAGTGGCGTTTGACCCCGACCGCGACGCCGGCCCGGTGCCTTCGCCCTGCGTGAACGTGTGCGAGCTGGACGCGGCGCGCCAGGGCTGCATCGGCTGCTTTCGCCTGCTGGGCGAAATCTCCGGCTGGCGCGCGATGAGCGACGACGACAAGCGCGCCATCTGGCGCCAGGTTTTGGTGCGGCGAAAGCAAGCCACGCCCCAGGAAGAACG
This sequence comes from Ottowia oryzae, assembly GCF_003008535.1. NCBI lineage: Bacteria > Pseudomonadati > Pseudomonadota > Betaproteobacteria > Burkholderiales > Comamonadaceae > Ottowia > Ottowia oryzae. The sequence continues at coordinate 1,290,325 of NZ_CP027666.1, forward strand.
CCCATGAAACGCATTGACTGCACCATCGACTTCGTTTCGCCCTACGCCTACCTGGCGTTTGAAGAGCTGCCCCGCGCGCTGCAGGGGCTGAGCTATGAGGTGCGCTACCAGCCCGTCCTGTTCGCCGCGCTGCTGAACGCGCACGGCCAGCGTGGCCCGGCCGAAATCGCGCCCAAGCGCGACTGGATTTATCGCCACGCGCTGTGGCAGGCCGAGGTGCTGGGTATTCCCATGCAGATGCCCGCCGCGCACCCGTTCAACCCGCTGGCGCTGCTGCGGCTGGCGTGGGCGTGCGCGCGCCAGGGCAGCCCCAACCGCTATGTCTGCGAAACCGTGTTCCGCCACGTCTGGCGCGCCGAAGGCGCGGCGGCCGACGACGCCGACCGCCTGGCGCAACTCACCGCGCAACTGGCCCCCGCGCGCGATCCGGCCAGCGCCGAAGTCAAGCTGGCCCTGAAGCAAGCCACCGATGCGGCGCAGGCCGCCGGCGTGTTTGGCGTGCCGACCTTCGCCGTGGACGGGCGCCTGTTCTGGGGGCTGGACGCGCTGCCCATGCTGCGCGCCCACCTGGAGGGCGACGCGCGCGTCGATGCGGTTTGGCAACGCGCCGCAAGCGTGGCGCAAGGCGTGCACCGCCCAATACAGGCTGCGTCAGATGCCTCCGGCCCAGTGGGCTGATTTGCTATTTAAGTTGTAGCTGCTTGCGCAGGCTGCACCAGCGCTGGAGGCGGTTTGGATGCCAAGAATCCATTGCCCGCCATGCCCAATGCCTTCAACTTCACGGCTTCGCCCTTCGACTGCCTGACGCAGGACGAGCAGCGCACGGTGCGCGACGCCGTCGACGTCGCCTACTTTGCCGAAGGCGCCACGCTGCTGGAGCCCGGCGACGCGCCCAGCCACCTGTTCGTGCTCATCAAGGGCGTGGTGGCCCAGCTCGACGACGGGCAGACGGTGGCCACCTACGGGCCGGACGAATGCTTTGACGGCCGCGCCCTGGTGGCCGGGCGCGCCAGTCACCGCTTCGTGGCGCTGGAAGAGGTCGTCGCCTATGAGTTGCAGCGCGAGGCGGTGATGGCGCTGATCGCCGCCAACGCCACGTTTGGCGCCCTGCTGTTCGCCGACATCGGCGCCAAGCTCAGCGCGCTGGCCGAGCGGCACAGCCAGCATCAGCTGCATTCGCTGACCCTGTCGCGCGTGGACGAGGCTTTCCTGCGCCCGCCGCTGATCGTGAACGCCAGCACGTCCGTTCTGGAGGTGGTGCGCTTGTTCCAGTCCGAGCGCGCCACCTCGGTGCTGGTGCGCGACACGCACAGCCAGCCCGCGCGCACCGGCATCTTCACCACCAACGCGCTGCAGCGCGCCGTGCTGGACGGGCGCCCGCTGCACAGCCTGCCCGTGGGCGAGATGAGCAACTTCGCGCTGGTCACCATGCAGGCGGGCGACCAGCTGGGCGACGCCATGGCGTTGATGCTGAAAAAGCGCATCCACCGCGTGGTGGTGCTGGAGGGCACGCGCATCGTCGGTGTGCTGGAAGCGCTGGACCTGTTCAGCTTTCTGTCGAACCACTCGCACATGATCACCGTGCGCATCGAACAGGCCAGCGACCTGCCTGGCCTGGCAGAAGCGGCCGCGCAGATCACTCGGCTGATCGGGCTGCTGCACCGCGGCGGCACGCGCGTGGCGCTGATCGCGCAGCTGGTCCAGCAGCTCAACGCCCGCCTGTTCGAGCGGGCGTGGCAGATGATCGCCCCGCCCGCCCTGCAGGCCGCCAGCTGCCTGGTGGTGATGGGCAGCGAGGGGCGGGGCGAACAGCTGCTCAAGACCGACCAGGACAACGCGCTGATCCTGCGCGACGGCTACGCGCCGCCGGCCGACCTGGGCGCGCTGTGCGACCGCTTTTCCGACGCGCTGGCCAGCTTTGGCTACCCGCCGTGCCCGGGGCAGATCATGCTGAGCAACCCCGCTTGGCGCGGCAGCGTCAGCGAATTCAGCCGCCGCGCGCGCGAATGGCTGCTGGAGCCCAGCGACGAGCACCTGATGCGCCTGGCCATCTTCATGGACGCGCACACAGTGGCCGGCGACGCCGCCTTGCTGGACCAGGTGCGCGCCAGCGTGGCCCAGGTGGCCCACGACAACGACGCGCTGCTGGCCCGCTTTGCCGCCGCCGTCGATGCGTTTGGCCACGGCAGCAGCTGGTGGGGCCGCCTGCTGGGCCGCGGCGACGCCGAGCGCCTGCTGGATCTGAAAAAGGAAGGCATCTTCCCCATCGTGCACGGCGCGCGCAGCCTGGCCTTTGCGCAAGGCGTGGCCGCCACCAGCACCGCCGACCGCGTTGCCGCACTGGTGCAGCAAGGCGTGCTGGACGCCACGGCGGGCGACGAGCTGGTGCAAAGCCTGCACCTGTTGATGGGGCTGAAGCTGAAGGCCGGCCTGACCGAGCTGGACGCGGGCAAGCCCGTCAGCGGCGCGGTAGACATGGCGCGCCTGACCACGCTGGAGCGCGACCTGCTCAAGGACGCGCTGGCCGCCGTCAAGCGCTTCAAGGCGGTGCTGCGCCAGCGCTTTCGGCTGGACACCCTGTGATGCACGGCCTGCACGATCGCTGGCAGGGCTGGCGCCGGCGCTGGCAGCTGGCGCGGCTGCGCGCGCCCGAATTCGCCTTCATGTTCGCCCCGCCGCCGCCCAACGAATGGGTGGCGCTGGACTGCGAGACCACCGGCCTGAACGTGCGCAGCGACGAGATCATCGCCATCGGCGCGGTGCGCATCGCAGGCCAGCGCGTGATGACCAGTGAGCGGCTGGAGCTGCTGGTGCGCCCCCGCGGCGGCGTGTCGCCCGACAGCGTGCGCGTGCACCGGCTGCGCGCCCGCGACGTGGCCGACGGCCTGCCCGTGCAAGATGCGGTCAAGCGGCTGATGCACTTCATCGGTAGCCGGCCGCTGGTGGGCTACTACCTGGAATTCGACGTGGCCATGCTCAACCGGGTGGTGCGGCCGCTGCTGGGGGTGGGCTTGCCGCAGCCCTGCATCGAGGTGTCGGCGATGTACCACGACCACAAGTTCCGCCAGCTGCCGCCCTCGCACCAGCAGGGCAATGTGGACATTGACCTGCGCTTTGCCACGCTGATGGCCGACCTGGCCTTGCCCACGCGCGAAGCGCATGACGCGCTGAACGACGCGGTGATGGCGGCCCTGGCCTTCATCAAGCTGCAGCGCCTGCGGGCAGGGTGACCTAAAAGAAATCTGCCTCTGGCGCCCACGCCACAAGCGCTGGAAGGTGATGCTTCATAAAAGAAGCCGGGCCAAGGCCCGGCTTCTTCATGCGCGTGTGCGCTCAGTGCGAAGACGCCTTGGACGCGCCCAGGCCCGTTTCCGACCGCACCTTCTGCGCCGGGTAGGCGGCGCGTTCGGCGGCGGCGTTGCGGCTCTTGTCGGTGATCGAGAAGAACCAGATGCCCAGGAAGCCGATGGCCATCGAGAACAGCGCCGGCGACGTGTACGGGAACAGCGCCGAGCCCTTCGGGTGGCCCAACGTGGCTTCCCACACCGAGGGCGACACGATGGTCAGCGCCACGGATGAGATCAACCCCAGGAAGCCGCCGATCACCGCGCCGCGCGTGGTGCAGTCTTTCCACAGCACCGACAGCAGGAGCACCGGGAAGTTGGCCGACGCCGCGATGGCGAACGCCAGCGACACCATGAAGGCGATGTTCTGCTTCTCGAACAGAATGCCCAGCGCCACGGCCACCACGCCCAGCGCCAGCGTGGTGATGCGCGAGACTTTCAGCTCTTTCGCGCTGTCGGCCTTGCCGTGTTTGAACACGGTGGCGTACAGGTCGTGGGACACGGCCGAAGCGCCCGACAGCGTCAGCCCGGCCACCACGGCCAGGATGGTCGCGAAGGCCACGGCCGAGATGAAGCCGTAGAACACGTTGCCGCCCACCGACTTGGCCACCAGCACCGCGGCCATGTTGGCCGTGCCCGCGCCACCGTGGATGATGCCCTTGGTGGTGTCGGCGAATTCGGGGTTGGTGAGCACCAGGGTAATCGCGCCAAAGCCGATGATGAAGATCACCACGTAGAAGTAGCCGATCCAGGTGGTCGCCCAGAACACGCTCTTGCGCGCTTCCTTGGCGTCGGGCACGGTGAAGAAGCGCATCAGGATGTGGGGCAGGCCCAGCGTGCCGAACATCAGCGCCATGCCGAAGCTGATGGCGGAGATCGGGTCCTTGATAAAGCCACCTGGGCCCATGATGGCCAGGCCCATCTTGGCGGCGGTGTCGGCATCGGCGCCGCCGTTGGCAGCGATCTGCGTGCGCACCTTCACGCCTTCGGCAAACAGCGCTTCGGGCGAGAAGCCATAGCGCGACATCACCATGAAGCCCATGAACGTGACGCCCGACAGCAGCAGCACCGCCTTGATGATCTGCACCCAGGTGGTGGCGGTCATGCCGCCAAACAGCACGTACACCATCATCAGCGCACCCACCAGCACCACGGCGATCCAGTAGTCCAGCCCGAACAGCAGCTTGATCAACTGGCCCGCGCCGACCATCTGCGCGATCAGGTAGAAGGCCACCACCACCAGCGTGCCGCTGGCCGCGAACGCGCGGATCGGCGCCTGCTGAAAGCGGTAGCCGGCCACGTCGGCAAACGTGAATTTACCCAGGTTGCGCAGGCGTTCGGCCAGCAGGAAGGTCAGGATCGGCCAGCCCACCAGGAAGCCGATGGAGTAGATCAGCCCGTCGTAGCCTGTCGCCATGACGGCGGCAGAAATACCCAGGAACGACGCCGCCGACATGTAGTCGCCCGCGATCGCCAGGCCGTTCTGAAAGCCGGTGATGCCGCCGCCCGCGGTGTAGAAGTCGGCCGCCGACTTGGTGCGCCCTGCGGCCCACTTGGTGATCCACAAGGTGGCCAGCACGAAGACCGTGAACATGATGATGGCCGTCCAGTTGGTCGGCTGCTTGGCAGCCTCGCCAACGTCGCCGCCCGCAGCGTGCGCGATGCCTGCCGCGCCCAGCGCCAAGCCCAGGCCGATCAGGTTTTTGGAGGTGAAACGGGCGCTCATTTCGTGGCGTCCTTCAGGATTTCGCGCGTCATCGCGTCGAACTCGGTGTTCGCGCGGCGCACGTAAAGCCCGGTGATGAGCACGGTGAACACGATCACGCCCAGCCCAATGGGAATACCCAGCGTCGTTACGCCGGCGCCCAGGGGCTTGGCCAGCAATTCCTTGTCGAACGCGATTAGGCCGATGTAGCCGTAATAGACGATCAGCATCAGGATCGTCAGCGTCCAGCCAAACCGGTTGCGTGTGCGCGTCAGCTGCTGGTATTTGGGATCGCGCTGGATCCTCTCGACCACGGGGTCGCTCATGTCTTGTCTCCTCTATGGATTTAACTGGTGGCGTTGGCACGCCACCGCTTCGGAACGGCCACATTCTGTGAACGGGCACTGACCAATCGCTTACGCTGGCGCGACGCCATCGCCTAGGTGTTGTTGGGCCGGCGCGGCGTGCCCAGACTGTTAACTTTTTCCTCAGGGTTTTCGAGCAGGCACGTGGTCAGCCGTGGCCGTTCTGGCCGCCCAAAGCGCCCCAAATTCCACATCGAAAAAACGCGCATCAGGGTTGCTACGGAGGTTGTCAGCTTTCAGAAAGTTGTCGTCACATGTCGCTGAAAGGGCTGTCAGAAAACGGTCAGGAAGCGCTTTGACAGTGCAGCGCGGGACACAGGAAGTTACGTGCCCGGCACACAGTGCATTGACAACAACAGGAGACAGCGCATGGCAAGTTCACAGGCCCCAAGGCCGATGACGGGCGAGGAGAAGAAAGTCATCTTCGCTTCGTCCCTCGGCACGGTTTTCGAGTGGTACGACTTTTACCTGTACGGTTCGCTGGCGGCGATCATCGCCAAGCAGTTCTTCGCCGGGCTGGACCCGACATCCGCCTTCATCTTTGCCTTGTTGGCGTTCGCTGCGGGCTTCATCGTGCGGCCGTTTGGCGCGCTCGTGTTCGGGCGGCTGGGCGACATGATCGGGCGCAAGTACACGTTCCTGGTGACCATCCTCATCATGGGCCTGTCCACCTTCATCGTGGGCGTGCTGCCCACCTATGCATCCATCGGCGTGCTGGCCCCCATCATCCTGATCGTGCTGCGCATGCTGCAGGGCCTGGCGCTGGGCGGTGAATACGGTGGCGCGGCGACGTATGTGGCCGAGCACGCGCCACATGGCAAGCGCGGCGCCTACACCTCGTGGATCCAGACCACGGCGACGCTTGGGCTTTTCCTGTCGTTGATCGTGATTCTGCTGGTGCGCAATGCGCTGGGCGAGGAAGAGTTCGCTTCGTGGGGCTGGCGGATTCCGTTCTTGGTGTCCATCCTGCTGCTGGGCGTCTCGGTGTGGATCCGGCTGTCGATGAACGAATCACCGGCCTTCCAGAAGATGAAGGCAGAGGGCAAGACGTCCAAGGCGCCGCTGACCGAATCGTTCGGCCAATGGAAAAACCTGAAGATCGTGCTGCTGGCGCTCTTCGGCCTGGTGGCTGGGCAGGCTGTGGTCTGGTACACGGGCCAGTTCTATGCGCTGTTCTTCCTGACCAGCGTGCTGAAGGTCGATGCGTCCGCTGCCAACATCATGATCGCCATCGCGCTGCTGATCGCCACGCCGTTCTTTGTCATCTTCGGTTCGCTGTCTGACAAGATCGGCCGCAAGCCCATCATCATGCTGGGCCTGCTGCTGGCGATGCTGACGTACTTCCCGCTGTTCAAGGCGCTGACCAACGCGGCCAACCCCGATCTGGCAGCGGCGCAAGCGGCCAACTCGGTCACGGTGACGGCCAACCCGGCGGAATGTTCGTTCGGCGGCAACCCGGTGGCGCGCGACATCGACTTCCGCACCTCTTGCGACATCGCCAAGCGCTACCTCGCGCAGCAGTCGGTGAGCTATGAGAACGCCGCAGGCACCGGCCCCGCAACGGTGAAGATTGGCGAGAAAGTCATCGCCGCGCCGACCGGCAATGTGGAAGGCGGCAAGTTCGACGCCACCAGCGCGGCCGCCATCGCCGCGTTCAAGAAGGAGGTCAGCGCCACGCTGAAGGCCGACGGCTACCCGGCCAAGGCCGACCCCGCCAAGGTCAACTGGCCGATCACCATCGCCATCCTGACGGTGCTGGTGATCTACGTGACCATGGTGTACGGCCCGATCGCCGCTGCGCTGGTGGAGATGTTCCCCACCCGCATCCGCTACACCTCGATGAGCCTGCCGTACCACATCGGCAACGGCTGGTTCGGCGGCATGCTGCCCACCATTTCGTTCGCGATGGTGGCGTCCAACGGCAACATGTACTACGGGCTCTGGTACCCCATCGTGATTGCCGCAGTCACCTTTGTCATCGGCGTGCTGTTCGTGCGCGAAACGAAGGACGTGGACATCTACGCGGAGTGATCCGGCCGCGCTAGCCGGGCAGGGCGCACCGCCCGTAAGCCCCGGCAGCGCCTCTGCCGCAGCCCTACAAGCCGCCAGTGCATCGCGCTGGCGGTTTTTTGTTGGGTGCAAACGGCCAAACTGCCGGGCTTTCTTGGCCCGGATAAGGTGCCTGCGACGGGCCGGAAGCGGCGCCGGTGCGGATGTAATGGAATGTCAGCGCCCCTTCGCTCGGGTAATACCCTCCTGGCCTGTCGGCCGGGCGCCCAGCGGGCAGAATGTTTGCCCCCGCTGCGTTCGCACCCGCACCAGAGACACCACGTATGACCACCGGCTCCATCCGCATTCGCGGCGCCCGCCAGCACAACCTCAAGAACCTCGACATCGACTTCCGCACGGGCGAGATGACGGTGGTCACCGGCCCCAGCGGCTCGGGCAAGTCCAGCCTGGTGTTCGACACGCTGTACGCCGAAGGCCAGCGCCGCTATGTCGAGACCTTCAGCGCCTACGCGCGCCAGTTTCTGGACCGCATGGACAAGCCCGCGGTGGACAAGGTCGAAGGCGTGCCGCCCGCCATCGCCATCGACCAGACCAATCCGGTGCGCAGCTCGCGCTCCACCGTCGGCACGATGACCGAGCTGAACGACCACCTCAAGCTGCTGTTCGCCCGCGCCGGCCAGCTGTTCGACAGCCAGACCGCGCTGCCCGTGCGGCACGACTCGCCCGACAGCATCTACGCCGAGTTGAGGCAGCGCGTGGCCAGCCTGGCCCCCGTGGCCGGTGCGGCGGCCAGTGATCCGCGCGTGGTGCTGACCTTTGCGGTGGAGTTGCCCGCCACCGCCAGCGCCGACGACGTGGCGCAGTGGCTGTCGGCCGCGGGCTTCACGCGCGTGCAGGCCGAGCGGACCGAGGGTGACAAGAAAGTGCTGGACGTGGTGGCCGACCGCTTCCGCCTGGGCAGCGCCGAGCGCGCGCGCGTGGTTGAGGCGATCGAGGTGGCCCTCAAACGCGGCAGCGGGCGCCTGACGGCCTATGTGCTGCCGGACGAGGCTGGACAGCGCCCCGCCGCCGGGCCGTCCCAAGGTGGGGCAGCCCCCTCGGGGGGCAGCGAACCAGGCGCAGCCGGGAGCGTGGGGGCGCCACGCCCCGCCGCCGGGCCGTCCCAAGGTGGGGCAGCCCCCTCGGGGGGCAGCGAACCAGGCGCAGCCGGGAGCGTGGGGGCTCCATTCATTTGGAGGTTCTCTACAGGCCTGCACTGCCCCGAAAGCGATCTGCGCTACCACGAGCCGATCCCGTCGATGTTCTCGTTCAACTCGCCCGTGGGCGCGTGCGAAACCTGCCGGGGCTTTGGCCGCGTCATCGGCGTGGACTGGGGCCTGGTGATTCCGGATGAGCGCCTGACCTTGCGCGCGGGCGCCATCAAGCCCATCCAGACACCCGCCTGGAAGGAATGCCAGGACGACTTGATGCGCCACGCCGAAAGCGCCGGCATCCCGCGCGATACGCCCTGGAACAAGCTCACTGCCGAGCAAAAGGCCTGGGTGATCGAAGGCACGCCCAACTACAAAGAAGGCAACTGGAACAAGCAGTGGTACGGCATCCGCCGCTTCTTCCAGTACCTGGAAAGCAAGGCCTACAAGATGCACATCCGGGTGCTGCTGTCCAAGTACCGCAGCTACACCCCGTGTCCGGTGTGCGCAGGCGCGCGGCTGAAAACCGAATCGCTGCTGTGGCGCGTGGGCAGCCGCGCCGATGCGGATGCGGTGTTGGCAGGCGCCACCACCCGGTTCATGCCCCAGGGCGTAGCCTGGACGCGCGAGCAGCTCGACGCGCTGCCTGGCCTGTGCCTGCACGACCTGATGCTGCTGCCCATCGACCGCCTACGGCAGTTCTTCGATCGCCTGTCTGCTTCAGAAAACATAGCTGCCGGCGCTGATGGTGCGGGCGCTGAAGGCCGATTGGATTCAGATTCTGCCGACGCCAAGGCGCTCAAGCTGATCCTGGAAGAAATCACCACCCGCATCCGCTACCTGTGCGACGTGGGCATTGGCTACCTCACGCTCGACCGGCAAAGCCGCACGCTGAGCGGCGGCGAGGTCCAGCGCATCAACCTCACCACCGCACTCGGCACCAGCCTGGTCAATACGCTGTTCGTACTGGACGAGCCCAGCATCGGCCTGCACCCGCGCGACATGGACCGCATCACCGAAGCCATGCAGCGCCTGAAACGGGCGGGCAACACGCTGGTGGTGGTCGAGCACGACCCGGCAGTCATGCTGGCCGCCGACCGCGTGCTGGATTTCGGCCCGGGGCCTGGCGCTGCGGGCGGCCGTATCGTGTTCGACGGCACGCCCGCCGAACTGCGCCGCGCCGACACGCTGACCGGTGCCTACCTGGGCGGGCGTCGCACCATCGGCAGCGGCAGCGCCCGCCCGGTGGCCGACAACACCCCGCGCCTGATCCTGGAAGGCGCCAGCGCACACAACCTGCGCCACGTCGACGTGGCCTTTCCGCTGCAGCGCCTGGTCACGGTGACGGGCGTTTCGGGCTCGGGCAAGTCTTCGCTGATCCAGGACGTACTGGCGCCCGCGCTGCTGCGCCACTTTGGCCGCGCTACCGAAACACCCGGCGCGCACGACCGGCTGCTGGGCACCGACTATTTGAGTGACGTGGTGTTCGTCGACCAGTCGCCCATCGGCAAGACGGCACGGTCCAACCCCGTCAGCTACGTGGGCGCGTGGGACCCGATCCGCAGCCTGTTCGCCAACGCGCCGCTGTCGCGCCAGCGCGGCTACACCTCGGCCAAGTTCAGCTTCAACAGCGGCGACGGGCGCTGCCCCACCTGCGGCGGCTCGGGCTTCGAGCACGTCGAGATGCAGTTCCTCAGCGACGTGTACCTGCGTTGCCCCGACTGCGACGGCAAGCGCTACCGCCCCGAGATTCTGGAAGTGCGCATCGAACGCCAGGCCGTGGGCGCGCCCGAATACCAGCGCGCGCGCCACCTGAACGTGGCCGACGTGCTGGACCTCACCGTCGCCGAAGCCGTGCAGCTGTTCGCGCACGACCGCGAGGTGATTCGCGCGCTGCAGCCCATCGTCGATGTCGGCCTGGACTACGTGAAGCTGGGCCAGCCCGTGCCCACGCTGAGTGGCGGCGAGGCGCAGCGGCTGAAGCTGGCGGGCTTCCTGGCCGACGCAGCCAAGTCGCAGACCGCCAGCCGCCAGCCCGCTGCGCGCAAGGGCACGCTGTTCCTGTTTGACGAGCCCACCACCGGCCTGCACTTTGACGACATCGCCAAGCTGATGCGTGCCTTCCGCAAGCTGCTGGATGCGGGGCATTCGCTGATCGTGATCGAGCACAACCTGGACGTGATGCGCGCCAGCGACTGGCTGATCGACCTGGGCCCCGAAGGCGGCGAGGGCGGTGGCACCGTGGTGGCCCAAGGCACGCCCGCCGAGGTGGCGCTGCACCCCACGTCGCACACCGGCGCGGCCCTGCGCGCGTACGCCCAGGCGCTGGGCGAGGGCAGCGCGCTGGACTTGCGCGAACCCGAGGTGCTATATAAAACAGAGCTGCTGGCGCAGATGGGGCGTGCGCCAGAGGCTAAAAATGCCATTGAGATCGTCCACGCGCGCGAGCACAACCTGAAGAACCTCAGCGTGGACATTCCGCGCGGCAAGTTCAACGTGATCACCGGCGTCAGCGGATCGGGCAAATCCACGCTGGCGTTCGACATCCTCTTCAACGAAGGGCAGCGCCGCTACCTGGAAAGCCTGAACGCCTACGCGCGCAGCATCGTGCAACCGGCGGGGCGGCCCGAGGTGGATGCGGTGTACGGCATTCCACCCACGGTGGCGATCGAGCAGCGCCTGTCGCGCGGCGGCCGCAAGAGCACGGTGGGCACCACCACCGAGGTGTGGCATTTCTTGCGCCTGCTGTACGTCAAGCTGGGCGTGCAGCACTGCGTGCACGACGACGCGCCGGTGCAGCCGCAAACGCCCGACCGCATTGCCGCGCAGATCCTGTCGCGCTACAAAGGCCAGGTCATCGGGCTGCTGGCGCCGCTGGTGGTGGGGCGCAAGGGCGTGTATACCGAGCTGGCCGACTGGGCGCGCCCGCGCGGCTTTACCCACCTGCGGGTGGATGGCGACTTTCTGCCCACCACGGGCTTCCCGCGCATCGACCGCTTCAAAGAGCACACGATCGAGCTGCCGGTGATGAGCCTGACGGTGTCGCCCGGCAACGAGGCGCAGCTGCGCGAATCGCTGACGCGCGCGCTGGAGCACGGCAAAGGCGTGGTGCACGTGCTGAGCGACATCACCGGCCTGCGCCACGCCATGGACACGGGCGCGTCCACCGCGCAGATTGGCAAGGTGGAGGTGTTTTCCACCAAGCGCGCCTGCCCGATCTGCGCCACCAGCTATGCCGAGCTGGACCCGCGCCTGTTCAGCTACAACAGCAAGCACGGCTGGTGCCCCGACTGCGTGGGCACGGGCGTCAAGCTGACCCGTGACCAGCGCAAGGCGCTGGACGATTCGGTGCTGGCGGCCGACCAGAAAGGGCGCGAGCAGACCTTCGCCGAACCCGATGTGGAGGACGTGGGCCACGCCGTCTGCCCCACCTGCCAGGGCACGCGCCTGAACCCGATTGCGCGCCACGTGCGGCTGGAGCCGGGCCACGTCGATGGCGTGGCCATCACCGACCTGGCGCGCCTGTCGGTGCACGACTTGCGCACCTGGTTTGACGGCCTGGCGCTGCAGGGGCGTGATGCTGACATTGCGCGCGACCTACTGCCCGAGATCAAGAGCCGGCTGGAATTCCTCGAGCAGGTGGGCCTGGGCTACCTCACGCTGGACCGCGGCGCGCCCACCCTCAGTGGCGGTGAGGCGCAGCGCATCCGCCTGGCGGCGCAGCTGGGCAGCAACCTGCAGGGCGTGTGCTACGTGCTGGACGAGCCGACCATCGGCCTGCACGCGCGCGACAACCGCATCCTGCTGGACGCGCTGCACACGCTGTCCAGCAAAGGCAACACGCTGGTGGTGGTGGAGCACGACGAAGACACCATCCGCCGCGCAGAACACGTGATCGACATCGGCCCTGGCGCGGGCGTGCGCGGTGGCCATCTGGTGGCCGAAGGCACCGTCGCCGACGTAGAGGCCGCGCCCGACTCGGCCACCGGCCGCTACCTGCGCCACGCCATGCGCCACCCGATGCATGCACGCAGACCCGTTGAAGCAGACGGGCCGTGGCTCAAGCTGCGCGGCGCCTACCTGCACAACCTGAAGGACGTGGATGTGGATGTGCCGCTCAAGCGCCTGGTGGCGGTGACGGGCGTGTCCGGCTCAGGCAAATCCACCCTGGCGCGCGACGTGCTGCTGGCCAGCGTGCAGCGCTTCGTGCGGCAGGAAATGAAAGGAAAAAAGGCCGCCAGCGCAAGCGCAACCAGCGTCGGCAGCTATGAAATCAATAGTCATGGCCTGATTGGCTGCACCGGCCTGGAAGGCTTTGGCCAGATCGACCGCGTGCTGGAGGTGGACCAGACGCCCATCGGCAAAACGCCGCGCAGCTGCCCAGCCACCTACATCGGTTTCTGGGACACGGTGCGCAAGCTGTTTGCCGACACGCTCGAAGCCAAGGCGCGCGGCTACGGGCCGGGTCGCTTCAGTTTCAACACCGGCGAAGGCCGTTGCCCATCGTGCGAAGGGCAGGGCGTGCGCACGATCGAGATGAGCTTTCTGCCCGACGTGAAGGTGCCGTGCGAGGTGTGCCACGGCGCGCGCTTCAACCCCGAGACGCTGGCCGTTACCTGGCGCGGCAAGAACGTGGGCGACGTGCTGCAGATGGAGGTGGACGACGCGGTGGACTTCTTCGCCAGCATGCCCGCCATCAGCCATCCGCTGCAGCTGCTCAAAGACGTGGGCCTGGGCTACCTGACGCTGGGCCAGCCCAGCCCCACGCTCTCTGGCGGCGAGGCGCAGCGCATCAAGCTGGTGACCGAACTCAGCAAGGTGCGCGACGACATCACCCGCCGTGGCCAGAAGGCACCGCACACCCTGTACGTGCTGGACGAGCCCACGGTGGGCCTGCACATGCAGGACGTGGAAAAACTCATCCACGTGCTGCACCGCCTGGTGGACGGCGGCCACAGCGTGGTAGTGATCGAACACGACCTGGATCTGATCGCCGAGGCCGACTGGATCATCGACATGGGCCCCGAAGGCGGCGAAGGCGGTGGCCGCCTGGTGGCCGCAGGCACGCCGGAAGACGTGGTGCGCGCCGGCACGCACACGGGCGTGGCGCTGGCGCCGGTGCTGGCGCGCGGCTGAGCGGGCAACGCCTTGGAGCCCGCCCTGCGCCTTGCGCCCACAGGGGCGGGCGTATCAGGCTTGGCAAGCTAGCGCTTGGTCACGGTGGCCGCCAAGCCGACTCGTTTCAATCAAGCAGTCAGGCGTGGGCGATGCGGCGCCCGGGCGTGGTTCCGGACGGCGTGGCGTGGGCGCTCTGGCCAAGGGGTTGCAAGGCTTTCGGCCCGCCCGTCGTCATCGAGAACGAGCCCGGCGCACGCGCGCCCTATCGCGCGCGCCAGCCTTGCAGACCGCCGCGCACGATGGCTACACCAGGCGGACGGTCGCGCCGGGCGTCTTCCGCGTGCCGTGCGCCGTGCGCCGCGCGCCTGGCGTCCCCCGCCTGTCAAGCACATCCACGGCGTGAGGCACAACACCAGCTGCGCGTTCGGCGTGCGGGTGTCCGCCCATCCGCCCTTCAAGGCGCGGGCGTAGCTGGTGGCCTGGGCCAAGGCCAACACGGGCGAGCGGGCCTAAGGCTACCCCGGCGCGGTGACCGCGCGCCGCCGGCTGCGCCGCAACACCCGCCGCAGCCGCTTTGAGCCGCCTGCGACGCAGTCCGCACGCAGAGCCCGGTACAGTGGCGCCCTTTGGCCTGCGCAGCATTCGCGCCGGCCCGAACTGAGGGAGCACCTGTGAACAAGAATTTGGGCCGCGCGTTGGCGGTAGTGGCTGCGCTGGGCGTGCTGTATGCGGGCACCAGCATGTGGCTGGGCAAACGTGTGGAAGCGCGCTACACCACGCTGCTGGATCGGCTGGAAAGCCAGCTGGGCGCCGACAAGGTGGCCGAACGGCACTATGACAGAGGCGTGTTTGGCGCCACCAGCACGGTGGTGCTGCAGTTTCGCGTGTCTGACAGCGTGCCTGAGCCGGGCGAGGCGCCTTCGCCATCGGAAGGCGCCGACGCAGGCGCCGCGCCGCACGCCGATGCCGCATCGGGCGCCGAAGCCGCAGCATCCGCCCCGGGCGATGCGGCCTCGGCGGCCGTTGGCGCGGCGACCGCGCAGAAGCTCGCGCAGACCGGCGGCCACGCTGGCAACACGGTGCGCATTACCCTGCGCGACGACATCCGCCATGGCCCGCTGGCCGGCTGGCGCCCCGGCGCCGCCCGCATTCGCACGCAGGTCGTCAGTGTGGAAGGCATCGGCGATGAAACGCGCAAGCTGTTCGCTAAAGCCAGAGCGCCGGAGTTCGTCACCTACGTCGGTTTTGGCGGGGGGTACGACGGCCGCATGAGCCTGCCCGCGGGCGAGATGGCGGACCCGCAACGCCCCGCCAGCCGGGCGCAGTGGCAGGCGGCGGAATACGACTACCGCGTCAACGCGGATGCCACCCACGTCAGCGGCGCACTGCGCTGGCCGCAACTGGACTTCCATGCCGAGGGGCCCGCCGATCAGAGCGCCGACGCCGCTGAAGAGGAAAGCGCCGACGCCGCTGCCCCAGCCACCCAGGCCCCGGCACCGGGCCAACCCACGACAGCTGTAGAGATCGCCCTCAAGGGCCTGTCGATGCGCTTTGACTACCGTGAGGTGGCCGGCCAATGGCTGATGGCGCCCGGCAAGGCAGACGGGCAGATCGACGAGCTCACCTTCGCGCACCGCGGCGAAGCACAAACTGCGCTTCAACCCGCCCTGGCGATGAAGGGCCTGCGCTTCGACGCCGAAACCGTGGACAACGGCGGGCTGCTGGATACGGTGGTTCGCGCCGCGGGCGCCGGCAGTCTGGCCGGCGCCGAATTCAAGGAGTTGCGCTACGAAAGCCGGGTTACGCGCATCGACGCGCAGGCGTTGGCCACCGCGCAGCGGATGCTGATGGCCTTCATGAAGGCGGATGCGGGCAAGCCCGCACCCGACAACGAGGCGCAGATGCAGGCGATGATCGAGCGCTTCTTGAGCGCCAAGCCGACTTACAGCGACCGCTACAGCGCCACCGCCAACGACGGGCAGAAGGGCGAGTTTGGCTACAGCCTGGTGGTGGGCGACCTACCGGCTACGGCAGCGGCGCTGCCACCGGATATCCCGTGGGCGGTTCGCGCGATGCAGCGCCTGCAGGTGAAGGCCGATCTGCGCCTGCCCAAGTCTTTTGGCCCCGCCGTGGCCGGCATGCTGAACTCACCCGGCGTCACGGCGGCGGAGCTGACCCAGATGGCCGACGAATTTGTGCGCCGCGGCTGGTTGAAGCAAGACGGTGAGGTCTGGACCGGCAGCGCCGAATACGCCCAGGGCGCTTTGCAGGTCAACGGCCAGCCGTTTTCGCTGGCGCAGCTGTTGATGGGCGGCGGTGGGCCGGAAGCCGGCGCCGCCGAGGAAGACGACAGCACCGTGGACGGTGTCGCTGGGCCTGGCCCTCAGTCGACGCCCGCGCGGTAAGGCGTTGATGCTTGCGCGCAACGCGCGGCGAACCCTTTAGCTTTACAGCGTGGCGTCCGCGCTTTCGAGCCTCTGGACGTGCCCAATGCTCGACCGCTATTCTGAGAGATTGATTGGAATCGAGGTCGAGCGTGAGAGAGAGAACCATTGAGCGGCTGCAACGCCTGAGTGTCCTGTTGGTAAGCGGTGCGGCCCTGGCCGCTTGCGGAGGCGGTGGCGGCGACGCATCGCCCGCACCGGCGCCCGCGCCGGCCCCAACGCCCGTGTCTCCCTCGGCGCCTGTGTCACCGCCAGCCAATTCGCCCGAATACAGGCCGACGCGCCCACCGGCACCGGCACCTGCGCCCGCACCGACTCCTGCGCCGTCACCGGCACCAGCACCGGCGCCCAGCACTTCCGCGACGGTGGGTTCCATCGACATGGTGCAGTCGCACATCTTCCCGGTCACCGACACCCTGCTCAAGGTGGTGGCCAACAAAGCCTTGCTGGTGAAGGTGAATGTCACCAACGCGGTGAGCCAGGCGGTGCCGGACGCCACGCTGAACGTGCTGGACGACCAGGGCGCTTTGCAATTGACCGTGGCGCTCACCAAGCCCGCTTCGTTGCCGACCAGCATGCCGAATCGCCCGGACTTCGCGCTGGCGTACACGGCTCTTGTGCCTGCAAACCTCGTCAAGCCCGGCATGGCGCTGTCGGTGGCGATTTCTGGTGGCGCGGCGGCCACGGTGGTCAAACCGGTGGTTCAGCTGGCACCCGCCATCAAGATCGTGGGCGTACCGGTTCGGCACAGCGATGGCGGCGACGCGACGCCATTGCCCGTGAGTGCGGCCTCGCAACTGCTCGATCGCTACCCCGTCAGTGGCGTGACGTACACCGTGCGTTCGACACCCATCAACTTGGGCAAACCCAACGCGGAAGTCAACAACCCGGACAACCGGGACGTGTTCAAAGAAGCGATGAATGCAGTGGGCGAAGCCCGCAATACAGACCTCAAGGATCAACCCGATACCTTCTACTACGGCTTCGTCTACTGGGCGGCGTACGGTGGCGTGGGCGTGGGTACCCTTGGCGGTCGCATGGCTGCTGGGTGGGACCGCCATGGCGACCCCGCTCTGGCCGAAGGTGTGCGCGACACCTGGATTCATGAAACGGGGCACAACTTCGGCCTGGGCCATGCGCCCACGGAGTCTGAGCCTGCCTCCGCAGAGTACCCGTACGCCGGGGGCTTGATGGGCAATTCGTCGCGCGCCATCTGGACGTACCTCATGTCCGAAGGCACTGCGCAGACCTTGCGTGATCCGCTGCAAACGCGCGACGTGATGAGTTACAGCGGCCCAAGCTATGGGCGGTTCTCTGACCACAATTACATGCTCGCGTTCGAGGCGCTGCGCGCCAGCATCCTCAAATCGGCGCCGGCCAGCAAGACCAGTGCAGCGCCGTCCGAGATGCTGCTGTTGTCTGGCGAGCTGGCGGCCAATGGCACCGTGCGTTGGCGTCCTGCACGGCAATACCTCGGCACGTACAACGCCCCCAGCACTGCCAGCCACAGCCTGCGTGTCACCTACGCGAACGGCAGCGTGCGCAGCTACCCGGTGGCGCTGGAGCGTTACAGCGATGGCTCGGGCGGCCAAGTCTTCATGCAAGGGGTGCCCTACAGCGCGGGGGCAGCGCAAATTGAGCTCCTCTCAGCCAATGGCCGCCAGATCGCCACGCTGGGTGACGCCAGCGGCACGCGCAGTGCGCAGGCCAAAGATGCGCCGCCACAGCTGCAAGAGCGCGAAAGCGGGGGCAGACTGGCCGTCACGTGGAACGCCGCGCGTTACCGGTACCTCACCATCTCGCACGTGTCGGGCACCGAACGCACCACCCTTGCTGTCAACCACGAAGGCGGCGGTACCGAGATGGACGTGCGAACGCTGCCCGCAGGCGGCGCTTACGAGTTCGCACTTTCGGATGGCCTCAACAGCTTGCGCCTGACGCGCCCACGTTGAGCGTGTGTCGCTGCCTCGCCCGCCGCGTGGCGCCGGGCGAGGGCGACTCGCCCGCCGCGTCCATCATGGCGTCTGCGGGGGCGCTGGCTGGGACAGTGAACGGGGGTCCGCAAGTCCGACGCATCAAGCTCGTGACAGGGGCCTAAAGCACGGGCCGCTCGGGACTGAAGTTCTTGCTGGGCCGGTTCGCGATTTCCTGGCGGCACAGGCCAAATGGCGAGATCGGCCGCAGGTGCCGTTGTGACCGTTTGCGCTTCAACCCATCGCCAGTCCGTCACCGGCTTCCTGACTCGTGAGCGGGCTTGCCTGGGCATGACGCCCCGACGACGCGAACCGCTCAGTGGCGCTCAGGCGCCCGCCCGCTGCGCCAGTAACGCTCGCGCCATCTCGGCAAAACCCGCGCCCCGCTCACTGGGCGTGACGTAGTGCGGCAGGTGGCGCAGGCGGTCGGCGAAGCGCGCGATATTGGCCACGCCCACGCTGTTCGTGAAATGCTCGAACATGGTCTGGTCGTTGGTCGAGTCGCCAATGAACACCCAGCGCTGTTGCTGCGCATGCAGGTCGTTCACGCCCAACAAGGTGCGCGCGATCCAGCACGCGCCTTGCCACTTGTTGTGGTCGCCCAGCCAGCCGTTGATGTGGATGCTGCTCACGGTGGCGTGCAGGCCTTCGGCACGCATCAGGGCCACCACTTGCGCGATTTGCGCCTCGCTCAGGTGGGTGAATTCGCTGTGGTCGATGGCGATGTCGGTCTCGCGCCCCGGCGAATCCTGCGCCAGTTGCGCGCCCGGCACTTCGCGCAGGATGCGGGCGGCCACGTGCTTTAGGTGCGCGAAGTGGCGCTGCCGGGTCTCAGCGTCGTATTGATACAGTTTTGATAGCTGCTCGCGCTGGTGGGGCGGGCGCTGGAGGCTGTTTTGACTATTGATTGCGTCCGCTGCACCGGTCGGACCGTGCGGGCCGATGAGCGCCACCGCGCCGTTCTCTGCCACGATGGCGTCCATCGGCCAGCTGAGCGCGAAGGGCTCGCTCCAGCCCACCGGGCGGCCGGTGACGGCGATCACGCGCACGCCGCCATCGCGCAGGGCCTGCAGGGCGGCCAGCGCGTCGGGCGTGATGGCGCCCTCGGTGGTCAGCGTGTCGTCGATGTCGGTGAACACGCCGCCCACATCGCGCCACGCGCCGGGCGCCAGCGCGGCCAGCGGCTGCATGAACGGGCCTGCCACCGGTCAGATCTGCGTGTTGGGAACAGGGCGCGGGCGGCCGTGGTCGTCGATGGCCA
Source organism: Ottowia oryzae (assembly GCF_003008535.1). NCBI lineage: Bacteria > Pseudomonadati > Pseudomonadota > Betaproteobacteria > Burkholderiales > Comamonadaceae > Ottowia > Ottowia oryzae. The sequence continues at coordinate 1,309,735 of NZ_CP027666.1, forward strand.
CGTAGGTCATGCGCGCCTCGGTCACTTTGATGTAGGTGCCCTGGTTGGCAAAGCGCTCGGCGTAGACACCCACGTTCACCGTCATCGACGTGCGGCCAATGCGTTCCATCTTGGCGAAGAACGAGAGGATGTCGCCCACGCGCACTGGCTGCTTGAAGATGAATTCGTTCACCGCCACGGTGGCCATGCGGCCTTGCGCGTAGCGCGCGGGCAGCACCGAGCCGGCCAGATCCATCTGCGCCATCACCCAGCCGCCGAAGATGTCGCCATTGGCGTTGGCATCGCCTGGCAGCGGGATGACTTTGAGCACCAGGACGTGGTCAACCGGCAACTCTTCGGGCGGGGCGATCACGGGCGCGGTGTTGGGCGGCCTGAGCAGGGTGGATGCGTCACGGGACAGATGGGACATGGGCACAATCGACAGCTTCTGTGATCGGAATTGTCCCTCATGCGCGGCGCAGGCGAACGTTCGTACTCTCCTTCTTCTGCGGCTGACGGCAGCCGCTCCACCGACTGGCGCACGCTGGCGCGACTGCTGCCCTATCTGTGGCAGTACCGCTGGCGCGTGGGCGCAGCGCTGCTGTTCGTCATCGGCGCCAAGATGGCCAACGTGGCGGTGCCGGTGCTGCTCAAGCATCTGGTCGACGCCATGACGGTCAAGCCCGGCGACCCCGCCGCGCTGCTGGTGGTGCCCGTGGGCCTGCTGGTGGCGTACGGCGCCTTGCGGGTGATGACGACGGTGTTCACCGAGCTGCGCGAACTGGTGTTTTCCAAGGCCACGCAGGGTGCGTCGCGGCAGATCGCGCTGCAGACTTTCGAGCACCTGCACGCGCTCAGCTTGCGCTTTCATCTGGAGCGCCAGACCGGTGGCATGACGCGCGACATTGAGCGGGGTGTGCGCGGCATCGAATCGCTGGTGACGTTCTCGCTGTATTCGATCGTGCCCACGCTGATCGAGGTGGCGATGGTGCTGGGCATTTTGGCGGTGAAGTTCGATGCCAGCTTTGCCTGGATCGCCGGCAGCGCGCTGGTGGCGTACATCGCCTTCACCGTGGTGGTGACCGAGTGGCGCACGCGCTTTCGCCGCGCCGCGAACGAGGCCGATTCCAGCGCCCACACCAAGGCGGTGGATTCGCTGCTGAACTACGAGACCGTCAAGTACTTCGGCAACGAGGCATTCGAGTCGCGCCGCTACGACGAAAGCCTGCAGCGCTACCGCGAAGCGCGCCTGAAGGCGCAGACCTCGCTGTCGCTCTTGAACACCGGCCAGCAGCTGATCATTGCCGCGGGCCTGGTGGGCATGCTGTGGCGCGCCACGCAGGGCGTGGTGGCGGGGCAGCTGACGCTGGGCGACCTGGTGATGGTCAACGCCTTCATGATCCAGCTGTACGCGCCGCTGAACTTCCTGGGCTTCATCTACCGCGAAATCAAGCAGAACCTGACCGACGTCGAGAAGATGTTCGTGCTCATCGACCGCCAGCAAGAAGTGCAGGACGCCCCCGACGCGCAGCCTCTGCGCACCAACGGGCCGGTGGATGTGCGCTTCGACGACGTGCATTTTGGCTACGACGCGGCGCGGCCCATTCTGCATGGCCTCAGCTTCGACATTCCGGAGGGCAAGACCGTCGCGGTGGTGGGGCCCTCAGGCGCCGGCAAATCCACCCTGGCGCGGCTGATGTTCCGCTTTTATGACGTCGGATGGCCAGGCCACCCCGAGGTGCCCACTGGCCGCATCTTGATCGCCGGGCAGGACGTTCGCAGCGTGACGCAGGCCAGCGTGCGCCGCGCCATCGGCATCGTGCCGCAGGACACGGTGCTGTTCAACGACACGGTGGCCTACAACATCCGCTACGGGCGCCCCGAGGCCAGCGACGCCGAGGTGGAGCAGGTTGCCCGCGCCGCGCACATCCACGACTTCATCATGAGCACGCCTAACGGCTACGCCACCATGGTGGGGGAGCGGGGGTTGAAGCTGTCGGGCGGCGAAAAGCAGCGCATTGCCATTGCGCGTACGTTGCTCAAAGACCCGCCCGTGCTCATCTTCGACGAAGCCACCAGCGCGCTGGATTCGGCCAACGAGCGTGCCATTCAGGCCGAGTTGCGCCTGGCCGCGCGCGGCAAGACCACGCTGGTGATCGCGCACCGGCTGTCCACGGTGGTGGATGCGCACGAGATCCTGGTGATGGAGGCGGGCCGTATCGTCGAGCGTGGCACGCACCTGGCGCTGCTGGCTGCGCATGGCCGCTACGCGCAGATGTGGGCTTTGCAGCAAAACGCCGACCGCCAGGATGCGCAGCCATGAAATCGAACTGAACTGCTGCGCGTCAACTGTGTCTCATGGCATGCAACTTGCTCGTCCTGAGATAGGGTTAACCTGTAGCTCACGATTCGTAGAATGGCGTTTCGTGAGTGTCTCGCCTCGCAACCTCGCAGAGGGCGAGCAATCTTTTGAAAGGTATCTGCATGTTCAAGAAGCAACTCATCGCTCTTTCGGTGATGGCCGTCGTCGCAGGCGGTGCATTCGCACAAACGCCCGACACGCTGGCGCGCATCAAGTCCAGCGGCACCGTGAACCTGGGCGTTCGCGATTCGTCGGGCCTGGCTTTCACGATTGGCGGTGGCAAGTACGTTGGCTTCCACACCGAAATGGCCGAGCGGATCATCGACGACCTGGGCAAGCAACTGGGTATCAAGCCGAAGATCAACTACCAGGTCATCACCTCGCAAAACCGCGTGCCTCTGGTGCAGAACGGCACCATTGACTTCGAGTGCGGCTCCACCACCAACAACCTGGCTCGCCAGAAAGATGTGGATTTCGCCAACACCACCTACGTGGAAGAAGTGCGCATCCTGACCAAGGCCAACTCCGGCATCCACGGCATTGCCGATCTGAAAGGCAAGACCGTAGCCACCACCACCGGCACCACTTCGGTGCAGACGCTGCGCAAGAACAAGCGCGCTGAAGGCATCGACTTCAAGGAACTCAACGGCAAAGACCATGCCGACAGCTTCCTGCTGCTCGAATCCGGCCGTGCCGACGCCTTCGTGATGGACGGCTCCATCCTGGCCGCCAACGCTGCCAAGTCGAAGAACGCCAAGGACTACAAAATCGTGGGCGAAGTGCTGTCCGTCGAGCCGATTGCCTGCATGCTGCCCAAGGGCGATACCAAACTGCTCAAGGCCGTCAACGACAGCATCGCTCGCCAGGTCAAGGATGGTTCGCTGGCCAAGCTGTACGACAAGTGGTTCATGCAGCCGATCCCGCCGAACAACGTGAACCTGAACATGCCTGCTTCGGAAAGCACCAAGGCCGCCTGGGCGCATCCGAACAACAAGCCGATGGAAGATTACGCCAAGTAATCTGGCTGTTGGATGTCCTGATCGCCTGTGCGCCCACCCTCATCGCGGGTGGGCGCACTGCGTTCCGGCGTATAAGAGCCATGTAGGAGGATCAGTCTATGGCGATGGAATGGGATGTGCTTTGCAAGGACACCTTGTCGGGTGAGGTGGTCAAAGGCTGCTTCGGCACCAGCACGGATCCGACGTATGTGAACTGGCTTCTCAACGCCTGGGGCTGGACGGTCAGCGTCGCGTTGACGGCATTGGTGATCGCGCTGCTGGTCGGCTCGCTCATCGGGGTGATTCGCACATTGCCCAACAGCCCCTGGCTGGTGCGTTTCGGCAACGCGTGGGTTGAGCTTTTTCGCAATATCCCGCTGCTGGTGCAGATCTTCCTCTGGTACTTCGTCGTGCCGGCGTTGATTCCCGCATTGAAGAGCGTGCCGCCATTCCTCCTGGTGGTGCTGGCGCTTGGATTTTTCACTTCCGCGCGGATTGCCGAGCAGGTGCGCGCAGGTATACAGGCCTTGTCCAAGGGGCAGCGCTACGCCGGCATGGCGCTGGGTTTCACCACGTTCCAGTACTACCGCTATGTGATTCTTCCCATGGCGTACCGGATCATCATTCCCCCGCTGACCAGCGAGTCGATGAACATCTTCAAGAACTCGTCGGTGGCTTTCGCGGTGTCGATTCCTGAATTGACGCAGTTCGCGCTGCAGGCCGGCGAAGAGACCGCGCGCCCGATCGAGGTCTATCTGGCCGTGACGGTGCTGTATGTCATCTCGGCGCTTGTCATCAACCGCATCATGGCGTTTGTGGAAAAACGCGTTCGCGTTCCGGGCTTCGTGGCTTCCGGCACAGGCGGGGGGCACTGATCATGAATCTCGACTTTTCCCTCTTCAACTGGTCGCTGATCCAGAACTTCATCCTCAAGGGTCTGTGGTTCAGCCTGACGCTCACCGTGGTCGCGACCATTGGCGGCATCTTCTTCGGCACGCTGCTGGCGTTGATGCGGCTTTCTGGCAAGAAGTGGCTGGACGTGCCCGCGGCCATCTACGTCAACGGCATGCGCAGCATTCCGCTGGTCATGGTGATCCTGTGGTTCTTCCTGCTGGTGCCGTTCATCATCGGCCGCCCCATCGGCCCGGACTATTCGGCGTACATCACCTTCATCGCTTTTGAAGCGGCGTATTTCAGTGAAATCATGCGCGCGGGCATCCAGTCGATCCCGCGTGGACAGGTTTACGCCGGGCAGGCAGTGGGGATGACCTACAGCCAGAACATGAAGCTGGTGATCTTGCCGCAGGCCTTCCGCAACATGCTGCCGGTGCTGCTGACGCAGACCATCATCCTGTTTCAGGATACGTCGCTGGTGTACGCCATTGGCGCCTACGACCTGCTGAAAGGCTTTGAGACCGCGGGCAAGAACTTCGGTCGCCCGATCGAGATGTACCTGGCTGCGGCCGTGCTGTACTTCATCATCTGTTATTCGCTGTCGTGGCTGGTCAAACGGCTGCACAAGAAGATTGCAATCATTCGCTGAGCCCCTGGAGAAAACTATGGCAGAACAAAACATGATCCAGATGACCAACGTGTCCAAGTGGTACGGCCCCGTGCAGGTGCTGAACAACGCTTCGGTCCAGGTCAACAAAGGCGACGTGGTGGTGGTGTGCGGGCCGTCCGGCTCGGGTAAATCCACCCTGATCAAGACCGTCAACGCGCTCGAACCCGTGCAGCAGGGCGAGATCATCGTCAACGGCATCAAGGTGACCGATCCCAAGACCGATCTGCCCAAGCTGCGCAGCAAGGTCGGCATGGTGTTCCAGCATTTCGAGCTGTTTCCCCACCTGTCGGTGACCGAGAACCTGACCATCGCGCAGATCAAGGTGCTGGGCCGCAAGCCCGACGAAGCCAAGACCCGCGGCCTGAAGATGCTCGACCGCGTGGGCCTGATGGCGCACAAGGACAAGTTCCCAGGCCAGTTGTCGGGCGGCCAGCAGCAGCGCGTGGCGATTGCCCGCGCGCTGAGCATGGACCCGATGGTCATGCTGTTTGATGAACCCACTTCGGCGCTCGACCCTGAAATGGTCGGCGAAGTGCTGGACGTCATGGTCACGCTGGCCAAGGAAGGCATGACGATGATGGTCGTCACCCACGAAATGGGCTTTGCCCGCAAGGTGGCCAACCGCGTGATCTTCATCGACGTGGGCGGTCGCATCCTGGAAGACTGCTCCAAGGACGAGTTCTTCGGCAACCCTGAAGCGCGCCAGCCGCGCACGAAGGATTTCCTGAGCAAGATCCTGCAGCACTGAGCCTTGCCGCGCTGAGGCGCGGCGGGCCGGTTTTGTTCCGATTCCGGCCAAGCTGAAGTCCTAAAAAGATAGCTGGTAGCGCCCTATGAGCGGGCGCTACCAGCTTTTTTCTTTTGTAGACGGCAATGCAGAGCGTTGTTGGCGCGGTGCTATCCGCGGCATGGACGGCATGCTCCGGAGGATTTCGGCGTTTCCGGCGCCCCCATTCGAGCCAGCAGCGGACGGCCGCTTGGCCCGTTCGGAGGCCTGGCGTCGTCGCCGTCCCAGCTTGGCGGATGCCCGGCATATCCATATGAGCAACGATTCGTTGTGCGCACGAACTTGGTGCGAATAAGCTCGCGGCTTTCAATCGCTACAGGGAAGAACCTACATGCAATGGAATCGCCGAAACGCGCTGCGCGCCACCACTGCCGCGCTGGCCTTGGGATTGGCCTCTTTGGGCGCCAACGCCCAGACCCGGCTTTCAATCGCGGCCTCGCCAGTCCCACACGCCGAGATTCTGGAGTTCGTCAAACCCAAGCTGAAAGCGCAAGGCATTGACCTGGACATCCGCGTCTTCAACGACTACGTGCAGCCGAACCTGGCCGTGAACGACAAGGAGCTCGACGCCAATTTCTTTCAGCACCGCCCTTACCTGGATGCGTTCAACAAGGATCGCAAGACCGATGTCGTCGAGGTGCCCAACAGCGCGGTTCACATTGAGCCGTTTGGCATCTATTCCAGCAAGATCAAGTCGCTGAAAGAGCTCAAGAGCGGCGCGCTGGTCGCCATTCCGAATGACCCGTCCAACTCGGGCCGCGCGCTGGCGTTGCTGGCCCAGCAAGGTCTGATCAAGCTGAAGGACCCGAAAAGCATTCAAGCCACGGCGCTGGACGTGGTGGACAACCCGCGCAAGCTGCGATTCCGTGAGCTGGAGGCGGCGCAGCTGCCGCGCGCGCTGCCCGACGTGGACATCGCCCTGATCAACACCAACTACGCGCTGGAAGCCAAGCTGAATCCGGGCAAGGACGCGCTGGCGCTGGAGTCGGGCGTGAATTCGGCGTACGGCAACTTCATCGCGGTGCGCAAGGAGCGCGTGAATGCGCCGGAGGTGCAAAAGCTGGTTGCAGCGCTGCGCTCAGCCGATACCAAGAAGTTCATTCTGGACAAGTACAAGGGCGCTGTCATCCCGGCGTTCTGAGGTGCGCGCGCCGCCAAGGTTGGCGCCCAGCAAAAAGCCCTCTTGATGAGGGCTTTTTTTCGTTCTGCTGCTCTCGCCAGCGTGAGGGCGGCTCAGGGCATGCGCCCCAGGCGCGTTGCATGGCTTTCAATCAAAAGTGCTGCCAGCGCGGGCTGCGCAAGCGCTGGCAGCTATCTTTATCGAAGCAAATCGCGGCCCTGGCGCCGCACCCAGTCACTTCTTGCGCGCAGCGATCGATTTCTCTGCGGCCGTCACCAGGTCGGCGCCCACCTGCGCCTTCCACTTGTCGTACACGGGGCGCGTGGCCTTGACGAAGGCTTCGCGCTCGGTGGGCGTCAGGCGCGTCACTTGCACGCCCAGGCCTTCGATCTCCTTCAGCAGCGGCTGGCCCGGCTCTACCAGGCCTTTGCGGGCGATGACGTTCTGCTCGACGCCCGCTTCCACCGCCGCCTGGCGCACCAGCTCGCGGTCGGCGGGTGTCCAGGAATTCCACACGTCTTTGTTGACGACGAACACCAGCGGATCGGCGATGTAGCCCCACATCGTCAGGTACTTCTGGCCCACGGTGTGCAACTTGGCAGCGGTGAAGATGCTCATCGGGTTTTCTTGCCCGTCCACCGCGCCGCTGGCCAGCGCCGGCTGCGCATCGGCCCAGCTCATTTGCGTGGGGTTGGCGCCCAGGGCGGTGAAGGTTTCGAGGAACAGCGGCGAGCCGACGACGCGGATCTTCATGCCCTTCAGGTCGGCCGGGGTCTTCACGGCGTGCTTGGAGTTCGTCAGCTCGCGGTAGCCGTTCAGGCCCCAGGCCAGGGGCACGACACCGGCTTTTTCCAGGATGCCGAACATCTGCTTGCCCACGTCGCCCTGCGTCAGCGCGTCGATGGCGGCGTAGTCGGGCATGAGGAAGGGCAGCGAAAACAGGTTCAGCTGCCGCACCTGCGGCGACCAGTTGATGGTGGAGCCCACCGCCATGTCGATCACGCCCTGGCGCAGCGCGCTGAATTCGCGCGTCTGGTCGCCCTGCACCAGCGACACGCCGGGGTACAGCTTGATGTTGATGCGCCCGTTGGTCTTCTCGCGCACCTTGTTCGCCCAGATCTCGCCGCCCTTGCCCCAGGGGAAGGCGGTGCCGACGACCAGCGACATGCGGTATTCCGACTTGTAGTTCTGCGCGGCAGCGGGCATGGCCGTGCCCAGGGCCAATGCGGCGGTGGCGGCGCTGGCCCAGGCGAGCAGGTGGCGGCGAAGTTTCATGGGTTTTGTCTCCTCAGGTTAACTATAAAAAACGTAGCTGCCAGCGCTGTTGCAGCGTGCGCTAGAGGCATTTTTGCTTCTGAAAATCAGTAGCCCAGCACGCGCGGCAGCCACAGCGCCAGTTCGGGCCAGATGATCACGGCCACCATCACCAGGCCCATCGCCAGCAGCATGGGGCCCACCCAGCGCACGGTTTCTTCCATGCGCACGTTGGCGATGCGGCACGACACCATCAGGTTGACGGCCAGCGGCGGGGTGAACTGGCCCAGCGCCACTTTCAGCGTCAGCAGCACGCCGAACCACACCGGGTCCCAGTGGTAGTGCTGCACGATGGGCCAGAGCAGCGGCACGAAGATCAGGAAGATGGACACACCGTCCAGGAACATGCCCACGGTGATCAGCATCAGGATCAGCAGCGCCAGCACGCCGTATTCGCCCAGGCCCGAGTTGACGATGGCGTTGGTGATCGGGTCGATCACGCCCAGGGTGGACAGCGAAAACGCAAAGATGCCCGCCAGCGACACCACGAGCAGGATCACGGCCGACAGCTCGCCCGACTCTTTCAGGATGGGGAACAGGTCGCGCACCGTCATCGTGAGGTAGACGAACATGCCCACGAACAGGCCGTAGAACACCGCCACCACCGCCGCCTCGGTGGGGGTGAACCAGCCCATCCGCATGCCGCCCAGAATCAGCACCGGCGCGGCCAGGCCCCACAGCGCTTCGATAAAGCTTTTGAGCAGCGGCGGGCGCGGCAGCGAGGCTTCCAGTGCGCCCATGCCGTGCTTGCGCGCCAGCCACACGGCGGGAACGATCAGCGCGATGCCGGCCAGCACGCCCGGAATCATCCCGGCGGCAAACAGCGCCGGCACCGACGCGCCAGGCACCAGCACCGAATAGACGATGAAGGCCACGCTGGGCGGAATCAGGATGTCGGTCGCTGCCGCTGCGCCCACCACGCTGGCCGAATAGCTGGCCGGGTAGCCAGCGCGGTTCATCGCCGCGATCATCACGGCGCCCACTGCGGCCGCGTTGGCCGGGCCAGAGCCCGAGATGCCGCCCAGGAACATCGCCACGCAGATTGCCACCAGCGGCAGCATGCCCGGCCCGCGCCCCACCAGCGCAATGGCAAAGTTGACCAGCCGCTGCGCCACGCCGGATCGATCAAAGATCGAGCCGACCAGCACGAACATCGGGATGGCCAGCAGCGGGTACTTGCCCAGCCCGGCGTAGAAGTTCTGCGGCACCGCCAGCAGCCCGAACCACGACGTGTCGCGGTTGGCCAGCGCAATGGCCGCCGCGCCGGCCAGGCCCAGCGACGCGCCAATGGGCACGCCCAACAGCATCGTGATGATGAAGACGGCAAAGAGCAGGGTGGCGATCATGGTGCGTGCTCCTCGGCACGCACTTCGGGCGAGGTAGGCAGCGCCACGCTGTCTTCGGCAGGCTGGCCGCCGCGCAGCATCAGCCCCACGGCGCGCAGCATGATCGCCACGCTCAAGATGGGCAGCCACATCGAATACCACCACTGCGGCACGCCGATGCCGGGCGAGGTTTCGCCGTACTGCACGTCGTCCCACAGCACGCGCGCCGACAGCACCGCCATCAGCCCGAACAGCACCGCTACCAGCGCGGCGCCCAAACGGGCCAGGGCGCGCTGGCGCGATTCGGGGCCGGCGTCGGCGAAGTACTCGATGCGGATGTGCCGGTTGCGCGCCACCGCGGCCGAGCCGGCCACCATGGCCAGCACGATCATCAGGAAAACCGACACCTCTTCCGTCCACGCAAACGATGCGTTGGTGAAGTAGCGCACCAGCACGTTGGCAAAGGTGATCAGCGCCAGCAGCGCCATGATGATGACCGTCGCCCAGTCTTCAATGGCCAGCGGTACGCGGGTGGCTGCGGGCTGCACGGGCGCTGGGCGCGGCGCCGTGGGCGGCGCGGATTCGTTGGAAAGGGACATGGCGCAACAAACCGGCGCCCGCAGGCGCCGAAAGATTTTTCCTGCCGGCAAGGCGCCAGCGACAGCGGCAATGTTAAGTCCCTTCACACGGCTTTCAGGCCCCAAACCGGTATCATCAACCCCATGCAAACCCTTAGCGAGCTGTCCCTGCGCGTTGGCGCCAGCGGAACGCCGGCCACCTTGGCCGGTGCCAGCTCGCGCGCACGTTGGCGTCTGGCTCAGGCGTACCTTGTACGGCCTCAGGATGCGCGCCTAGCCGCCGCACTTCGCTAAGCCCGACGAGCCCCGCACCCGCTCTACCTACAGAGCACCGCGCCACCCGGATCGTCGGGCCACAAGCACGCCGCGCGGCACCACCTGCTTTCGACTCCCGCAGTCGCTCGCCCGCTCTCGGGCACTCAGGCGCACCACGGCGCCTTCTTCGTCCATCTCAATCTCTCAAGGAGACCGCCATGTCGTCCACCGCCGAACTGCACCGCACCATTACCGATCTGGACCACGTGCGCATCCACAACCTGTTGCGCCGCCAGGCAGCCGCCGGTGCCGCCACCGACCACGCCGAGGAATTGTCTGAAGTGATCGACCTGGCCGACCAGGTGCGCCCGCAGGAGATCGCTGCCCACATCGTCACCATGTATTCGAAGGTGCGCGTGGCCGATGCCAGCGGCGCCGAACGCAGCCTGACCCTGTGCTACCCGCCCGACGCCGATGCCGCGCAGGGCATGATTTCCGTGCTGTCCCCCATAGGCACCGCCCTGCTGGGCCTGAGCGTGGGTGATACCGCACGCTGGCTGGGCGCCGACGGCAAGCCCGGCCAGCTGCAGGTGCGCGCCATCGAGTTTCAGCCCGAGGCCAGCGGCGACTACACCGCCTGATCCGACGAGCGCCGCAGCCAGGCCGCACGCCACGGCGCGACGGCGCCTTGGCTGACAGCGATTTCTGCGCCGGCCTGTCAGCGCAAACGTCCGGTCGTCAGTTGAATAGGCAGCGGCCACGCCAGTGTGGCCGCAGGAGCCTTTGAATGAATCTGTCCCGTGCTTTCATCGTTCGCGCGCACCGTGGCGTGCTGTGCACCTTGGCCGTCGGCGCCCTGGCCGGCGCACTGTCCGGTTGCGTCACCCGCGTCGTCGAGCAGCGCCCCGTCGTGGTGGAGCGCCCCGCGCCGCCGCGCCCCGTTGTGGTGCAGCAAGTGCGCCCCATGCCCGCGCCCATCCGCGAAGACCGCGGTGCCCCGCCTGCGCCTGACTTCAACTGGGTGCCCGGCCACTGGAAATGGGCTGGCAACGATTGGCAGTGGGTCCACGGCAACTGGGTGCGCCAGCCCGTGCCGCCCATGCCCGAAGTGATCGTCGAAACCATCCCCGTCGCCCCCGCGCCGCAGGCCATGTGGGTGCCCGGCCACTGGGTGTGGCGCTGGAACGGCGGCGGCTGGCAATGGGAGCGCGGCCACTGGCAGCGCTGAGCGCGCGGCGCGCCGGTATCTTCGCGCCTAGCTAGGTATTCGCTGCCTCTCAGGTGGCAGCGACGCCGGCCTGCTCCAGCATGGCATGCAGCAGCACGTTGCAGCCAGCGGCCAGGTGCTCTGGCTGGGCGTCTTCGATCTCGTTGTGCGAGATGCCGTCTTTGCAGGGCACGAAGATCATCGACGTAGGCGCTGTGCGCGCCACATAGACGGCATCGTGCCCCGCGCCGCTGACGATGTCCATGTGCGGCAGGCCCGCGCGTTCGGCGCCGTGGCGCACGGCCGCGACCAACTCTGGCGCGAAATGTGCCGGCGGGTAGTACACCGTCTGCTCGACCTGCACTTGCACCCGGCCAACCGCCTGCGCGGCGGCGCACGCTTGGCGCAGCCGGGCGTCCATGCGCGACAGGCCTTCGTCGTTGGCGTGGCGGAAATCCACCGTGAAAACTACCTTGCCTGGGATGACGTTGCGCGAGTTGGGGTACACCTGTACGTAACCTACCGTGCCGCGTCCATCGGGCTGCTCGTCCATGGCGGTGGCGACGACTTCCTGCATCAGCGCGGTGGCGGCCTGCAGGGCGTCGCGGCGCAGGCGCATGGGGGTGGGGCCGGCGTGCGCTTCCTGGCCGGTCACGGTCACGTCGTACCAGCGCTGCCCCAGCGCACCGGTGACCACGCCCAGGGGGATGTCGGCGTCTTCCAGTACCGGGCCTTGCTCGATATGGGCTTCAAAGTAGGCGCCGAAGCGCGGTGCACCGTCTGCCACGGCAGCAGGGGCGTTGCCGGCAAACCCGATCGCCTGCAGCGCGTGCCCCACAGAGATGCCGTCGCGGTCGACGGCGGCCAACGCCGTTTCCAGCGTGAAATCACCGGCGTACACGCCTGAGCCCATCATGACGGGCACGAAGCGCGATCCCTCTTCGTTCGTCCACACGCACACTTCCAGCGGCGCGACCGTGCGCACACCCGCGTCGTTCAGCGTGCGCAGCACCTCCAGCCCGGCCAGCACGCCATAGTTGCCATCGAACTTGCCGCCGGTGGGCTGCGTGTCGATGTGGCTGCCGGTGGCCACGGCCGGGCGGCTGGGGTCGCTGCCCTCGCGGCGCGCGAAGATGTTGCCGATGGCGTCCACGCGCACGCTGCAGCCGGCGTCGCGCGTCCAGCGCACGAACAGCTCGCGCCCCTGGCGATCGAGGTCGGTCAAGGCCAGGCGACAGACGCCGCCCTTGTCGGTGGCGCCAATCTCGGCCAGCGTCATGAGGGAATCCCACAGCCGCTCGCTGTTGATGGCAAGCGCGCGGTGGCTGGGCGAAAGGGTGTCGGTGTTCATGGTCGGTGCTTCAAGGTGATAACTATGAAAGTAATAGCTGCCAGCGCTGGTGTGTAGGGCGCTAGCGGTGCTTTTTATGGGTTTTCATAAGCTGGCGGCGATGCGCTCTGCCAGCGCGACCAGCCCGCGGTCGCTGCCCGCGGGGCCCAGCAGCGACAGGCCCAGCGGCGCGCCGTCTCGGCTAGCCAATGGCATCGACAGCTGCGGAAATCCCGACAGGCCGGCCATGCAAAGCGATTCGGTTGAGCGGTTGCGGTAGTCCTCAACCGCCTCTTCCGTGTCGGTGCGCAGCGGGGCGATGTCGTGCATCGTGGGGATCACCATCACGCCGTTGTGGCCCAGCAGTGCGGCCAGATGGGTGCGAAAGCGCAGGCGGAAGGCGGTGGCGTGGGCGAACTGCTCGTCGGTCACCGTGCGCGACCAGTTCAGCCGCTGCTGCACGGCGGCGCCCAGCGGTGGCGCATAGCGTTCCAGCAGGGGGCCGTCCGTCATCCAGGCCTCGCGGCCCTGAACGTAGCGAAACGCCCAGTACATGGCCTCGAAGCTGTCGAGCCGCGCCTCAACGGGCATAGCGTCACCCAATAGACCTTCGATTGCCTGCAGTGCAGGCGCCAGCGCGGCCACGGCCTCGGGCGCTGAGAGCGCCCATACGTCGGTGGGCCGCAGCAAGCGCACTTGATCCGGCAGAGGGGCGAAGTCCGGGCCGAGCAGCACGTCGGCCACGCGCGCGAAGGTCTGCACGTCCCGCGCGAACCAGCCGCACGTGTCCAGGCTGGGGGCCAGATGCAGTGCACCTTCCAGGCTGATGCGCCCGTGCGTGGGCCGCAGGCCATACAGCCCGCAATGGTTGGCCGGTGCGCGCACTGAGCCGCCGGTGTCGGTGCCCAACGCGAAATCGCACAGTTGGTGGGAAACGGCCGAGGCCGAGCCGGAGGACGACCCGCCCGCAATGCGGCTGGGCGCGGCGCCGTTGAGGGGCGCGCCGAAGTGCACGTTATTGCCGGTCATCGAAAACGCCAGCTCGTCGGTCACCGTTTTGCCGACGAAGCGCGCCCCGGCGTCCAGCAGGCGCTGCACGGTGGGCGCTGTGCGTGACTTGATGCCCGAGCGCGCTAGCACGATCGGGTTGCCACCGCCGGTGGGGTAACCGGCGACGTCGAACAGATCCTTGACGCCAAAGCACAGCCCGGACAGCGGGCCGGTGCCAGCGTCAGAGACGGGCACTTCCGGGTAGGGAACGAAGGCGTGGGCGGGGTCGTACGGTGACATGGCAAGGGCTTGGCAGGGTGGATTGCGGGCCGAAAGATCAAGCGGGCACGGCCAACATGGCCGCTGCTTGTTCGGTGTGGATGCAGCGCGCCTGGTGGGTGGGCGAAAACTGGACCGCCATCGGCTGGGCGGCGCGGCACGCATCGCTGGCCAGGGCGCAACGGGCGGCGAAGGCGCAGCCGGGCGGCAGCGCGGCCAGGTCGGGTGGCGATCCTGCGATGGTGGGCAATGGTGTGCCGCGCGCCATGGCGCCGTGTGCCCGGCTTTGCAGCAGGGCAATGGTGTAGGGGTGGCGTGGCGTGTGAATCAGCTCGCGCACGGTGCCTTCCTCGACGATGCGCCCGGCGTACATGACCGCCATGCGGTCGGCCACTTCCACTGCCGCCCCGATGTCGTGGGTGACGAAGATGCACGCCAAGCCCAGGTCGCGCTGCAGCTCGCGCAGCAGCAGCAGGATCTGGATTTGCACGGTGGCGTCGAGCGCGGTGGTGGGTTCGTCGGCCAGCAGCAACTGCGGGCTGCAGGCCAGCGCCAGCGCGATCATGGCGCGTTGGCGCATACCGCCCGACATCTCGTGCGGGTAGGCGGCCAGCCGCCGCTCTGGGCTGGGAATGCGCACGCGCTCGAACAGCGCCAGTGCGCGCTGGTGGGCGGCGGCGCGATCAAGTCCTTCGTGCCGGCGCAGCGATTCGACGATTTGCGCGCCCACGGTGTAGACCGGATCCAGTGCCAGCAGCGGCTCTTGAAAAATCATGGACGCCACCTTGCCGCGGTAGTCGGCCAGCGCACGGCCCGAAAGGGCCAACACGTCGCGACCGGCCACGCGCGCGGTGCCGCCCATTTGGGTGCGCCGCTCGGGGTGCAGGCGCAGCAAGGTGCGCATCGTCACGCTTTTTCCAGAGCCTGATTCACCGATCAGCGCGACAGTTTCGCCGCGCCGAACGTCCAGGCTCACGCCGCTGACGGCGCGAACCGGCTTGCTCCCGCCCGTGAAGGTGACCGTCAGGTCACGCAGATGCACCATGGGCTCGTCGGAAGAGGGGGTGGAGGCGTTCATGGCTTACGCAGCTTGAGCAAGGACGGGGGCGCGCGGGTGGCCGCTGCCGGCTTCGTACATCAGGCAGCGCACGCGGTGCTGCGCGCTGATGGCGTCCAGCGCTGGGGCGCGCTGGCTGCACACAGGCGCTGCCACGGGGCAGCGCGGATGGAATCGGCAGCCACTCGGTGGGTTGATGGGGTTGGGCGGATCGCCGGCGAGTGGCACCTGCTCGGTGCGGTGATCCGGGTCCATCGAAGGCATGGATGACAGCAGCGCGCCTGTGTAAGGGTGGGCGGCGGCTTCATACAGCGCATCAGCCGGGCCGATTTCGGCCACCTGGCCGAGGTACATCACCATCACGCGGTCGCTGATGTAGCGCACCACGTTCAGGTCATGGCTGATGAAGACGTAGGTAAGTGAAAACTCCTTCTTCAAGTCCATCAGCAGGTTGATGACCTGAGCTTCCACCGATTTGTCCAGCGCCGAAACCGCTTCGTCCAGGATGATTAGGCGCGGCTGCAAGGCCAGGGCGCGTGCGATGTTCACGCGCTGGCGCTGGCCGCCTGACAGCTCGTGCGGGTAGCGGCCGGCAAAGCGCGCCGGCTCCAGCCCTACGCGTGCCAGCAGATCGCGGCCGCGGGCGACGGCTTCGCGCCGGGGCACGCCATGCACTACCGGGCCGAAAGCGATGGAATCTTCGATCGTCAGGCGCGGGTTGAGCGACGCGTAGCTGTCTTGGAACACCATCTGCACCTGGCGACGAAACTCCTTCAGCGTCAAGCCCCGGCCACCCACGACGCGGCCGTCGAAGATCACTTCGCCCGCGGTGGGCTCGATCAGGTGCATCAGCAGCCGCGCGGTGGTCGACTTGCCGCAGCCCGATTCGCCCACCACGCCCAGCGTCTCGCCCTTCATCACTTCGAAGTCCACGCCGTCGACAGCGCGAACCACCCCGCCGCTTTGGCCCAGAACGCCCTTCTTGAGCGGAAACAGCTTTTGCAACCCGCGAATGGTCAGCAGCGGCTGTGCCGGGCCACCGACGTCGTTCTTCAATGCGTCCAGCATGGCGTTACCCCTTGTTGTCCATGGCCGAGCGCAGGCCATCGGAGAGCAGGTTGAAGGAAATGGAGGTGATAAAAATCATCACCCCGGGCAACGCCGCCACCAGCGGCTGCGTGTAGATGGCCGTGCGCAGGGTGTTGAGCATCAGGCCCCATTCGGGCTCTGGCGGCTTGACCCCCAGACCCAGGAAGGACAGGCCGGAAGCCAGGATCATGGAGACGGCCACCAGGCTGGTGGCATACACAAAGATGGGCCCCAGCACGTTGCCCAGCACGTGCACGCGCACGATGGTGAACGGCCCGGCGCCCGAGGCGCGCGCTGCCTCCACGTAGTCGCGCCCGCGCACCTGGGTGGTCACGCTCTCGGCCACCCGCGCGATCTGAGGGATGAACACGATGGTCAGCGAGATCAGCGAATTGACGATGCCCGCGCCCAGCGTGCCCGACAACGCTATCGCCAGCAGCACGGAGGGGAACGCGTAAAACACGTCGATCGTGCGCATGATCAGCGTGTTCGTCAGCCCGCCCGCGTAACCGGCCACGATGCCGATGGCCGCGCCGATGGCAAAGGCCAGCAACACCGGCGTGATGCCCATGAACAGCGACAGCCGCGCCCCCACGATCAGGCGAGAAAGCATGTCGCGGCCGAGTTCGTCCGTGCCCAGCAAGAAACCCGGGGTGCCGATGGGCTTGAGCCGCTTGAGCATCGCGGACTGATAGGGGTCGGCCGGTGTGAGCCACGGGCCGAACACGGCCAGCAGCACCAGCGCCAGCACCACGGCCAGCGCGGCCATGGCCACCGGGTCCCGCACAAAGCGCGAGATGACCGAGCGCCAGTAGCCCGGCGAGCGCTGCGGCACCACCGGTGCCGCGGCAGAGCGAGTAAGTGTGGCGGTGTTCATCAGCGGGCGATCCGTGGGTCAAGCAGGGTTTGCAGCACATCAACCAGCAGGTTGAGCAGCACGAAGAACATCGCCAGCACCAGGATCGTGCCCTGCAGCAGGGGCAGATCGCGCTGGAAGATGGCGGAATTGAGCAGGAAGCCCGTGCCCGGCCACGAGAACACGGTCTCGATCAGGATCGAGCCGCCCAGCAGGTAACCCAGCTGCAGGCCCATGACCGCCAGCGCGGTGGGCGCGGCGTTCTTGACCACGTGCCGGAAGATGCCAAAGCCGGTCAGGCCCTTGGCCTTGAGGCCGACGATGAATTCCTGATCCAGCAGTTCAGACACCAGGGCGCGCACGGTGCGGGCGATGATCCCCATCGGAATCACCGACATGGTCAACGCGGGCAGGATCATGAACTTGATGTGCTCCCAATCCCACGCCCAGTGGTCAGAGCCGCCGGGCCCCGCGCCCGTGGCTGGCAGCCACATCAGCAGCGACGAGAACACGATCACCATCACCATGCCCAGCCAGTAGTGCGGCACCGACACGCCCAGCACCGATAGCATCGACGCGGCGCGGTCCAGCGCCGAATGGCGGAAGTAACCGGCCACGAAGCCGAACACGCAGCCCAGCACGAAGCCGATGAACGTCGCCACCACCGACAGGCGCAGCGTGTTGACCACGGCGTGCATGACCTCCGTGACGACGGGGCGGCTGGTGGCGATGGACGTGCCCAGGTCGCCGTGCAGCGCACGCCACAACCACAGGCCAAACTGCTCGGGCAAGGAGCGGTTGAAGCCATACAGGTCGCGCAGCTGCTGCTGCAGTTCGGCCGATGCGTCGGGTGGCAGGATGGACACCAGCGGGTCACCCGGCGACAAATGCACCAGGGCAAAGCACACCAGTGCCACACCCAGCATGATGGGCAGGGTGTAGAGAATGCGGCGCAGCAGATAGGCAAGCATGCGGATCGTGGGCAGTGGGTGGCGGGACGCTGCTGCGCTGGCGCGCCGGCAGCACTTCTATAGTTATGAGCCTGATGAGCTTCTGGCGCAGGTGCTGCTTGCGCCGGAAGCTATCAAAAACGAAGCAATGAGCGCGAGTGCTCCGTTGCGTTGGCGCAGGCTCAGTCCATCGTCATCGTGGCCAGGTCGATGAACCAGCTGCGCGGCTGCACCACGTGCTTGACCTTGGGCGACATGGCGCGGGGGCCCACGTCGTGCGCCACGTACAGGAAGGGCGGGTCTTCCACCATGTGCGCGTGCAGCTTGGCCAGCGCCGCATCACGGGCCTTGTCGTCGAACGAGGTGCGCGCGTCTGCCACCAGCTTGTCCACCTCGGGGTTGCCGTAGTAGCCCCAGTTGTTGGACGCGGGCGGGAAGGCCTTGCTTGACACGAAGCGAACCATCGCGAAGAACGGATCCATCGCCGCGAAGCTGATGTTGACCGCGTTCGCGCCGTTGGCCGTCGCATCCTTGGCACCTTTGCGCCAGTTGGTGAACAGCGTGTTCCACTCGATCACGTCGAAGTCAACGTCGATGTAGCAGGCCTTCAGCGACTGCTGGATGAACTCGTTCATCGGCAGCGGCTGCATCTGGCCAGAGCCCGAGGCCGAGATCTGCACCTTCACCTTCAGCGGCTTGGCGGCCGACCAGCCGGCCTGCTGCATCAGCGCCTGCGCACCCTTGACGTCGTACTTGATGTCGAACTTGGGGTTGCCCCACCACGGGTGGCCCGGGGCGACCACGCCCTTGGCCTCGGCCATCATGCCGCCCAGCAGTTGCTTGAGGCCCCCGCGGTCCACGCACAGGTTGGCCGCCTGGCGCACGCGCTTGTCGAGCCAGGGCGATCCCGGCGCAAAGGAGAACTGCCACGGCCACACATGCGGCTGTGCGTTGGCGTATACCTTGAAGCCGCGCTGCTTGATCTGGTCCAGCGCGTCGGGCGCGGGCGCCTCGATCCAGTCCACCTGGCCGCCCAGCAAGGCGGCGGTGCGGGCGTTGGCTTCGGGCATGGGCAGCAGCACCACCTTGTCGATCTTGGGCACGCGCTTGGCGTCCCAATAGCTCTTGTTGGCGGCCAGTTCCAGCCGCTCGCGCGCCGCGAAGCGCGTGACCTTGAACGGGCCCGAGCCCGAGGGCGCCGCGGCGAACGCCGTCCATGCGGCCTTGGACTTGTCGGCGGGTGTGGCGCCCTTGGCGGCGTCGAACGCCTTTTTCCACGCCGCTGGCGACGCCATGAAGAGGTTCGTCAGGTTGATGGGCAGAAAGGAATCGGGTTCGCTGGTGGTCAGCTCCACCGTCAGGTCGTCGATCTTGCGGGCGCTGCGCAGCGTGGGCATGCGCGATGCCGTCACGCCCACCTGGCTGGCGTCGAACTGCGGCGCTTCCTTGTCCAGCACTTTGTTCACGTTCCACACCACCGCGTCGGCGTTGAAGGGCGACCCATCGTGGAAAGTGACCCCCGGGCGCAGCTTGAACACCCATTTGGTCTTGTCCTTGGCGTCCACCGCCCAGCTGGTGGCCAGGCCGGGAATCAGCACGCTGGGCGCGTCGGCCTTCGACAAATCCCACTGCGTGAGCGAGTCGTAGATTGGGATGCCGGTGAAGCGGTTGCCCTCAAAGCCCTGATCGGGCTGGCCCAGCGTGCGCGGGATGTCGGCGGCCGTCATGGCGATGCGCAGGGTTTTGCCTTGCGCATGGGCGGCGCCGATGCCGATCACAAGCAGGGCGGCGGTCAGGGCGCTGGCGCGCAGGATGCGGCGGGAGGAGGTCGGCCGGGCAATCGTGGGCATGGGATGAAGCTCCTGGTTTGGTTGATGTGCCCCCAGGGATAAGCACACGCCGTGCCTGAATTGATTGATTCGATATTAGCTATATATGTATCGATAATCGATTCTTCTGGCGTTATTGGTGCTGCTGCGGCGGCTTTGGTGCGCGCGTTCACCGACGCGGTGCGTGCAGCGCTCTTGGGCGCCAGGCGCGGAGTTCCGAATGCGGTGCGCACAGCGCACGCACGCTGCCGCGCCTATCTACCGCAAGACCGCCTGTCGCACGATGGCGCGGGTCTGCCGGTCGATCGGCCGCGCAGCGGCTCAGCCGGGCAGTGCGCTGGCGATGGCACGCGCGCACTCAATCACCAAGGGCGCCAGGCGCTGGCGCGCATCATCCGGTGTCCAGCGGCAGGTGGGCGGCGACACGTGCACGGCGCCATGCGTCACGCCCCTTCGATCCACGATGGGCGCGGCAATGCCCATGTCGCCCAGGAACAGCTCCTCAGCGTTCCAGGCGTAGCCCACGCGCCGGCATTCATCGATACGCTCGGTGATGGCGGCCACATCCGTGAGCGTGTGGGGCGTGCGCGGCTCGCGCGCCGAAGCGGCCAGCACGGCGGCCACTTGGGCATCAGACTGCCCGGCCAGCCACGCGCGGCCGCTGCTCGTGCAGTACATGGGTATGCGCATGCCCACCGGCGTCAGCACGGGAATGAACTGCGTCGTCATGCGCTGGGCGATGTAGACCATGTCCAGCTCCACCGGTTCGGTCAGGCTGGCCGTCTCGCCGCTTTCATTGGACAACTGGGCCAGGTAGGGCGTGGCCGCCAGCGCCAGCGGGTGGCTGGCCACGTAGCCGTAGCCGATCTCCAGCGCCTTGGGCTGCAGGCAGAAGCGGCCGGTGCGGGGCTGCCGCCCCAGGTAGCCCAGCACCTCTAGCGTGTGCACCGTGCGCTGGGCCGACGCCTTGGTCATGTCGCTGCGTGCGGCCACTTCGGACAGCGTCATCGCGCGGTGCCCGGCGTCAAAGCTGCGCAGCACGGCCAGGCCCTTGGCCAGGGACAGGTTGAACAGCGGATCGGGGCGCGCTTCGGGCGCATCGGCCAGGGGGACGTTGTCGGTCACAGACGGGGGTTGGGTGGGCTTGGGCATGGTGGACGGTGTGGCGGCGCCCATTCTGGCGCAGCAGCGCCTGCCCCCGGGACCCGATGGGACAATGCAGTCCATGCCCACCACCCTCACCATCACCCGGCCAGACGACTGGCACTTGCATGTGCGCGACGGCGCCGCCCTGGCCAGTGTCGTGCCGCACACGGCGGCCCAGTTTGGCCGCGCGATCATCATGCCCAACCTGAAGCCGCCCGTCACCACGGCGGCGCAGGCGCTATCGTATAAAGAGCGCATCCTGCAGGCGGTGCCTGCGGCAGTGGCCTTTGAGCCGCTCATGACGCTGTACCTCACCGACAACACGCCGCCCGATGAAATCGCCCGCGCGGCCGATGCGGGCGTGGTCGCCCTCAAGCTGTACCCGGCCGGCGCCACCACCAACAGCGACGCGGGCGTGACCGACGTGCGCAAGACCTACAAGACCCTCGAAGCCATGCAGCGCCACGGCCTCAAGCTGCTGGTGCACGGCGAAGTGACCGACAGCGACATCGACCTGTTCGACCGCGAGGCGGTGTTCATCGACCGCGTCATGGCCCCGCTGCGCAAAGACTTGCCTGAGCTGAAAGTCGTCTTCGAGCACATCACCACGAAAGACGCCGCGCAGTATGTGGCCGCGGAAGGCCCACACACCGCCGCCACCATCACCGCGCACCACCTGCTGTACAACCGCAACGCGCTGTTTCAGGGCGGCATCCGCCCGCACTATTACTGCCTGCCCGTGCTCAAGCGCGAAACGCACCGCCAGGCCTTGGTGCAGGCCGCCACCAGCGGCAGCCCCAAGTTCTTCCTGGGCACCGACAGCGCCCCGCACCCCGCCCAGCTCAAAGAAAACGCCTGCGGCTGCGCCGGTTGCTACACGGCCCTGAGCGCACTGGAGCTGTACGCCGAGGCTTTTGAGGCAGCCGGCGCGCTCGACAAATTGGAAGGTTTTGCGTCTTTCTTTGGGGCTGATTTCTACGGCTTGCCCAGGAACAGCGGGCGCACTACGCTACGGAAAGAAGAGTGGAAGCTGCCCAACGAGGTGGCTTTTGGGGAAACGGTGGTTAAGCCATTGCGGGGTGGGGAGGCGCTGGCTTGGCGCGTTGTCTGAAGAGACACCGTCAATTAAAACTAAGGAGTCCGGCATGCCATTGGCCAAGATCGAAGTGCGAAGGTCTCGTCCGCCTGAAGAAGTGCAGGGGCTGATGGAAGCCGTCTATCAGGCCCTGCGCACGGCGTTGAAGGTGCCGCAGGACGACCGGCAGATCCGCTACGTGGAGCATCGGCCTGAGCACTTTTCGGTGCCGGCCACCAAAAGCGAGAACTACACCTACGTCGAGATCGTCATGTTTCCTGGCCGGTCGTTGGCTGCCAAGCGTCAGCTGTACCAGGAGATCGTGACGCGATTTCAGGCGCTTGGCATCGATCCGCAGGATGTCCTGATCGTTCTGCAAGAGCCGCCGCTGAGCAATTGGGGGCTGCAAGGCGGCCAGCCTGCCTCGGAAGTGGATCTCGGCTTCGAACTGGATGTGTGAGTCTGTCATCCGTGAGGCTGATTCCAAACTTTGCACAGCGCCGCCGCCTGCGCTGGCCGATATGTTTGCCGAGCACATGGGGCGCTGCGAAAGGCTGCGCAAGCGCCCGCCCACGCCACGGCTGATTGGCACGGAATAGTGCGCGGGTGGGGCCGCGCCGGGCGGTGCGGGTTCTTGGTCTTTTCGCACGCCAGCGCAAGATGGGCTTGCGCTGGCAGCTATTTTTTGAATAGCGAGCCGGGGTGAGGCGGATTGCCCCGCGGGTGAAGTCATAGCGCCGCAGGTCACGCGGCTACGACGTCGGCACCGCAGATTCACGGGCCTTCCGCGCCGGCACAGTCCGTTGCGGCCAGCCCTGGAACCGAAGCGCGAAAAAACCCGGTGCCTCAGGCCGGCGCGCCTGGCACCGTCAAGCACCGCCCCTCACGAATCAGCCCTTCAAAGCCTGCCGCCAGCGCGTCCACCAACTGGCGCACGGCCGGGCGCATGCCGCGCCGGGTGGCGAAGGCCACTTGCACCAGCCAGGGTTGCGGGGCCCAGCCGGGCAGGGTTTCTTGCAGGTCGCCGCGCTGCAGCGCGTCGTGCGCCAGCAGGCGCGGCAGGGGTGCGCAGCCGACGCCGGCCAGGGCGGCGTCCAGCAGTGCGGCCATGTCGTCGGCGATCAGGCGCGGGGTGTGGGGCACCACGGCGGTTTGGCCGCCGGGGCCGCTCAGGTGCCAGGTTTGCGCTTCTTCGGAATTGCCCAGGCCCAGCGTGGGCAGGCGCGCCAGTTGCTCGGGCTCAGTGGGCGGCATGGCGGTGCTCAGCAGGCGGGGCGATGCCACCAGCACGTGCGGGCTGAGGGCGAGGGCGCGCACGGTTTCCTCGCGCGGCAGCGGGCCGCCGGGCGGGCGCACGCGCAGGGCCAGATCCACGCCGCCTTCCCACACGTCGACGTTGGCGTTGGTGGCGTGCACTTGCAGGCGCACCTGCGGCCAGGCGTTGAGGTAGCGCGCCAGCATGGGTGCGACGGCCGATTGCAGCAGCGCGGGTGGGCACGACAGGCGCACGGTGCCGCGCGGGGTGGCGGCGTCGGCGGCGACCAGGGCTTCGGCGGCCTGCGCTTCGGCCAGCATGGCGCGGGCGTGCTCCAGCACGGCCAGGCCGGTGTCGGTCAGCGCAAATCGGCGTGTGGTGCGCTGGATCAGCCGCGTGCCCAGGCGGCCTTCAAGCTGCGCCACGCGGCGGCTGAGCTTGGATTTGGGCACGTCGGTGGCGCGTTCGGCCGCGGCAAAGCCGCCGTGCTCGGCCACGGCGGCGAAGTAGGCCAGGTCGTTCAGGTCGGTCAGTGGCGTCATTTGCTATGAATTGGGTAGCTGTCAGCGCTGGTGCTGTGGGCGCTGGAGGGTGATTTGTTCTGAAATCAATTGGCTGATGGCGCATGGAGCCAAGTCAGCGGCACACGGCTATTGTCCTGATAATGCAACGATGTGGTGCCATTTTGTCTATTTAAAAGCGCCAGTGAGACGCCTACTATCACCCCATGGCGCCCATCAAGTGACCGGCGCCGCATCCCAGGAGATACCAGATGACCACCACAAGCACCCCCACCCGCACCGCCACCACCCCCGTGGGCGCCAGCGCCAAGCGCGTGCTGGCCCAGGCCAGCGCGCCTGGCCGCCACTGGGTGGGCGACGGTTTTCCGGTGCACGGCATGTTCGGCTACAACGGCGCGGGCGTGGCCGAGCGCAGCCCCTTCCTGCTGCTGGACTACGCGGCGCCCACCACGTTCGGCCCCAACACCGGGCACCGGCGCGGCGTGGGCCAGCACCCGCACCGCGGCTTTGAAACCGTGACCATCGTGTACGACGGCGAGGTGGAGCACCGCGATTCCACCGGCGCCGGGGGTGTGATCGGCAAGGGCGACGTGCAGTGGATGACCGCCGGCGGCGGCATCCTGCACGAGGAGTTCCATTCCGAGGCCTACAGCCGCAGTGGCGGCCCGTTCGAGATGGTGCAGCTGTGGGTCAACCTGCCCGCCAAGGACAAGATGACCCCGGCGCATTACCAGGGCATCACCGACGGGCAGATTCCCGCCGTGGCCCTGCCGGGTGGCGCGGGCACCGTGCGCGTGATCGCCGGCCAGTACGGCGACGTGCGCGGCCCGGCCGAAACGTACACGCCTATCCACGTGCTGGACGTGCGCCTGGGCGCCGGGCAGACTGCCGTGCTGGACCAGCCCGAAGGCTGGACCACGCTGGTGGTGGTGCTGGACGGCACGGTGCAGATCAACGGCAGCGAAAACGGGGGCCAGGTGCTGCGCGCCGCCGAAATGGCGACGCTGAGCACCGAAGGCAGCGGCCTGACGATCGAGGCGAACGGCGACGCCAAGCTCCTGGTGCTGGCCGGCGAGCCGATCGACGAGCCGGTGGTTGGCTATGGCCCGTTCGTGATGAACAGCCAGGCCGAGATCGGCGCTGCGATCAACGACTTCAACAGCGGGCGCTTCGGCCGCGTGGCCTGAAGCCGGGCAGGGCAGCGCGGGGCGGCAGGTGCCCCGCGCGCCCCATGTGCGCCGGCCCCCGGCGCTTTTTTTGCAAACCCTTCGCTGTGGCCGTGGCTGCGGTTGTGCTGCGGTGGGCCGGTGTATCGTTGCGCCCCTGTTTGACATCCATCAAAAAGAGAACGAACTATGGCGGTAGAAGGAGGAATGACCGGCCAGCTGGTCAGCGTGGTGACCCTGCTGGGGGCGGCCGTGGTGGCCGTGCCTTTGTTCAAGCGGCTGGGGCTGGGGGCGGTGCTGGGCTATTTGGCGGGGGGCCTTGCCATCGGCCCGTTCGGGCTGAAGCTGGTCAACGACCCGCAGACGATCTTGCACGTGGCCGAGCTGGGCGTGGTGATGTTCCTGTTCATCATCGGCCTGGAGATGAAGCCCTCGCACCTGTGGAGCCTGCGGCGGCAGATCTTCGGGCTGGGCAGCCTGCAGGTAGTGGTGTGCGCGGCGCTGCTCACGGTGGTGGGCATGGCGTTTGGCTACAGCTGGCAGGTGTCTTTCGTGTCGGGCGCGGGCTTCGTGCTGACCTCTACCGCCATCGTCATGCAGGTGCTGGCCGAGCGGGGCGACATCGCCGCGCCGCGTGGGCAGCGCATCGTCTCCATCCTGCTGTTTGAAGACCTGCTGATCGTGCCCCTGCTGGCCATCGTCGCCTTCATGGCGCCGCCAGACGCTGCGCACGCAGTCACCACCACGCCGCTGTGGCAACGCCTGGGCGTGGCGGCCTTGGCGCTGGGCGCCCTGGTGGCGGCAGGCGTTTGGCTGTTGAACCCACTGTTTCGTGTGTTGGCGCGGGCCAAGGCGCGCGAAGTGATGACTGCTGCCGCCCTGCTGGTGGTGCTGGGCGCTGCGCTGCTGATGGAGCTGGGCGGCCTGTCGATGGCCATGGGCGCCTTTCTGGCGGGCGTGCTGCTGTCGGAATCCACCTTCCGCCACCAGCTGGAGGCCGATGTCGAGCCTTTCCGCGGCCTGCTGCTGGGCCTGTTCTTCCTGGCCGTGGGCATGTCGCTGGACTTGTCGGTGGTGATGCGCAACTGGCCGCTGGTGCTGTCGGGCGTGCTGGCGCTGATGGCGACCAAGGCCGCGTGCATCTACGCCGTGGCGCGCCTGGCCAAAAGCAGCCACGCCGAGGCGATCGACCGCGCCGTGCTGATGGCCCAGGGCGGCGAATTCGCCTTCGTGCTGTTCGCGCAGGCGCTGGCGCAACACGTGATCACGCCGGAGATCAACGCCAACATGACGGCCATCGTGGTGCTGTCGATGGCGTTCACCCCGCTGGTCGTCGTAGTGCACAGCCGCATGGTGCGCGCCAACCCGCAGGGCGAATCGATGGAAGGCGTAGAGCCGGTGCACGACGGCCAGGGCAGCGTGATCATCGTCGGCTTTGGCCGCGTGGGGCAGATCGTCACGCAAAGCGCGCTGCTGCGCGGCGCCGAAATCACCATCATCGACAACGACACCACCACCATCCGCGACGCCAACAGCTACGGCTTCAAGGTGTACTACGGCGACGGCGCGCGCATCGACGTGCTGCACGCCGCCGGCGCGCACCACGCCCGCGCCATCGTGGTGTGCGTGGACAACCCGGACGCCGCCACCTTGATCGCCGAAACCGCCAAAGAGCACTTTCCGCACGCCGAGCTGATCGTGCGCGCCTATGACCGCCGGCATGCGCTGGCCCTGGTCAAGACCGACGCCGACGTGGTGGTGCGCGAGACCTTTGAATCCGCCCTGGTGATGGGCCGCGCCACCGCCTGCGCGCTGGGCGCCACGCGGGAAGAGGCCGACGCGCACATGGATGAACTGCGCCGCCGCGACAACGAACGTTTCGCGCTGGAAGTCAGCGGTGGCCAGTTCGCCGGGCGCGACCTGGTTTTGCACAACATGGCCGAAGCCTCAGCGCGTGCCACCCACGCGGGCGAGGCCAAAGCCGCGGCGACTTGATCGCCACTTGATCACCCCATCACGGGCAGCCCCTCGCCATCCAACATCGGAGATACGCCATGACCACCGAGCCACCGAACATCGTCCTGAACGAAGCCACCCGCCGTTTTGAATGGACGGTGGACGGCCACACCGCCTACGAAGTGTTTGAGCGCTTTCCCGGCGGCATTGCGTACCTGCACACCATCGTGCCCAAGGAACTGGCTGGCCGCGGCATCGGCGGTACGCTGGTCAAGCACATCCTGGACTACGCGGCGGCTCAGGGGCTGAAGGTGCGGCCCGATTGCCCTTTCGTGAAGGCCTACATCGACAAGCACCCTGAATACCGGGCCAATTCACTGGCGCACGGCGCCCAGGGGGCCGCATGAGCGCGCCCGCACCCATCCGTTACCCCTCGCGCACGTCCATCGTGGGGGAAGACACGCAGATCCGCCGCGCGCTGCCCAACCGCGAACGCCGCATGGTGGGCGCGTGGTGCTTTCTGGACCACCTGGGCCCGGTGCAGTTCGCGCCCGGCAAGGGCATGCACGTGGGGCCACACCCGCACATCGGCTTGCAGACCTTCACCTGGATGATCGAGGGCGAAGTGGTGCACCGCGATTCGCTGGGGTATGAGCAGGTCATCCGCCCCGGCCAGGTCAACCTGATGACCGCCGGGCGCGGCATTGCCCACACCGAAGACAGCGCGCAGGACGGCGCCGTCATGCACGCCGCGCAGCTGTGGATTGCCCTGCCCGACGCCGAGAAGAACCGCGAGCCGGCCTTCCAGAACTACGCCGACCTGCCCACCGCCGATGCCGGCGGCTGGCGCGCCACGGTGCTGGCCGGCAGCGCGCTGGGCCTGACCGCGCCCACGCAGGTGTACAGCCCGCTGGTCGGCATCGACTTCACCGCCGCGGCGGCGGCCGACACGGTGCTGCCCCTGCAGGCCGATTTTGAATACGGCGCCATGGTGCTGCGCGGCCAGGCCGAGCTGGACGGCGAAGCGCTGCCCACGGGCGAGCTGCTGTACTTCCCGCCCGGGCGCACCGAGCTGCGCCTGCGCTGCAGCGCCGCCGCCCAGGTGCTGCTGCTGGGCGGCCGGCCGTTTGGCGAGCCGATCATGGTGTGGTGGAACTTCGTCGCACGCACGCATGAAGAGATCCAGCAGGCCGCCGACGACTGGAACGCCGGCCAGCGCTTTGGCACCGTGCGCGAAGGCAGCAACGCCCACCGCCTGACCCCGCCCAGCCTGGACGGTGTGCACCTGCGGCCTTCGTGAACGTGCGGCGCCGCTGGCGCTTCGGCTGAGCAGGCCGCGCAGCGGCTGTCGGCACCGGGTTGACGCAGTGCCCTTGGCGCTCAATTCAACGTGAAAAAGGCTGCCAGCGCAGGCTGCACCAGCGCTGGCAGCTATGTTTATAGTAGTAAACGTCCGTTGGCGGCGCGCTTCTAAAATGCCCGCTTGGGCCGTTCGCCCACCCGTTTTTTTCGCTTCCGCACCGCATGACCCGCATCCTTGCACTGTCTGGCAGCCTGCGCGCAGGTTCCTTCAACACCGCCCTGGCGCGCACCGCGCAGCAAGTCGCCCCTGAAGGCGTGCAGATCGAGGTGGCCACACTGCACGGCGTGCCGCTGTACGACGGTGATGTGGAGCAGCAGGGTGGCATTCCCGCCGCCGTGCAGGCGCTCAAAAGCCAGATCATCGCCGCCGACGGCCTGCTGCTGGTCACGCCTGAATACAACAACGGCGTGCCCGGCGTGTTCAAGAACGGTATCGACTGGCTGTCGCGCGCCGACATGAAGTCCGTCTTCGGCGGCAAGCCCACGGGGCTGATGGGCGCGTCGATGAGCGGCTTTGGCACCGTCTCGTCGCAGCACGCGTGGCTGCCCACGCTCAAGCTGCTGGGCACGCGCGTGTTCAGCGGGCGCTCGCTCATGGTCTCGCGCGCGCAAAACCTGTTCACCGAAGGCCAGCTGAAGGACGACGCCACGCGCCAGATGCTGGCCGCCTACCTGGCCGACTTCGCCGCCTTCGTTGCCAGCCAGCCACGGGCTTGAGCGACGCCGCCACCCACCCTACCGCCGCGCCGCCCGATTGGGCGCGGCCCTGGTTCGCGCCCTGGGCGCGTCACGGCCAGGGCGCGTGGCAGGCATGGCACTCAAGCGGTGACGTACACGCCGCGCTGAACGCCAGCGGCCGCGCGCCCGTGCGCTTCGTGCCGCCCGATGCGCTACGGCCCGGCGTGGCGTACGAGCGCTTCATTGCCGACAGCGCCTGCGTGCCCACGCGCGCCGGTTGGCACGACTTCTTCAACGCGCTGGTCTGGCAGGGTTTTCCGCAAACCAAGCGCCACCTGAACCGGCTGCAGGCGGCCGAAATCGCCCGCGACGGCGTGGGTGCCCGGCGCGGCCCGGTGCGCGACGCCATCACCGTGTTCGACGAGAACGGCGCCCTGCTGCACGCGCCCGACGCGCTGTGGCAAGCCCTGGCGCAGCGCCGCTGGGCCGAGCTGTTCGGCCCCCTGCGTCCGCTGTGGCGGCAGGCGTCGTTCATGCTCTTTGGCCACGCCGCGCTGGAAAAGCTGCTCACGCCCTACAAATCCATCACCGTGCACGTGCTGCGCGTGGCCCAGCCGTTCGATGCATTGGGCGACCTGAGCGCGCTGGATGCGGCGCTGGCTGGGCAACTGAACGCCGACACGCTGGCCACCAAACCCTTCGTGCCCCTGCCCGTGCTCGGCGTGCCGGACTGGTGGTCTGCGAATGAGGACGTGGCGTTCTATGCGGACGCGGATGTGTTCAGGCCGTTGCGGCGAACTGTCTGAACGAAATCGCCCGCTGGCGCCCGCTCTGACTGCGCCGGCAGCTATCGGTTTGGTAGTGATGCGCCGGCGGCGCGGGCACCCTAACCTTAATTCTTCGACAGCGCAGGCCGTGCAGCGCCGCGCACAGCGCACCGTCGCATCGCCCGTGCTTTGAGAGGCAAATCGGCTTTTGGCGCTGGTGCAGACTGCGCCAGAAGCTATCAAAATCAAAGCAAGAGGGTGCCCAAGGCGGCACCGTGCGCGGACAGGTGACCCCCGCCGCGCGTTACAGCGACGCCGCCACCTGCCGCAAGAACTTCTCGCACTGCGCCAGCTGGTCGATGGCCACAAATTCATCCACCTTGTGCGCCTGCTCGATCGAGCCGGGCCCGCACACCACGGTGGGGATGCCCGCGCCCTGGAACAGGCCGGCTTCGGTGCCGTAGGCCACCTTGCGCACCGATTTGTCAGCGGTCAGTGCGCGCACCAGCTGGGTGATGGCGGCTTGTTCGCTGGCGTCCAGGCCGGGCGCGGCGGCCAGGTTTTCGATTTCAACGGCGGCGCCGGGAAACTCGCGCTGCATGCGCGGCAGCAGTTCGGTCTGGATGTAGGCGTCGATGCGGCCCTGGATGTCGGCGGGCGACAGCATCGGCAGGTTGCGGAATTCGTAGGTGAATTCGCACAGCTGCGGGATGGTGTTCATGGCGATGCCGCCGCCGATCAGGTTGGTGGTGATGGTGCTGTAGGGCACGTCGTAGAACTGGTCGAATGGGCCGTTGGCGCGCCACTGCTCGGCCATCTCGCGGATGGCGCAGATCAGCTGCGCGGCGTGCTCGATGGCGTTGCAGCCCTGCGGCGTGAGCGACGAATGCGCCGCCTTGCCGTGCACGCGGCAGCGGTAGGCGTTCAGCCCCTTGTGCGCCACCACCGGTTGCATGGAGGTGGGTTCGCCCACGATGGCGCCGTCTACCTTGACGCCGCGCTGCTGCAGATCGGCCAGCATCACGGGCGCGCCAATGCAGGCGATTTCTTCGTCGTACGACAGGGCCAGGTGCAGCGGCTTGGCACGCGGGGTGGCCAGGAATTCGGGCACCAGCGCCACCGCGCAGGCGATGAAGCCCTTCATGTCGCAGCTGCCGCGCGCGTACAGGCGGCCGTCGCGCTCGGTCAGCGCAAATGGGTCGCTGGTCCAGTTCTGGCCGTCCACGGGCACGGTGTCGGTGTGGCCCGACAGGGCGATGCCGCCTTGCGTGCCGCCATCTTGCGCGGGCAGGGTGCAGAACAGGTTGGCCTTGGTGCCCTCGGCGTTGCTGGACAGCCAGGGGTCGAGCCCGCGCGCGCGCAGGTCGTCGCGCACGGTTTCAATCAGGCCCAGGTTGGAGTTGCGGCTGGTGGTGTCGATGGCGGCAAGGCGTGCAAGCCAGTCTTGGGAGGTCATGGGCAATCCTGTGGCAAATGAAGGCTAAAGGAAACGGTAAGCCAGCGTGGGCAATCATAGGGCGCCGCCGGACGGCACCGTGCTTCTTTTCCCGTGCGTGCGCTTGAGCGCCATCCCGTCATGACTATTCCGCGTCCACTCGTTCCAGAGCGCCTGAAGGTTTCGCTGCGCCAGCTCGGCCCAGGGCTGATCACCGGTGCGGCGGACGACGACCCCAGCGGCATCGCCACCTATTCGCAGGCGGGCGCGCAGTACGGGCTGGGCATGTTGTGGACGGTGGTCGTCACGCTGCCGCTGATGGCGGCTATTCAGCTGGTGTCGGCGCGCATTGGCTACGTGACCGGCGTGGGCCTGGCGGCCAACATCCGCCAGCATTACCCGCGCTGGCTGTTGCGGGCGTGCGTGGCGCTGCTGCTGGGGGCCAACATCCTGAACATCGGCGCCGACCTGGCCGCCATGGCCGAGGCGCTGCGCCTGCTGGTGGGCGGCAGCGCGCACGTGTACGCCGTGACGTTCGGGCTGCTCAGCCTGGTGCTGCAGGTGTTCTTGCCGTATGAGCGCTATGTGCGCTGGCTCAAGTGGCTCACGTTGACGCTGTTTGCGTACGTGGCGGTGGTGCTGTCGGTGCGCATCGACTGGCTGGCCGTGGCGCAGGCGGTGGTGTGGCCCAAGCTGCCCAGCGGCAAAGAGGTGTTCATCACTTTGGTGGCGGTGCTGGGCACCACCATCAGCCCGTACCTGTTCTTTTGGCAAGCCGCGCAAGAGGTGGAGGACAAGCGCTTTCGCCCCCACACGGCGGACGAGGTGCAGGGCGAGCTGCGCCGCATCCGCAACGACACCCTGGTCGGCATGGCGTTTTCCAACGGCATTGCGTTCTGCATCATGCTGAGCACGGCTGTCACGCTTTTCACGGCGGGCGTGCACGACATCCAGACGTCGGCTCAGGCCGCCGAGGCGCTGCGCCCGGTGGCGGGCGACTTTGCCTACCTGCTGTTCAGCTTGGGCATCATCGGCACCGGCATGCTGGCGGTGCCGGTGCTGGCCGGATCGGCCGCCTACGCGGTCGCCGACGCCGCCGGCTGGCACGGCAGCCTGGGGCTGAACCTGCGGCGCGGCGAAGGCCGGGGCTTTTACGGCGTGATCGTCGCCGCCACCGTGGTGGGCGTGGTGCTGTGCTTTACGCCGACCGACCCGGTGAAAGAGCTGTTCTGGTCGGCCGTCATCAACGGCGTGGTGGCCGTGCCGATCATGGCGGTGCTGATGAGCATGGCGACCAACCCCAAGGTGATGGGCCCGCACGTCATCGGGCGGCGCGTGCGCTGGCTGGGTTGGGCCGCCACGGCGCTGATGGGCGTCACCGTGCTGGGGATGTTTGTGCCCTGAAGCGGGCGCATCCGTGATAACTTCACCGCGCGCGGGAACCCGACAAGCCGGCGCGGGTCGAAGCGGCTCGCGCCCCAGCCTGTCGCTTCACACAGGGCGCGGCGCGGCTTGAAGATGCCTGCGCCAGCCCGCATGTGACAGCGCTGACATTCTGTGCCGGGCAGGCACGGCCCTCCCTCTTCGAAGGAAAACGATGAAACGCATCCTGTTGTTTGTGCTTACCAACATTGCCGTGATGGTGGTGGTGGGCATCATCACCAGCCTGTTCGGCCTGGGACGCTACACCGGCACCAACACCGGTCAGCTGATGATCTTCTCGCTGGTGGTGGGCTTCACGGGCTCGATCATCTCTTTGCTGATGAGCAAGACCATGGCCAAGATGTCCATGGGCGTCAAGATCATCGACCAGCCCGCCAACGCCGATGAGGCCTGGATCGTCGACACCGTGCGCAAATTCGCTGACAAAGCGGGCATCGGCATGCCCGAGGTGGGCATCTACGAGGGCGAACCCAACGCCTTTGCCACGGGCGCATTCAAGAATTCGGCCCTGGTGGCTGTGTCTACGGGTTTGCTGCGCGGCATGACCCGCGAAGAGGTCGAGGCCGTGATCGGCCATGAAATCTCCCACGTCGCCAACGGCGACATGGTGACCATGGCGCTGATCCAGGGCGTAATGAACACCTTCGTGGTGTTCGCCAGCCGGGTCATCGGCTCCATCGTGGATGGCGCGCTGCGCCGCGGCGACAACAGCAGCAGCGGCCCCGGCATCGGTTACTACGTGACCACCATGGTGCTGGATGTGCTGTTCGGCTTCCTGGCGGGCATGGTCGTGGCCTGGTTCTCGCGCCAGCGCGAATTCCGCGCCGACGCAGGCGCCGCGCAACTGATGGGCCAGCCCAATTCCATGATCAACGCACTGGCCCGCCTGGGTGGCATGCACGCCGGCCAGGGCCCGATGCCGCAGAACCTGCAGGTCATGGGCATCGTGGGCAGCATCGGTAAGCTGTTCGCCAGCCACCCGCCGATGGAAGAGCGCATCGCCGCCTTGCGGGCGCGCCAGGGCTGACGCGTTACACGCTCTCTCCCCAACCGCTGCCGGGCGAGCCCTGCAGCGGTTTTTTTTGGGAGGGTTGTGACATAGACGCTCCCGCTTCGACTCTTCAGCCCGTGCGTCGACAAGATACCCAGGATAATTGAGCGGGTATCGCCAACGGCGCCGCAATACGGTCGGGGCCTGTGGTCGCCGCGCTGCGCTTCGTGCTCGCAATGCCCTGTGCTGAACGGTGGCTACCTGCCCTTGCCAGTCTTTTGGGCGGCTGGGTAGTGATACCCCTGCCGCGTCACGAACTCAGCCGCGAGGCAGCGGATTTCGGGCGCAACCGAGGGCGAGCGTAACAAGCGTCATTCAGTCTTGAACACATAGGGAGGGTCAAATCGTGAAAACAAGTTTTCTCGCCAAGCTGGGGCTTTGCGGGGCTGCGGCCGTGCTCAGCATTGCCGCGCACGCCCAAAGCAAGGTGGTGTTTCTGTCCACGGCCGACGACGTCAGTCCACCCGTTGGCGGCGCGGGGGACACGTTGGTGCAGGAGGCCAGAAGCGCATTCCAGGCGGCCGTGCCACCAGGCTCAATCTGGGTGGATCGGACGAACAAACTTTCTCAGTCCGGTGCGGAGAACTCCGTGGCAGCGGATCTCGCAGATGCCAATCTGCTCGTGCTGGAAACCGTCTATGCCCCAGCGGCGGCTGATCGAATGGCAGAAGTCGAGGCGGCTATCCTGTCCAACCCGAAGCTTGTGGTGTTGGCCTTCGTAGATGGATGCTGCTCGGTAGCCAACAACTTGGCGCCGTTTGTCAACATCATCAATCAAATCAAGCCCTGGCCGGCTACCGTAGGCTTGGCGGCGGGAACCAACCCCGTCACGGCTCCACTCAGCGCAAGTTCGCTCTACCGCCAGACTTTCGTCGGCTTGCCCAACATGCAAGGCGGTGCGTACGAGGGGTTGACCAACGTACCGGTTGACTATTCGCTATACCTTGATCCGGTGAACGCTGGCCTCACGCCGCCTGGTGCCTACGGCATGTTCGTGCCCCAAGCTGCGTCCAACGGTGGTGCTGGTGCCTGCGTGTTTCTGACGGCAGATGCTTCGCCTTTTGGCTTTCCGGCGCAGGTGCCTGCACTTGCCAGCGCCTTTGTGAGCGCCGCGTTAGACCCCAACGGCGCGTGCAAATTGCCGGCGGCTGGCGCCCCGGATTGGCGTGCCGACATCACCGGCCCCGCCACACTGACGCCCGGCACCCCCGATGGCTACAACTTGACCGTGTCGAACCAGGGCGTTGGGCTTGGCGTCGCCACGACCGTCGTCGTGACCATGCCGGCTGGCGTGACGGTGGTTCCAGGTTCGCTTCCTGCCGCTTGCACCCCGGCGGCGGGCAACGCCAGCTTTACCTGCAACGTGGCTCAGCTGGCTGCCGCGAATCCGACCGCCTTGCCGCCCGTGGCGGGGGGCAGCATCGCCTTCCCATTCCAAGCGGTCGCAACTGCCGGCAGCCCAGGCGGCAATATCCAAGCTGTGGTCACCACGCAGCCAGCGGAGATCAATACGGCCAACAACACCGCGACACTTGCCGTCGCGGTAGGGGCTGTGCCTGCCGTGCCCGCCGTGGGTACCTGGGGTCTGTTGCTGCTGAGCGCCATGCTGGCCGGTGTGGCGGCTCGCCGCCGTGCAGGTTGAGCCGAGTGGGTTCGATGCGCAGGATGACGCCCGGCTCACCGCGCCTTGCCTGTGAGGGTGCTCCAAGTTTCGCCCTCCCGCCGGGCCTGCATTGCTGCGGCTGGCGTTGAGGGCGCGTTCTAAGTCCAGTCGTACCCGCGCAGCACCTGCAGCACTGTGTCGCGCACTGCGCCGACCGCGCTGTCTCGCACGGCATCCACGCGCCAGGCCAGCTCAACGCCGTAGCGGGGCATTTCAATGGGGCAATCGGCCACGCGCAGGCCGGTTTGCGCCGCGATGGCCAATGCCGCGTGCCGGGGCAGCGTGACCAGTGCGTCAGTCCCCTGCAGCAAGTAGGGCACGGCGGAGAAGTGCGTGGTGGAGGCGACCACGCGGCGCTTTTGGCCGACGCCGGCCAGCACTTCATCCACCACCCCCACCAGGCCGCCTGACGAGACCAGCACATGCTCGCGCCCAATGAATTCGGCCAACGAGAGCTGCCACGTGGGTGAAGGCGCGCTGCGGGCATCGACCAGGCAGGCGTAGCGGCCCTGCGCCACGGTCTCGCGGCCGAAGGTGCGCGACGAAATGCCGCCCGACACCAGGGCCAGATCCAGTGCGCGGCCCTGAAGCATGTCGCCCACCACGGCACTGTACGTCTGCCTGAAGATCAGCCGCAGGCCCGGCGCCGCCAACCGGGTAGCCTGGATGATCGCCCGGCCAAAGGCAATTTCAAAGTCGTCCGACATGCCCAGGGCGATGGCGCGCCCCTCGAACGAGGCGCCGATGTCGGTGCTCAACTGGCAGGTCTGGCGGAACTTGTCCAGCGCGTCGATCACCAGCGGGCTGAGCTCATGCGCGCGCTGCGTTGCCGTCAGCCCGCGGCCCGTGCGGGTGAAAAGCGGGTCGCCGTACATGGCGCGAAGGCGGCCCAGCGCCGCGCTGACGGCCGACTGGCCCAGGTTCAGCCGCACCGCCGCGCGGGTGGCGCTGCCTTCCTGGTACAGCGCTTCAAACACGCGCAGCAGGTTGAGATCGAACGATTCGATATCGACAGCCTTCATATCAATTACCACTGATTCGGGATTGTTCGATTTTCAGCGCTGCCGAATACTGGCCGCTCCAACCCACTCTTACTGTTGAAACGACCATGGCCAAGTCCACCATCGCCGCGCTCCAGATAGGCTCCAGCCCCCAAGGCAAAGAGGCCACGCTGGAGAAGATTCTCAGCTTTGAAGATCGCATCATCGCCTCGGGGGCGCGCCTGGTGGTCATGCCCGAAGCGCTGCTGGGTGGCTACCCCAAAGGCGAGATCTTTGGCACCCGGCTGGGCTATCGGCTGCCGCAAGGGCGCGAGACCTATGCGTCGTACTACGCGAACGCGATCGACGTGCCGGGCGCCGAGACGGCCGCGCTGGCCGACCTGTCTCGCCGCACCCAGGCCAGCCTGGTGATCGGCGTGATCGAACGGGGCGGCAACACGCTGTACTGCACGGCACTGTTCTTCGACCCAGAGCAGGGGCTGGTGGCCAAGCACCGCAAGCTGATGCCAACGGGCACCGAGCGCTTGATCTGGGGGCAGGGCGATGGCTCGACCCTGCCGGTGGTGGAGTCCGCCGCGGGCCGCCTGGGCGCTGCCATCTGCTGGGAAAACCACATGCCGCTGCTGCGTGCGGCGATGTACGCCAAGGGCGTGCAGGTGTGGTGTGCCCCCACGGTGGACGAACGCGACGTGTGGCAAAGCTCGATGCGGCACATCGCTCATGAAGGGCGGATGTTCGTGGTCAGCGCCTGCCAGGTGCAGCCTTCGCCCAACGAGCTGGGCACGGAAGTGCCCGACTGGGAGCCCACGCGCCCCCTGATTCGCGGCGGCAGCGTGATCGTCGGGCCGTACGGCGACGTGCTGGCCGGGCCGCTGGTGGGGCAGGAAGGCCTGGTCACCGCCGAGGTCGACATGGACGAACTGGTGCGCGCGCGGTACGACTTCGACGTGGTGGGGCACTACGCGCGGCCCGACGTCTTTTCGCTCAAGGTCGATGCCCGGCAGAAGCTGCCGGTGGAATTCATCGGGTGATTCATCGGCGGGTCACGGGCTGATCGCGGTCGGGCCGATGAGGCCCGCACGCGCAGTCTTTCGCGCCCGGTTGCCAGGCGCCTTCCCCTCGGCGCACTGAAGCCGGCGCCGGCCTGAAACTGTTGCGCGCCGATCAGCCAAGCGGATTCGCCGGCACCCCCAGCAGCTGCACTGCCACCGCCTCGGCCGTGCGCAGGCCGTCCACGCCCGCCGACAAAATGCCGCCGGCGTAGCCCGCCCCTTCGCCAGCCGGGTACAGGCCGCGCACGTTCAGGCTTTGAAAATCGTCGCCGCGCTGGATGTTGACCGGGGCCGACGTGCGCGTTTCCACGCCCGTCATCACCGCGTCGGCCATGTCGTAGCCTTTGATCTTGCGGCCAAACGCGGGCAGCGCGGCGTGCAGTGCGTTGGTGACCCAGGCGGGCAGGGCGGCGTGCAGGTCGGTCCAGGTCACGCCGGGGCGGTAAGAGGGCTCGACCTCGCCCGGCCCGGTGGACGTGCGCCGCGCCAGAAAGTCGCCCACGCGCTGTGCCGGCGCGCGGTAATTGCTGCCGCCCAGGGTGAAAGCGCCCGCTTCCAGCTGGCGCTGCAGCACCAGCCCACCCAGCGGATGGGCGGCGTCTGCGGCCGGGTCCCCCGCCCCGAAATGCTCGCCCAGTTGCGCCTCAAACTGCGCTGGGTCGCGCGGAAAGTCGGGTGGGTCAATGCCCACCACCATGCCCGCGTTGGCATTGCGCTCGGCGCGCGAATACTGGCTCATGCCGTTGGTGACCACGCGGCCCGGTTCGCTGGTGGCGGCCACCACCGTGCCGCCAGGGCACATGCAGAAGCTGTACACCGTGCGGCCCGCCGCCGGCCCGCTGCCGATGTGCTGCACCAGCTTGTAGTCCGCCGCGCCCAACAGCGGGTGGCCCGCGTGCGTGCCCCAGCGCGCGCGGTCGATCACGCCCTGCGGATGCTCGATGCGCACGCCGATCGAAAACGGCTTGGCGCGCATCGTCACCCCGCGCCGGTACAGCTGCATGAACACGTCGCGCGCGCTGTGCCCCACGGCCAGGATGGCGTGGCGTGTGGGCAGCTCGTACCGCTCGCCGTTTTGAAGGTTTTCGACCTCCAGCGCTTGCAGGGCGGGCGCTGGCAGCTCTTGATTCAATAGCAAATCGACCACGCGCTGCTGAAAGCGGATCTCGCCGCCCAGCGCCAGGACGCGTTCGCGCAGGCTTTCCACCACCTTCACCATGCGGAAGGTGCCCAGGTGCGGGTGCGCTTCCCACAGGATGTCTTCGGGCGCGCCTGCTTGCACGAATTCCTGCAGCACCTTGCGGCCCAGAAAGCGCGGATCGCGGATCTGGCTGTACAGCTTGCCGTCAGAAAACAGGCCTGCGCCGCCCTCGCCAAACTGCACGTTGCTGTCGGGGTTCAGCTCGCTGCGCCGCCACAGGCCCCAAGTGTCCTGCGTGCGCTCGCGCACCGGTTTGCCGCGTTCCAGCACGATGGGCTTCAGGCCCAGCTGCGCCAGCGCCAGCGCGGCAAAGATGCCG
The DNA here is from genome assembly GCF_003008535.1 of Ottowia oryzae. NCBI lineage: Bacteria > Pseudomonadati > Pseudomonadota > Betaproteobacteria > Burkholderiales > Comamonadaceae > Ottowia > Ottowia oryzae. The sequence goes on from NZ_CP027666.1 coordinate 1,348,695, forward strand.
CACGGGCCAAATCCGATCACTACAGGGCGCTCGCCCGACCAATCTGCCGCGGCGCCCACGGGCGGGCGCCAGGCCATGTCGGGCGTGGGGCGCACATGCGGGTCGCCCGCCAGCGGGGCCAGCACGGCGGCTTCGCGTGCCGGCTCGGCCAGCGCGACGTCGACGATGTACACCGCCAGCAAATCGGCCTTGCGCGCATCAAAGCTGCGCTTGAAAACCGTCAGATCGGCGATGGCCTCGGGCGCAAGCTTCAGGCGCGCAGCCGCAGCGGCGCGCAGGGCGGTAATGGGGTCTTCAGCCTGCGACAGGGGCAGGCGCAGTTCGGCGATGCGGATCATGGTGTGGTCGGGCTTGTGGTGATCAAGCAAGGAGCACGGCGATGATACGGCGCGCCGCCCGTGAAACGCCTGCGCTATGCTGACCAGGCATGGCAATGCGCACCTGTCGAGAGCCGGCCATCACCTTGAACCCACCCACCCAAAACGCTGATGCACCACGACGCCGAATGGAACGCCGGGCCGCTGGGTTGCGGCGAGCTGGTGATTGAGCTGCGCGCGCGCCTCAAGCGCATGCCGGGCCAGGTGCTGCGGGTGACGGCACTGGACGAGGGCGCGCCGGACGACATTCCCGCCTGGTGCCGCATGACGCGCAACGCGCTGCTGGCGCATGACCCAGCGCAACACGCGTACTGGATTCGCTCGCGCAGCGATTGGGCTTAGGCGCGCTTGGGGTATGGTGCGTTCTGTGTGGCGCACTGTGCAGCATTCAGGCGCGCTGGAGCCGCACTTTCTGAATCTATCCCTTTGAAGGAATGCAACATGTCTGGCAAGTTTGTCGTCTCCATCAGCTTCGGTAAAGACAACACCGACAAGGCCACCGTCGGTTTTGTGGTGGCCAACGCGGCCGTGGCTTCGGACAAGGAAACCGTCGTGTTTCTGTCCATCGAAGGCACGCGCCTGTCGCAAAAGGGCTATGCCGATGACATCCACGAGGAAGGCTTTGCGCCGCTGAAGGATTTGATGGCTTCGTTCGCCGAAGCCGGCGGCACCATCTACGTGTGTTCGCCCTGCTTCAAAAAGCGCGCGCTGGACGAAACCCAGCTGATCGCCGGCGCCAAGGTGGTGGGCGGGGCCAAGCTGGTCGAATTCATGAGCGAAGGCGCTCCGTCGATTTGCTATTGATTGAATAGCTGCTGGCGCAGGTTGCACCAGCGCCAGAGGCCGATTTGGCTTAAAGATTCAGCGCCCCGCCGGGCGCCACCCGCATGGAACCGATCGACGCCCATCCCCTGCCGCCCGATGTGTCTTTCGACGGCGGCGACCTTGACTGCGGCAACGGCCTGCTGCTGCTGATCCGCAAGCACATCGACCCGCTGCCGCGCGGCGGGCTGCTGGAAATCCGCTCCACCGAAATCTCGGTGGACGAAGACCTGCCCGCCTGGTGCCGCCTGACGGGCAACGAGCTGGTGTCGTGGACCAAGGTGGGTCGCCAGCGCGCCTTTCTGGTCAGCAAGGGCGCGCTGGCTGAGCGCACCGCCGCGGCCACCCAGCCCGATCAGCCGAAAGGCGCGGACGAGGGGCCGACCGAGGTGCTGCTGGGCGCCGCGCGCCAGCCGGTGGCCGCGCCGCGCGTGCCCCCGCTGGCGGTGACCAGCATGGGGTCGTGGCCGCGCCCGCGCTGGATGATCGAGGCGATGCACGCGCACGTGGAGGGGCGCCTGTCCACGCGCGAATTCCAGCAGACCGCCGACGACGCGGTGCGCCTGGCCATCGCCGCGCAAGAACGCGCGGGCGTGGATATCGTCACCGACGGCGAGCAGCGGCGCGACAGCTACGCCAGCTTTGTTGCCAGCCGTCTGGACAACTGCCAGCTGATCCCGCTGACCGATCTGCTGCCGCTGGTCGATCACCCGGAAGATTTCGAGGCCGAGCTGCGCGCGCTGGACATTCCCGCCGCCGACGTGCGCCACCCCGCCGTGTTCGGCCCGCTGGCGCGATCGCGCCCGCTGGTCGCGCACGAAGTGGACTTTGCCCGCAGCGTGACGCAGCGGCCCGTGAAGGTGGCGCTGCCCGGGCCGTACCTGCTGACGCGCACCATGTGGATGGAATGCATTTCGGACCAGGCCTACGCCAGCCGCGAAGACATCGCCAAGGACATCGTGCGCGTGCTGCGCGAAGAACTGGCCGAGCTGATGCAGACCGGCGCCGCGCTGGTGCAGTTTGACGAGCCGGTGCTGTCGGAAGTGGTGTTTTCGGGCGCCAAGAACAAGCGGTCGTTCATGTGCGGCGCGCTGTCCGAATCGCGCCCGCCGGCTGAAGAGCTGGCGTTTGCGCGCGATCTGCTGAATGCGGTGCTGGAAGGCTTTCCGCGCGAGCGCCTGGCGCTGCATGTCTGCCGCGGCAACTGGACGCCCGACGAGGCCGTGGCGCTGTCTGGCAGTTACGAGCCGCTGGTCGACACCCTGGGGCAGGTGCGCGTGGGCGCCTACCTGCTGGAAATGGCCACGCCGCGCGCGGGCGACATGGCCGTGCTGCAGCGCCTGCCGCAAGACGCGCGCATCGGCGTGGGCGTGGTCAACCAGAAGCTGCAGCACGCCGAAGCGGTGAACGAGGTGGCAGAGCGCATCCAGCGCGCCATCGACCTGTTCGGCCAGGACCGCCTGCTGCTGCACCCCGACTGCGGCTTTGCCACCTTTGCCGACAACCCGATCTGCGGCACCCATCTGGCGCAGGACAAGCTGGCTGTGATCGCGCAGGCGGCCGAGCGATTTCGGTAGCGGCGCTGGGTAACGGCGTTGGGTAATGGCGCTGCTGGCTGCGGCGCCTATTTGCCTTCCAGTGCTGCTTTCAAAGGGGCCAGGCGCTCCTCACCCACCGCGGTGCGCAGTTTGGGCAGCAATTCCACCAGCCCTTCAAACCCGTCGGCGGCTTCCACGGCCAGATTCAGGCGGAAGCCGCGCAGGCCGAGCTTGGCCGTCAGCTGCGTGGCCAACGGGTAAGCCTTTTGGTAACGGCGAATGCGTTCTTGATCGTTGTTGGGCGCCACCGGCAGGGCCATTGGCCCCTGCTTGGCCGCCAGCGTGCTGGACGCAAAGTCGGTCACTGGCGCTTCGTTGGCGGCGGGGCGGCCGGTTTGAATGGCGGCGATCAGCCCACGCTCAGCCAGCACGTCGATGTCCGCGCTTGAAACGCCCAAGGTGCCAGTGGCGCTGAGTACGGCAGAGGCGGTGCGGACACCGTCCAGCAAGATCAACACAGCGCGCTGGTTGCGAGTGATGTCCGCCACGCTTCGATCTTTCATCGCCTGAAGACCGAGCGCGGTTTTCTGGTAGATCATGGGGTACGCCAAAAGTTTACGGTCGAGGGTCAGTGTCGACCCTTTCCATGGCTCCCCGGCCTATGGTTATCCCCTAAACGAGGGATTAAATTTCACGTATTGTTACGTGGGTGCAACATCGGGGTTGCCATCGCCCGTCGCTTCCCGGCCCTGCAAATTCTGGCAGTCGGGGGCGGCTTCGCGTGCTCAGGTCGGCAAGAAGCCTTCAACCGACAGGTAGCGCTCGCCCGTGTCGTAGTTGAAGCCCAGCACGCGGCTGCCTGCGGGCAGCTCGGGCAGTTTCTGCGCGATGGCGGCCAAGGTGGCGCCGCTGCTGATGCCGACCAGCAGGCCTTCCTCGCGCGCGCTGCGGCGCCCGTACTCGCGTGCGGGCTCGGCTTCGACCTGGATCACGCCGTCCAGCAGGCTGGTGTCGAGGTTCTTCGGGATGAAGCCCGCGCCAATGCCCTGGATGGGGTGTGGCGCAGGCTGGCCGCCGCTGATCACGGGCGACTGGGTGGGCTCTACCGCGAACACCTTCAGGCTGGGCCACTTGGCCTTCAGCACCTTGGCGACGCCGGTGATGTGCCCGCCCGTGCCCACGCCGGTGATGAGCGCGTCCAGCCCGCCCGGGAAGTCGGCCAGGATTTCTTGCGCGGTGGTGGCTTCGTGCACCGCGACGTTGGCCGGGTTGTCAAACTGTTGCGGAATCCACGCGCCGGGCGTTTGCGCGGCCAGTTCCTCGGCGCGGGCGATGGCGCCCTTCATGCCTTTTTCGCGGGGCGTCAGGTCAAACGTGGCGCCGTAGGCCAGCATCAGCCGGCGGCGCTCCACGCTCATGCTGTCGGGCATGACCAGGATCAGCTTGTAGCCCTTGACGGCCGCCACCATGGCCAGGCCGACGCCGGTGTTGCCGCTGGTCGGCTCGATGATGGTGCCGCCGGGCTTGAGCTTGCCCGACTTCTCGGCGTCTTCGACCATGGCCAGCGCGATGCGGTCCTTGATCGAGCCACCGGGGTTGGTGCGCTCGCTCTTGACCCAGACCTGCGCGTCAGGGCCGAACAGGCGGTTGATGCGGATCACCGGCGTCTTGCCGATGGTTTCGAGGACGTTGGCGAATGGCATGTCGTCTCCTGGAAAGGGTGCGAACAAAGTGCGCACGAATAGGGTGAGTGAGTGGTGCATTCTTACGCACTTGTTCCGACGTGAAGCGATATGGATATGACGGTTTTCCATATCGAATTCGGCGCTGCGCCGGGCGATCGCGGGCATGCGCAGCCGTTGCGGGATAATCCGCCCCGTGAAGCCCGCCAGACCGCCGCTGGTGCATGTCTCGAAAGAGCGCACTGGAGGAACGTCCGGACTGCACAGGGCAGCGCAGGAGCTAACGGCTCTCCACCGTGAGGTGAGGATCAGAGCAACAGAGACGAGCCGATTCAGTTCGGGTGAAACGGGCAATCTCTGCGCGCAGCAACACCAAGTAGGCACACGTTGAGGCGGCCCGCCGAGTGTGCGGGTAGGTGGCACCGAGCCGGGTGGGCGACCCCCGGCCCAGATTGATGGCGGTCACGTGCACGGGCAACCGGGCACGCACAGAATCCGGCGTATCGGCGGACTTCACACTTTTTTTCCTGGCGCGCCGGCGCGATGCCGGTTGCGCCTGTGGCCAGCGCGGCCCGCATTCAACGTGGCGACGTTGAAGGTCAGAAGTGCCTCCAGCGCACTGTGCATCAGCGCTGGCAGCTATCAAATTAGTAGTTTTTAAAGCGCTTGTCGCCATGCAGCCGCGTGGGCGCATTGGGCTTGCGCTGGATGAATGGGCTGGTGCCGGATCGTCCGGCAGATGCGCTTTCAGGCCGCGCGCAGCTGCTTGGCGGGCAGAAAGCCTTCGAACAGCGGCTGCAGCGATTCGATGCGCGCGGCCGCCTCGGCTTGGCCGAATTGCTCGGACACCGCCTGGTAAACCTCGCTGCGCAGCAGCCACAGCTGCACGGCCGAGCTGGCGCCCGCCAGTTGCACGCGGATGCGGCGCACCGTTTTCAGCTCGCAATCCAGCACGCGCTCCAGCATGGCGCTGCGGATGCGTGTCAGGTCGGCTTTGCTGGCCGTGCGCTGGCCAACCAGTCGGCGGCTGATGGCCTGGACGGCGACGGCAAACGGCTTGAGGGCTGGAGGCATGAAATTCGCGAACGGAACAAGGAAAACGCGGGCGCCGCAGTCATGTGAGATGGCACCTCTGATCCGTAGGGCAGTCTATCGCCGCAGGGGCGCACGAAGCGTTTTTGCCGCGGTTTTGGCCGAACTTAGTCGACGAAGCGGTCGAAAAAGCACGGTCGCCGTGCCGCAGCCTTGGCTGCAGTCAGGCAAAGCCGTTCTGGCGCCAGGCCTCGAACGCGGTGACGGCCACCGCGTTCGACAGGTTCAGGCTGCGTTGGCCGGCGCGCATGGGCAGGCGCAGCTGCTGTGCAGGTGCGATCGCGTCGCGCACCAGCGGCGGCAGGCCGCGCGTTTCGGCGCCAAAAACCAGCCAGTCGCCGGGTTGAAACGCCACGTCGTGCACGGTGCGGGTGCCGCGCGTGGTCAAGGCGAACAGGCGGTCGGCCGCTGGTTGGCAGGCACCCATGAACGCCTGCCAACTGGCGTGGCGGCGGACTTCGGCGTACTCGTGGTAGTCCAGCCCCGCGCGGCGCATGTGCTTGTCGTCCATCGAAAAGCCCAGCGGCTCGATCAAATGCAAGTCGCCCCCGGTGTTGGCGCACAGGCGGATCACGTTGCCGGTGTTGGGCGGGATTTCGGGCTCGACCAGAACGATATGGAACATGGGCGCGATTGTGCCGCCGCCAACTTCGGGCCAGCTGCGTCAGTGCGGCGGCGTGCGCGCCAGGGCGAGGGCGGTGACGTGCGCCGCGCCCGCGCCGCGCACCGCGCGGGCCGCATCAAACAGGCTGGCGCCGGTGGTCATCACGTCGTCCACCAGGACCACGCGCCGGCCCGCCAGCTGGGTGGCCAGCAAGGGGTCGACGGCGTAGGCGCCGCGCACGTTGCGCAGGCGCTGCGCGCGGGGCAAATCGTGCTGCGGCGCGGTGTGGCGGGTGCGCAGCAGCAGGTCAAGGCGCGGTGGCAGGCGCGCCGGGGCGATCCGCTCGGCCAGCAGCTGCGCGGGGTTGTAGCCGCGCTCGGCCAGGCGCCGGTCCGACAGCGGCAGCGGGATCAGCAGGTCGGCGGCGCCCAGCGCGCTGGCCACGCCCGGCGCTGCGCCCAGCAGTGCGGCCAGCGGCGTGGCCAGGCCGGGTTCGGCGCTGAACTTGAACTGCGTGATGCGGTCTGCCCACGGCCAGGCGTAGTGCACGGCGGCCAGGCAAAGATCCAGCGGTGGCGGGTTTTTAAGGCACGCCCCGCAAATGCGGGCGTCGCCCGTCAGCGGCAGCGCGCAGCGCTCGCACCGCGCGACCGGCTGCGCGAACCGCGCCACGCAGCGTTCGCATAGCGGCTGCGCAGGCCACGCGTGGCAAATGTGGCACTGGCTGGGCAGCGCGGCCAGCCCGCCGGGGCGAATCAGTCTGAGCAAGGGGCGCAACAACATGGGGCAGGGCGGCGTGGGCCAGGCAGGGCAGCCCCACGGCGGCGCGGGCAGTGCCGCCTCAATATACTGCGGGCGACTTGTTTGCCATGCCCGCCGACCTGCCCCCCACCCTGGATCCTGTTGCCGCCGAACGCTGGGCGGCGCGCGCGCTGACCGCCTCACCTTGGTTGCACGAGGAAGTCGCCCGCCGCATGGGCGAGCGGCTGGACGTCATCCGCCTGCCGGTGCAGCAGTGGGCCGACTGGGAGCCGGTGCGCGGCGGCCTAGATGGCCATGCGCTGGTGGCCAAGCGCTATCCGGATGCCAAGTGTTTTTGGGTCTCGGCGCAGGCGGGATCAGCGCTGGCAGCTACTAAGAAAGAAGCAAAACCCTGGTGGCGCCGCCTGGCCAGCGGCGCGCCGCGCGAGCGTGTCGAGCACGTGCTGGCACCGCCCGACGCCAGCGTGCAGCTGGTCTGGGGCAACATGTTGGCGCACCACGTCGCCGCGCCCCAGGCGCTGCTGGCCGCGTGGCACCGCGCGCTGGCGGTGGACGGCTTCGTCATGTTCTCCTGCCTGGGGCCGGACACGCTCAAGCAATTGCGCGCGCTGTACGGCCGCTTGGGTTGGCCCGCGCCTGCCCACGAATTCACCGACATGCACGACTGGGGCGACCAGCTCGTCGCCGCGGGCTTTGCCGAGCCGGTGATGGACATGGAAACGCTGACGCTGCAGTTTGAATCGCCCGAACGCCTGCTGGCCGAGCTGCGCGAACTGGGGCGCAACCTGGCGGTGGGCCGATTTGGTGCATTGCGCGGGCGCGACTGGCGCGCGCGCCTGCTGGCCGAGCTGGACCAGGGGCTGCGCCAGCCCGCGCCCGGCGGGCCGCTGACGCTCACGTTCGAGGTGATTTACGGCCACGCGCTCAAGCCCGCGCCGCGCCACGCGGTGGCTGGCCAAACCCACATTGCCCTGGACGACATGCGGGCGTCGTTGCGCACGCGACAACAAAATTCGCGCAGAAGTTGAGATTTATCAAACCCCTGAGGGGAGTCGGTTAAACTCATTTGCAAGAGCGTGAAGCGGTTCACGCAGCGGTTGGCCCAGGAGGTCGCCATGCACGGTTCGTCGACATTCCGGTTCGCTCATGTCAGCGGTCAGGCGCTGGCGTGGCGACTGCGGCGCAACTGCAGCGTGACACCGGGGCAGCTGGGGTCTTTCTACGCATCGGTGTGCGTGGTGTCGGCGGTGGTGGGCTTGGTGTTCTGGCTCATGGGCGCGCGCCTTGTGATGGCGTTTGCCGGGCTGGAATTGCTGGCGCTGGGCGCGGCCATCCTGTCGTATGCCAGGCACGCCACCGACGGCGAAACCGTGTGGTTGACGGATGGCCGGCTGATCGTCGAGCAAGACCGCGCAGGCCGCAGCGAACGCATCGAATTTGCCAGTGCTTTTGTGCAGGTTCGTGTAGGGATGGGAGGCAGCGCGCTGATCGATATCGGCGCGCACGGCCGCAGGGTTGAAGTGGGTCGCCACGTGCGCCCGGAATGGCGAAAAGCACTGGCGGGAGAGATGCGCTGGGCACTGCGTACACGTGGCGCGGGGCTCGGTGCAGACCGGGAAGTGGTTGAGTGAGGCACTGAGGAACGTGAGCACGATGAAGAGCATTTCAAAAAGGCTGGCTGGCGTTTCGCGCCACGCGGCCATCTGGACAGCGGCTTTGACCGCCACTGGCGCCTTCGCGTCGCGCGTGGAAGATCTGCCGGGCGGCCCGGCCGTCCATCAGCTCAACCTGCCACCGCCGGCCACGCGCATCGCCGCAGCCCAGGCCGATCTGCACTGGATGATGCTGATCATCTGCTCGATCATTCTGGTCTCGGTGTTCGGGGTGATGTTCTATTCGATCTGGAAGCACCGCAAATCGCAGGGCGCCAAGTCGGCCACCTTCCATGAATCGGTCACGGTCGAAGTGCTGTGGACCATCGTGCCCTTCCTGATTGTGATAGGCATGGCGCTGCCCGCCACCAAGGTGGTGGTTGCGCAGAAAGACACCTCCAACGCCGACCTGACCATCAAGGCCACGGGTTACCAGTGGAAGTGGGGCTACGACTACCTGAGTGGTGAAGGCGAAGGCATCGCCTTCCTGTCCACCCTGGACCCGGCGCAGCGCGCCATGTCCGACGCCGGCAAGCCCGAAGGCAACGACTACCTGCTGCGGGTGGACCACCCGCTGGTGGTGCCCGTCGACAAGAAGGTGCGCATCATCACCACCGCCAACGACGTGATCCACTCTTGGATGGTGCCGTACTTTGGCGTCAAGCAGGATGCGATCCCCGGCTTCGTGCGCGACACCTGGTTCCGCGCCGAGAAAGTGGGCGACTTCTACGGCCAATGCGCCGAGCTGTGCGGCAAAGAACACGCCTACATGCCCATCCATGTGAAGGTGCTTTCGCAAGCCGACTACACCGCCTGGGTCGATGCCGAGAAGAAACGCCTGGCCGCGCTGGCCGATGACCCCAACAAAGTCTGGACGATGCCCGAGCTGATGGCGCGCGGTGAGAAGGTCTATGCCGCGAACTGCGCAGCCTGCCACCTGCCCACCGGCAAGGGTGCCGGCCCGATCAAGCCCCTGGACGGCAGCGCGATTGTGCAAGGCCCCTTGGGCGAGCAAATGCACGTGGTGCTGGAAGGCCGCAACAACGGTGCCATGCCGTCATGGAAGCAGCTTTCGGACACCGAGCTGGCCGCCGTGGTCACCTTCACCAAAAACCATTGGGGCAACCACACGGGCCAATTGGTGCAGCCTGCGCAGTTCAAGGCCGCGCGCGCCGGCGAGTTTCCGGCTGGCGGCATTCCCGCGGCCAATCCTGGTGCCACGCCTGCGCCCGCACCGGCGGCTGCCGCATCCGCGCCCAGCACCGCAGCTGCGCCTGCGGCCGGTATGCCTTACCAGGTTTTCTTCGCGACGGGCAAGAGCGAATTGGACGCGGAATCCACGGCCACGCTGAAGGCCGCCGTCGAATACCTCAAGGCACACCCTGACGTGAAGATCGCGCTGTCTGGCTTTGTGGATTCCACGGGCAATGCAGATGCCAACGGCGAGTTGGCGAAGAACCGTGCCACCGCCGTGCGAGGCGCGCTGGAGGCGGGTGGAGTGGCGGGCAACCGCATCGACATGCGCAAGCCGGAAGTCATCACGGCCGCGCAGGGCGCCGATCGCGAAGGTCGCCGCGTGGACATCGTCGCCGCTCAATGAGCAGTGGCAGCATCCTGACAGTATTGACCTGGAATTCCCCATGAGCGCCGTACTCCCTCCTTCCCACGCCGCAGGTCATCACGACCACGCGCACGATCATCACGACGAGCACCACGTGCCCACCGGTTGGCGCCGCTGGGTGTTCGCCACCAACCACAAAGACATCGGCACGCTGTACCTGCTGTTCTCGTTCACCATGCTGATGGTGGGCGGGGTGCTGGCGCTGATGATCCGTGCCGAGCTGTTCCAGCCGGGCCTGCAACTGGTCAACCCGGAGCTGTTCAACCAGCTGACCACCATGCACGGGCTGATCATGGTGTTCGGCGCCATCATGCCGGCCTTCGTCGGCTTTGCGAACTGGATGATTCCGCTGCAGATCGGCGCATCCGACATGGCGTTCGCGCGCATGAACAACTTCAGCTTCTGGCTGCTGATTCCGGCAGGCCTGATGCTGGTGGGTTCGTTCTTCATGCCCGGCGGCGCACCCGCGGCCGGCTGGACGCTGTATGCGCCGCTCACGCTGCAGATGGGCCCGTCGATGGATGCGGGCATCTTCGCCATGCACATCATGGGCGCATCGTCCATCATGGGTGCGATCAACATCATCGTCACCATCCTCAACATGCGCGCCCCGGGGCTCACGCTGATGAAGATGTCGATGTTCTGCTGGACCTGGCTGATCACCGCCTACCTGCTGATCGCGGTGATGCCGGTGCTGGCGGGCGCCATCACCATGACGCTGACCGATCGCCACTTTGGCACCAGCTTCTTCAACCCCGCCGGCGGCGGTGACCCGGTCATGTACCAGCACATCTTCTGGTTCTTCGGTCACCCCGAGGTGTACATCATGATCTTGCCGGCCTTCGGCATCATCAGCCAGGTGGTTCCGGCTTTCGCGCGCAAGCGCCTGTTTGGCTACGCGTCCATGGTGTACGCCACGTCGGCCATCGCCATCCTGTCGTTCATCGTGTGGGCACACCACATGTTCACCACGGGCATGCCGGTTACGGGCCAGCTGTTCTTCATGTACGCGACCATGCTGATCGCCGTGCCCACGGCCGTGAAGATCTTCAACTGGATCGCCACCATGTGGCGCGGCTCGATGACCTTCGAGACGCCCATGCTGTTCGCCGTCGGCTTCATCTTCGTGTTCACCATCGGCGGTTTCACGGGCCTGATTCCCGCCGTTGCGCCGATCGACACGCAGATTCAAGACACGTACTACATCGTTGCCCACTTCCACTACGTGCTGGTGGCTGGCTCGCTGTTCGCGATGTTCTCGGGCTTCTATTACTGGGTGCCCAAGTGGACCGGCGTGATGTACAACGAAACGCGCGGCCGCATCCACTTCTGGTGGTCGATCATCTCGTTCAACGTCACCTTCTTCCCGATGCACTTCCTGGGGCTGGCTGGCATGCCGCGTCGCTATGCCGACTACCCCATGCAGTTCGCCGACTTCAACATGATCGCGTCGGTAGGGGCCTTCTTCTTCGGGTTCGCGCAGGTGTATTTCTTCCTGTTCGTCGTGCTGCCCTGCATGCGAGGCAAGGGCGAGAAAGCCCCGCAAAAACCGTGGGAAGGCGCCGAGGGCCTGGAATGGGAAGTGCCGTCGCCCGCGCCCTTCCACACCTTCGAAACGCCGCCCAAGCTGGATGCCTCGGGCACCCGCGTGATTGGCTGATCGGATGTTGCACCTGCCTCGGGTTAACCACGCATGATCACGACCGAACAAAAGAAGCGCAACACGCGGTTGGGCCTGATTCTGGCCACCGTCGCGCTGGTGTTTTTCGTGGGCTTCATGGTCCGCATGGTTGTTCTGGGCGGATAAGGGCGCCTTGGCCATGGCACTTCGCAGCGAAAACGTGAAGATGGTGGGCAAGCTGGCCGTGATCACGGTCGGCATGTTCGCCTTTGGCTACGCGTTGATTCCCTTGTACCGCGCCATTTGTGAGGCCACCGGCATCAACATCCTGTCGATCACCGAAAAGCAGGTGCCGGGGAACGGCCTGACGGGCGCCGCCGCGGCGCGCAGTGCCAACACGCAGATCGACAAGACGCGCACCATCACGGTGGAGTTCGACGCCAACTCGCGTGGCCCCTGGCGCTTTGCGCCCGCGCAGCGCTCCATCCAGGTGCACCCGGGCGAGCTGGCCACCGTGATGTACGAATTCCAGAACGTGCAAAGCCGCACCATGTCGGCCCAGGCCATTCCCAGCTATGCGCCGCGCCAGGCCGCGCCGCATTTCAATAAGCTGGAGTGTTTCTGCTTTAACCAGTACACGCTGGCGCCGGGCGAAAAGAAAGACTGGCCGGTGGCCTTCGTCATCGACCCGCGCATCCCCAAGGATGTGACCACCATCACCTTGTCCTACACCTTCTTTGAGGTGGGCGGCAAGACGCCGGCCGCGCCGGTCACCAGTGCGGCGCGCGCTGCGCCATCCACTGCGGGAGCGGGCGCATGAGCGCGCCATCGCCCGAAACCAACGCCGAAGGCGCCGCGCCCGTGGCCGCCAAGCCTTCGTTCTGGCGCTCGATGCGCATGGTCGCCTGGGGGTTTCTGGGGGTGCGCAAGCGCAGCGGCTACCAGCAGGATCTGGCCCAGGTCAGCCCCCTGCACGTCGTGATCGCGGGGCTGATCGCGCTGGCGGTGTTCATCGGCGTGCTGTTGCTGGTGGTGCGCTGGGCTGTGGCCAGCGGATCCACGGGTTTTTGATTACGGTTTTATAAGTGAAATTGATTGCTGGCGCCCGTCACACAAGCGTAAGCAGCTATAAATTAGAGAGCACAGGAGTGAAGTGAACATGTCGAGCACCGTCCACGGCAAGGCGCCGTACTACTTCGTTCCGGGCGAATCCCGGCACCCTGTGATGGCGTCCATCGGGCTGTTCTTTGTCATCCTGGGCGCGTCGCAGTGGGTGAATGGCTCGCACTGGGCGCCCTACGTGTTCTTTGCCGGGCTGGCATGGTGGCTGGTGGTGCTGTACCAGTGGTTCAGCGACGCCGTGCGCGAGAGCGAAAGCGGGCTGTACGGTCGCAAGATCGACCTGTCCTACCGCTGGAGCATGAGCTGGTTCATCTTCTCCGAGGTGATGTTCTTCGGCGCGTTCTTCACCGCGCTGTGGTGGGCGCGCTCGCACTCGGTGCCCACGCTGGGCAGCCTGGACAACGCGCTGCTGTGGCCCGACTTCAAGGCCGTGTGGCCCAGCTCGGTGCCCGGCGCCACCGCGTCGCCCGGCGGCATCGTCGAGCCCTTCCAGACCATGGGCCCGTTCTGGCTGCCCACCATCAACACGGCGCTGCTGCTGACTTCCGGCGTGACGCTGACGATCGCGCACCACGCCCTGCAGGCGGCACACCGCGCGCGCTGCATCGCCTTCATGTGGATCACGGTGCTGCTGGGCGTCACCTTCCTGTTCGTGCAGGGCTACGAGTATTACCACGCCTACACCGAGCTGAACCTGAAGCTCAGCTCTGGCGTGTTCGGCTCCACGTTCTTCATGCTAACGGGCTTTCACGGTCTGCACGTGTTTGTGGGCATGCTGATGTTGCTGTTCATCACGCTGCGCCTGATGAAGGGCCACTTCACGCCCGAGCGGCATTTCGGCTTTGAAGGCGCCGCCTGGTACTGGCACTTTGTGGACGTGGTGTGGCTGGGCCTGTACATCCTGGTGTACTGGATGTGATGCGGCTTGGGTGGCCCATCGGTGGCACACTTAAAAAGAGCGCCACACGGCGCTCTTTTTGCTTGCCAGCGCCCGTGCCACCAGCGCTGGCTGCTATTAATTTTGAGGCAGGCCTGAAGGTTGGATGTAGCCCAACTTCCACGCCACCAGAATGCAGATGAACAGCACCACCGACAGCCCCACCCGCATGGCCAGCGCCCGCACCATGTTGGACGCGCGCTTGGGGTCGTCCGGCTGGCCCGGCTGCCCGCCCTTCATCATGAAGAACAGGGCCGAGGCCAGGCTGGCGATGATGCCGATGAACGCGACCCCGATCAGTACCTGTTTCATGGAGCACATTATCCCGTGACCAGCTCAACCTATGGGTGGCGCAGGGCGCTGATTGCCCTTGCCGCAGGCGTGGGCATCGCGCTGACGTTTTCGCTGGGCCGCTGGCAGCTGTCGCGCGCCGACGAGAAGATCGCCTTGCAGGCCGCGCTGCAGGCGCGCGAAAACCTGCCGCCCGTCCCAGCCACCCAGGTGGCCGGCGCTACCGCGCCGGAGCAGGTGGCGCCGCTGCTACACCGCGAAGCCACGCTGACGGGCGAATGGCTGCCCGCGCAAACCGTGTTCTTGGACAACCGGCCCATGGCCGGTCGCGCAGGTTTCTACGTGCTGACGCCGCTGCGCCTGGCGGGCAGCTCTGCCGTTGTGCTGGTGCTGCGCGGCTGGGCGCCGCGCAACTTTCAGCAGCGCGATGCGCTGCCGCCCGTCGCCACGCCGCAAGGCCCGGTCAGCGCCACCGGCCGGCTGGCAGACCGGGTGCCGGCGGCCTTTTCCCTAGGGCGCGATGCGGCCGGGCGAATCCGGCAAAATCTGGCGCTGGACGCCTTTAGCGCCGAAACCGGCCTGCCGCTGGCCCACGTGGTCCTGCAGCAGACCGGCCCCGCCTCCGATGGCTTGCTGCGCGACTGGCCGCCGCCGGCCACCGGCGTCGACAAGCACTACGGTTACGCTTTCCAATGGTTCGGGCTGTGCGCGCTCATCGCCCTGCTTTTTATCTGGTTCCAAGTTGCCCGACCTTTCCTCCGTTCCTCCCGATCCTGAGCGCCTTGCCGCCGCGGACGAACCGTTGGGCCTGACGGTCTACCCCATGCCCGCGCCTTCCGACGCGCTGGCGCAGGACGTGCAACGCACGCGCTCCGGCCGCTGGAAGATGCTCCTGCTGGCGCTGGTGTGCGCGGCGCCGGTGGCGGCCTCGTACTTCAGCTACTACGTGTGGCGCCCCGGCGGCGGCACCAGCCTGGGCGTGCTGATCGAGCCGCAGCGCCCCATTCCCGCGCTGGCGGCCACCGACCTGAGCGGCCAGCCTTTCGATCTGCGCAAGCTGCAGGGCCAGTGGCTGCTGGTCAGCGTCGGCGCCGCGCGCTGCGATGCCCGTTGCGAAAGCAACCTGTACCTTCAGCGCCAGCTGCGCGAAAGCCTGGGCAAAGACAAAGAGCGCGTCGACTGGGTCTGGCTGGTTTCCGACGACGAGCGCGTGCCCGACCGCCTGCGTCCCGCGCTGGGGCAAGCCACCGTGGTGCGTGTGCCGGCGCAGGCATTGGCGCAGTGGCTCACGCCCGAGGCCGGGCACCCGCTGTCCGATGCGCTGTACGTGGTCGACCCCATGGGCCACTGGATGATGCGCTTTCCCACGGTGACCAAAGAGAACGCCTCCAAGGCCAAGCGCGACCTGGCGCGCCTGCTGCGCGCTTCGGCGTCATGGGATCAACCCGGCCGCGAATGAGCGCACGCACCGCCTGCACACCATGGACACCACCTCGCTGTACGACCTGAGCCCGGCCCTGCGCGTGATGGCCATGGGCCTGCTGCTGGCCGTGGGGCCGCTGCTGTGGGTGCGCATGCGCAGCCAGGGCGCGCCCGCCGCGCGGCGCCTCCAGGCGCTGACGGTGCTCACGCTGTTTCTGACGTTCGATCTGGTGCTGTTTGGCGCCTTCACGCGTCTGACCGATTCCGGGCTGGGCTGCCCCGACTGGCCCGGCTGCTACGGCAAGGGCAGCCCGGTTGGCGCGCGCGAACACATCGCCGCCGCGCAGCAGGCCATGCCCACCGGCCCCGTCACGCACGGCAAGGCGTGGGTTGAGATGATCCACCGCTACCTGGCCACCGCCGTGGGCGTGTTGATCATCGCGCTGGCCGTGGCCACCTGGGTCGAATGGCGGCGCGCGCGCGCGGCTGGCACCCAATCAGGCACGGCGCCGCAGGGCGGCGCGTCGGCCACCGGATCGCGCGTGCTGCACCCCGGCTGGCCGCTGTTCACGCTGGCATGGGTCTGCGCGCAGGGCGCATTTGGCGCCCTGACGGTGACCATGAAACTCTTCCCCGCCATCGTCACGCTGCACCTGGTGTGCGGCGTGGGCCTGCTGGTGCTGCTGGCGGCCCAGGCCGAGCGCTACCGCCAGGCTGCTGGCTTTGCACCCGAGCCGCTGGCCCCCGGCCTGCGCACGCTGCTGTGGCTGGCCGCCGTGGCCGTGGCGGTGCAAATCGCGCTGGGCGGCTGGGTCAGCACCAATTACGCCGTGCTGGTGTGCAACACCTTCCCCATGTGCCAGGGCAGCTGGTGGCCGGCGATGGACTTCAGCCAGGGCTTTGAACTCTGGCGTCCGCTCGGGCTGTCGGCCGACGGCTCGCCCTTGGACTTTCACGCGCTGACGGCCATCCACTACACCCACCGGCTGTTCGCCTACTTGGTGTTCGTGCTGCTGGGCGTGCTGGTCTGGCGCCTGCACCGCGCGGGGCGGCTGGCGCGCCAGCGCCGCTGGATCGCCGTGCTGGCGCTGATGCAACTGGCCACCGGCTTGTCCAACGTGGTGCTCGACTGGCCGCTGGTGGCCGCCGTGCTGCACACCGGCGGCGCCGCCGCCCTGATGACGGCGCTGGCCTGGGCGCTGTGCGCCAGCCGCCGGGCAGCGCCAAGCCAGTTGGCCCCCTCCCATCAACCGGCCCCGCGCCGCCAGGAGTTGCGCGCATGAACACCGCCGCACCCCCACCTTCCGCCGCCCCGGCACCCGCCGCCGCCTTGCCCAGCATGCCCATCTGGAGGCAGTACTACGTGCTGACCAAGCCGCGCGTGGTGCAGCTCATCGTGTTCTGCGCGCTGATCGGCATGGTGCTGGCCGTGCCTGGCCTGCCCAGCGGCGCGGCGCTGCTGCGCATGGCCGTGGCCTGTGCAGGCATTTGGCTGGTGGCCGCCGCGGCCGCCGCCTTCAACTGCCTGGTCGAAAAATCCATCGACGCCAAGATGAAGCGCACCGCCTGGCGTCCCACCGCGCGTGGCGAGCTGTCTGACCGGCAGGCGCTGGGTTTTTCCGCCGCGCTGTGCGTGGCCGGCTCGGCCATCCTGTACGTGTGGATCAACCCGCTGACCATGTGGCTGACGTTTGCCACCTTCGTGGGCTACGCGGTGATCTACACCGTCATCCTCAAGCCGCTCACGCCGCAGAACATCGTGATCGGCGGTGCCTCGGGCGCCATGCCGCCCGTGCTGGGCTGGGCGGCCATGACCGGCTACGTGGGGCCTGAGGCGCTGATCCTGTTCCTCATCATCTTCCTGTGGACGCCGCCGCACTTCTGGGCGCTGGCGCTGTACCGCGTAGAGGACTACCGCAAGAGCGGCCTGCCCATGCTGCCCGTCACCCACGGCAACGAATTCACGCGCCTGCAGGTGCTGCTGTACACCTTCATCCTCACGGCGGCGTGCCTGCTGCCCTTCATCTACCGCATGAGCGGCTGGGTGTACCTGGCGGCCGCGCTGGTGCTGAACGCGGGCTTCATGTGGCACGCGTTCCGGCTGTGGCGCCACTATTCCGACGCGCTGGCGCGCAAGACCTTCCGTTTTTCCCTGATTCACCTGTCGCTGCTGTTTGCCGCGCTGCTGGTGGACCATTACCTGCTGTAAAAGCCCTGGCCCATGCAACGAAGAAACGCTCTGAAATCAATAGCTGCCGGCGCTGTACTGGCGGGCGCCAGCGGTGTTTTTTTATCCGCGTGTGATCGCGGCAAGCCGCAGTTTCACAGCGTGGACATCACAGGGGCCGAGTACGCCAAGGATTTCAAGCTGACCGACTTTGACGGCAAGCCGCGCACGCTGGCCGACTTCAAGGGCAAGGCGGTCGTGCTGTTCTTCGGCTTCACCCAGTGCCCCGACGTGTGCCCCACCACCATGACCGAGCTGGCGCAGGTCAAGAAGCTGCTGGGCGCCGATGGCGACAAGGTGCAGGGCCTGTTCGTCAGCATCGACCCTGAGCGCGACACCCCTGCCGTGCTCAAGGAATACATGCAGAACTTCGACCCCAGCTTTCTGGGTCTGTACGCCGCCTCGCCCGAGGCCCTGGCCGCGCTGGCGAAAGACTTCAAGATCTACTACAAGAAAGTCGACGGCAAAACCCCCACCAGCTACAGTATGGACCACACCGCCGCCAGCTACGTCTACGACCCGCAGGGGCGGCTGCGGTTGTATGCGCGGTATGGGATGGGGCCGGAGGCGCTGGCGGAGGATATTCGGTTGCTGCTGAAAACGGGTTGATGACTCGGTTAGAACGGTTATTTAACCAGTTCAAATTGGGTTGCTAAGGTCAGTGGCGACTTGCAGGCTGTGGGATCATGTGGTCCGAACGTGTGGGGTTAACCATTAACGCCACAAATGAGGGATAAATTAAATTTAGACCGGATACCAATTCTCATGGATATCTCAAAAAAGCTTGCACGATTGCTTGGTCCATCCATTGCAGTAATAGTTGCAGCCGAACTGCCTTTCATCCAACCTGGACTCTATGAAGGTCAAACCGTCACAGGCGTTTACGTATCCGGAATGATGATGTTTGTAGGTGGTCTTGCAATTGTTCTTTCTCACAATATTTGGACGCGTG
Source organism: Ottowia oryzae (assembly GCF_003008535.1). Taxonomy (NCBI): domain Bacteria; kingdom Pseudomonadati; phylum Pseudomonadota; class Betaproteobacteria; order Burkholderiales; family Comamonadaceae; genus Ottowia; species Ottowia oryzae. Next base: position 1,367,417 of record NZ_CP027666.1, read on the forward strand.
ACTGGCGCACTTTGAACACGCTGGTTGGTTGGTTCATGTTGCTCTTGGGAGTACTGAGGCTCTTCACAGCCACTTCTTATTCCAAAGCCTTCAACTCCGCTCCACAAGCGATCTTTCTGTATGTTGAACTATTTTTGATTGCTCTAGGTTTGGTTCTGACATACTTTGGCTTTCGTGCAGAGTCAAAAGACACTTAGATGCGGTCTAGCTCAGGTGCTGAATAAAGAAGTCCTACGGATCCTGAGTTTTTTATTGAGCAAGTATTTTCTTCTGGCTTTTTAGGCAATGAAACTCCAAGAAGGGGCGCCCACAACGCGCGCCGCTTTTTACGATGAAGCGAGGCGCGAAAAAGGCCCGCGCGCTTGCCAGTCAAGCGCAAGCAGCTATCAAATCAAGAGTGGATCGTGGGGCGCTGCCCGCGCTCGCCCATCACTCCGCCGAAATCCTCTGCGCCCGAATAATCCCGCCCAGCACCTGCGCATCCCCCTGAATCCGATTCGCCAGCGCCTCGGGCGATGAGCCCACGGGCTGCCAACCCTGCTGGAACAACCGCTGGCGCATCTCCGGCGTGCGCACGATGGCGCTGACGGCGGCGGCGAGCTTTTCGACGTGCGCTTTCGGCATGGTGGCGGGCGCGGCGACGGCGTTCCAGATTTCGAGGTTGTAGCCCTTCACGCCCGCGTCGGCCAAGCTCGGCAGTTCAGGCACCAGCGTGCTGCGGCCGCTGGAGGTGACGCCGATGCCGCGCAGCTTGCCGGCCTTGATTTGCGCGTTGGCCAGCGCCGGCGGCAGCATCGACAACTGCAGGTCGCCCGCCACGATGGCGTTGAAGACCTGCGGGTAGCCGGGGTAGGGCACGTGCACGGGCGCGATGCCGGAGCGGCTTTTGAGCAGTTCCATGCCGATGTGGCCCACGGTGCCGACGCCGGGCGAGCCGTAGCTCCAGCGCTTGCCGGCGGCGCGCGCGGCGTTGAAGAAGGATGGGGCGTCGTCACCCGCGGCGCCGGCCGGCGCCACCAGCACCAGCGGCGCCACGCCGACCAGGCTGACGGGGGCGAAATCCTTCAGCGGGTCGTAGCGCACGGCGGGGTTGATCATCTTGGCGATGGTCAGGTTGCCGTTGATCATCAACCCGATGGTGTGGCCGTCTGTGGCCTTGGCCACGGCGTCGGCGCCGATGTTGCCACCCGCGCCGGCGCGGTTGTCGACGATGACGGGCTGGCCCAGTGCTTTTTCCAGCGGCTCGGCCAGCGCGCGCGCCGTCAGGTCGGGCGAAGACCCGGCCGGAAAGCCCACCACGATGCGCAGCGGTTTGCTGGGCCACGCGTCGGCGGCCTGCGCCAGCGGCGCGGCAGCCAGGCCGAGCAGGCCGGCGGACAAGGCGGAAAGCAGCGCCTGGCGGCGCGATGAGGTGAAGCAGGGCATGGCGAAATCGGGTGCGCCGGGGCGCGTTGCTGCAAAAAGAGGCAAGCCGTTCCGACCGGAGCGGCGCCGTCCGCGATTGTGACGCGCTTGACGCCCTGCGCCCTCAGCGCGCCCCTGCGCCCTCAGCGCGCCCCCGCGCCCTCAGCGTGCCCCGTTCCCGGCCGCGCTGGGCACCCGTGGCTTGCGGAAGATCAGCACATTGCCCGCCATCACCAGCAGCAGGCCGGCGATCGCGGGCGGCGTGAAGCGATAGCCCTCCACCACTGAAGAGATCGACAGCGCCACCAGCGGAAACAGCACCGTGCAGTAGGCCGCCCGCTCCGGCCCCAGGCGCCCCACCAGCATGAGGTAGGCGGTGAAGCCCACCACCGACCCCGCGGTGGCCAGATACAGCCACGCCCCAACGTAGGTGGGTGAAAAATCGAAAGCCGGCGAAACCCCGGCCAACAGGCTGCCCACGGCCAGCACCACCGCGCCCCAGGCCATGCCCCAGGCGTTGGTCAACGCGGGCTTCTCGCCCAGCGACTGCAGGCGGGCCGACAGCAGGTTGCCGCACGAAAAGCACAGCGTGCCGCCCAGCGCCCAGGCCAGGCCCACCGCCGTCTGCGGGCTGGCGCCGTGGCCGGCGATCTCCGGCCAGAACATGGCCGTCAGGCCCAGCAGCCCCACGGCGCCGCCGCCCAACACCGGCGCCGTCAGCGCGCGCCGGAAAACCAGCCGCGCGCCCAGCGCGTTCCACAGCGTGGACGTGGAAAACACCACCGCCACCAGCCCGCTGGGGACGTAGCGGCTGGCGTTCATGAAGCAAATGAAGTTCACGCAGAACAGGCAGATGCCCTGCGCGCCCACCAGCGCCCAGGCGGCGCGCACCGGCACGCGCAACTGGCGCCGGGCGATCAGCCACGCGAAAAGCACCAGCGCCGCCAGCGCAAAACGCCAGACGATCGACCAGACGATGGGCACCGCGCCCAACTGCAGCTTGAGCGCGATCCAGGTGCTGCCCCAGACGAGCACCGTGGTGATGTAGAGAAAAGCGGTCATGGTGCGGCAGTGTCGGCGCGCCGGTGCGCGGCCAGTTGCACGTTTCTGCGGTTTGTTGCGCTGCCCCGGCGGCGCGGCGGCGTGCGGGGGTACATTCGCCAGTTCCACGCCGTCGAACCTGCCCACACCTGCGCACGCGCCCAGCCCAGCGTGCCGCATCGACGAGGTGCTGGCCCGCTCCAACGCGCGCCTGCATCGCCGCGCGGCCCTGGGCGACGGGCTGTCGGTAGCACTGTGGTCCAACCAGCGCGACGCCATGCGCTACCAGCCCACGCACCACACCCTGTCGCTTTATCTGCAGGGCGGCCAGGGCACTTTCCGGGAGGATGCGCCCCAGCAGCGCGGCGCGCCGGGCAAGCTGTGCCTGATGCCCGCCGGCCACGTCGTCGATTGGGTGGTGGGCGAGCAGCAACAGTTCCTGCACCTGTACTTCGCCCCTGAGCGCCTGGGCCCGCTGGCGCTGCGCCTGCTGGAGTGTGAGCCGCGCGAGGTGGCGCTGCCCGAGCTGAACTTTGCCGATGACCCGGCGCTGGCCCGCCTGCTGGCGGCCATGGCGGCGCTGGACTGGGCGACGCCCACCTCGCGCCTGCGCGCCAACGAGTTCGGCCACGCCGCGTTGGCGCAGCTGCTGATGGCGCACAGCCGGCGGGTGCGGGGCGTGCTGATGCGCGGCGGCCTGGCGCCGTCGCTGCGCCGCCGGTTGGCCGACTGGTTGCAGGCGCGACTGGCCGAGCCGGTCACCGTGGGCGAGATGGCGGCGTTCTGCGCCCTGTCAGAACACCACTTCGCGCACGCGTTTCGTATCTCGTTCGGCTGCGCGCCGCATGCGTGGCTGGCCGCGCAGCGCCTGGAACGCGCGGCCGATCTGCTGCGCGGGCCCCATCACCAAGCAGGGCTGGAGGCGGTGGCGGTGGCCAGTGGACACGCCAGCGCCAGCCACCTGGTTCGCCGCTTTCGCGCCGCGCGCGGGGTCACGCCGGGGCAATACCGCGCCGCAAGCCGGGGCTGAGCGCGTTGCCGCCATAAAAAAAACCGCAGCCTGAGCTGCGGTTCTTGAGGGGTGGCGCGGGGCTGGCTCAGGCGTACTCTGCCAGCGCAGCTTTCATCTTCTTCATGGCCGCCACCTCGATCTGGCGGATGCGCTCGGCGCTCACGCCGTATTCGGCCGCCAGTTCATGCAGCGTCATGCCGCCCGAGCCGTCGTCGTTCACATTCAGCCAGCGCTCGGTCACGATGCGGCGGCTGCGCTCATCCAGGCTTTTCAGCGCCGTGGCAATGCCTTCGGTGGCCAGCGCGTCGCGCTGGGCCGATTCGATCATCGCCGTGGGCTCATGGTGCGCGTCCGACAGGTAAGCGATGGGGCCAAAAGCCTGTTCGCCATCGCTGTCTGCGGGCGTCGGGTCCAGCAGCACGTCGCCGCCAGACAGGCGCGTTTCCATCTCGCGCACTTCCTCGGGCTTGACGTTCAACTGCGTCGCCACCACGTCGATCTGCGCATCCGTCAGCACATCGCGGTGGGTGATGTCGGCTTCGGCGTCCTCGGCCTTGAAACCTTGCTTCATGGACCGCAGGTTGAAGAACAGCTTGCGCTGGGCCTTGGTGGTCGCCACCTTCACCAGGCGCCAGTTCTTCAGGATGTATTCGTGAATCTCGGCCTTGATCCAGTGCAGGGCGTAGCTGACCAGGCGCACGCCTTGGTCAGGGTTGAAGCGCTTGACGGCCTTCATCAGGCCGACGTTGCCTTCCTGAATCAGGTCGGCGTGCGGCAGGCCATAGCCCAGGTACTGGCGCGAGGTGGAAACCACCAGGCGCAGGTGCGACAACACCAGTTTGCCGGCGGCTTCCAGGTTGTCGTCATCGCGCAGCTCGCGGGCAAAGCGCTGCTCTTCCTCTTGGGTAAGCATGGGCAGCCGATTGACGGCGGTGATGTACGCATCCAGGTTGCCCAGCGGCGGAACGACGGCCCACGGATTGGCCAGCGCTACAGCGCCAGAGCTGGAGGCGGTATCCATACGGGTCATCTTGGAATGTCCTTTCATATTGCTCAGGTAATCTTAGCACTCTCTTCGATTGAGTGCCAAAGCGAAAGTTCCGTGCCCAGAGGGAGTATTGGCTGACAAAGCTGCTGTGCCGGTCGGTTTGCAGAATCAGGCTGAAAACCATTGAATATCAAAGACTTAACAGTCTGGCCGGCGGCGCCTGCCTTGCAGGAAGTCCACTTGCGCTCTAGGGCATTGCTGCATTCTTGCGGTGTGGCGAGCGCTGGCGTGTAGGCGGTTGCCGCGCTCGCTCGTCGCGCCGTTGCGCGAACGGGGTCACATTGGGCCGGTGCAGAGCTGGACTAGCTGCTTCCGCGCGGGCCAGGCGCGGGCTTGTGGGCCGGGGCCGCGCGTTTCGCCCTGAAGTGCACGGCTGCAGCGGAAGCAATTCGCTATGCAAAATATAGCTGCTAGCGCTGCACTCACCTGCGCTGGAGCCCATTTTCTTCAATAGCGATTGGAGAAGTTGGCGCTGATGCGCTGGCGCAGGTACTCTGCCCCGGTGATCGGTGGGTACTTCTTCCCGGGCCCTTCGATGACAGCGTCTTCATTGGCCTGGCAGAAGAAAGCCAGGCTGTAGCGGGCGCCCTGGTATTCATGCGGCAACGGGTTGCGCACGCGATGGAAGTTGCTGGGCAGTTGGTCGTCGCTCCAGCGGGTGAGCATGTCGCCGATGTTGCAGGTGATCACCCCTTCGGCCGGCTCCACGCTGGTCCATTGGCGGCCCTCAGCTTCCTTGCCCGGCAGCACCTGCAGCCCACCCTGGCCGGGGCGCTGGAAGAGCAGCGTGAGGCAATCGAAGTCGGTGTGCGCGCCTGCCCGCCATAAGCCCAGCTCGTCCTTAAGTGCAGGGTCGACGGCAAAGTAGTGCAGCATGCGCAAGGTGCTCTGGTAGCTGGGCAACTGCGGGTCGTGGGCCCGGGTGAAGAATTCGGGGTCGAAGCCCAGCTTGAAAGCAAAGCACGAGAGCAGGCGCATCCCCACTTCCCAGCACTGGCGCTCAAACGCCAGCGTGGCCGCCTGGAAGCCGGGCAGTTCCGCCTCGCTGGGCCACAGTCCGGCCATGCGCGGGCGGGTGATCTGATAAGACTCTTTCTGGTCGGGGGTGCGGGTAGATGGGCGGATCTGCGCCTTGTGTTCCCACCCAGCGTTGCGCGCCAGGGGCCACTGGGCCTTGGTTTCGGCGGGTAGATCAAAGAACGCCTCGGCACGCTGAAAGGCGGCGCGGATGTCCTCCACGGGAATGCCGTGGTGCGTCACCTGAAAGAAGCCGATATCGACCGAGGCGCTCCAGAGCTGCTCAGCGATTTCCTCCTTGCGGCGAGCGAAGTCCGAAATGTCGATGCGGCGCACTTCGCGAGCGGAGGTTTCGCCGTCCATCGCGCCGCCCATGCGCGATTCTTTTTCCAGCTCACCCAGAACGTCGGGGGCTGCGGAGGGTTCGTAAACAGAGGGTGAGGAGCTTGGCATGGTGATGACCTTACGTGGTGCGGGTGAACCATGGCCCATGGCAGACGGATGGCGCGCGTGACATGAGCCGCTTGAAGGAACCAGGGCCGCAGTGATGGTCTGCCGGCTTTCCTTCCGGAAAGTCGCGGTACGCACTTCGGCCCACTTCAAGAGCAATGACCCGCCAAGCCGGGCACGCTGGGCGCCTGGCTGGGGCTGAACGCTTCTACTCTCAGCTCTCGTCTCAAGCAATTTGCAGACCAGGCTTGGCCGTGCATGTGGCGCTTTGACGCGTGGCCTGCGTACGGCCGTAGCCCCAAGCGAGGGCGCAGGTGCACCGACGTGGGTGGGCGCTGCACCACAACAAGGCCGGTAGCACCGGCATGCCAGGTCAGTTCAGGGGCCCGCCAGGGCATGGCAACGCCGAGCGGGCGTGCAGATCTTTCGGCACGCGACTTGCGTACCGTGCGTATTGAGTAGAAGCGTTCAGCGCCTGCGGCCGACGGTGGCAGGCGCCCGGAAATTGCTCAGTTCGCACCGATTCGCCGGCGGCCATCGTCTGCGCGTCGGGCCTGTTGACTGAACCCGAGCCCTTGCCATGCAACGACGCCACTTTCTCAGCACCTCCCTTGCCTCCACCTGCGCCACGCTGATGGGCACCAGCATCATGGCCCCCGCCGTGCATGCCCAGCCCCTGACACCCCTGAAGTTCACCCTGGACTTTCGTATCACCAGCCAGACTTCGCCCTTTTTCCTCGCGCAGGCCAAGGGCTACTACAAAGATGAGGGGCTACAGGTCGATATCGACGTGGGCTCCGGCTCGGTCGCTTCGATCATGCGCGTGGCCAGCGGCGTGTACGACCTGGGTCTGGGCGACATCAGTTCCCTGGTGGAGTTTCACGCGCAGAACCCTGAAACGCCTGTGCAGGCCATCTACCAGTACTACAACCGCGCGCCCTTCGTCATCATTGGGCGCAAGGATCGCGGCATTACCACCGACTTCCGTTCGCTCAAGGGCAAGAAGGTGGCGGCGGCGGCCGTGGAGTCCACGCGCCGCAGTTGGCCCATGGTCGCCAGGGCGCTCAAGATTCAGCCGGATCTGTTCGAGTGGGTGACCACCGATTTCAGTGCGCGCGATAACGTGATGGTTCGCGGCGACGTGGATGCCGCCACCTACTTCCACGACTCGGCGGTGTCGTTGTTTGCGCGCATGCCGCCCAAGGATCTGTCGGTGCTCGAATATGCCAAGACCGGCCTCAACCTGTACGGCAACGCCATCGTTGCAGGCAAGCTGCTGCGGGACAAGCCCGATGTCGCCAAAGCCTTTCTGCGTGCCAGCAACCGGGCGCTGCGCGAGACACTGGCCAATCCCGAGGCCGCGCTGGCCGCCGTGAAGGCGCGCGAGCCGATTCTGAACACCGATGTCGAGCGAGAGCGCTGGGCGATCACGCGCCAATATCTGCAGACCGCAGAAACTCAGGCCATCGGTCTAGGTGCCGTGCAACCGGCTGTGCTGACCAATCAGATCAACGAAGTGGCGACCGTCTTTGGCCTGGCGCGCAAGCCCACGCCGGATCGCGTCTTCAACCCCGCGTTCTTGCCCGCAGCCGCCGACCGCAAGGCTGCCGCATGAGCGCCCAAGGTGAAGTCCCCATGGGCCTTCCGCAGGAAGTCGCGCTGAGTGAGCGCGATGGACAGTACCTGCTTCATGCCATTGCCATGGCGGACAAGGCCCGCGAGCGTGGCAACCGGCCGTTCGGTGCGGTGATCGTGGCCGCAGACGGCCAGGTGTTGGCGCAAGCGTGGAACGCCACGGCCGAAACCGGTGATTGCACTGCGCACGCCGAGACCTCGGCCATCCGAATGGCCAGCCCGAGCCATAGCCGCGACGCGCTGGCCACCGCCACGCTGTACTCGTCTGGCGAACCCTGCGTGATGTGCGCGGGCGCCATCTATTGGTCGAACATCGGCCGCGTGGTGTACGGCATCGACGCGGTGCGGCTGCGCGTGTTTCGCGGCGAGCGGCTGGATCAGCGCGATGCCGAGCTGTCTTGCCGCGACGTCTTCGACGCCTCGCCGCGCGCCATTGATTGCCTGGGTCCCGCGTTGATCGCGCAGGCCAGCGCATCGCATCAGGGCGGTTGGAAGGCGTGAAGCCGCCTCTGCGGCCTCGGTGGAGGCGCAAGCGGTTTCGAAGGTCGCTGGCGCGCCTCTTGCGCGCCGCGCGGCCCCGCTCGGATTGGCCTGCCCGCCAAGCTCTGCAGGTTCAAGACGCTCGCGCGGGCCGCCGTTGGATGGCCGAACAGGCGGCCTCAGGCCCTGGCCGCGTTGCCGCTTTGCAGCGCCAGGCTCAGCTGCACCGTGCAGGCGTCGCCGGGGGTGGGTTGTTCGGTGAAGCCCAGGCGCCGGCCCAGCGCGCGCATGCCTTCGTTTTCCGCCAGGATGGTGGCGACCAGGCGCTGCGTGCCGGCAGCGCGCTGGTAGGTGATCAGCCGCTGCAGCAGCAAGCGCCCCAGGCCCCGGCCCTTCAGGTCGGCGCGCAGGATGATGCCGAACTCGGCCTGCACATTGTCCGGGTCGGCAATGGCACGCGCCACGCCCAGGGTTTGCGGGGTGCCGCTGGCGTCGTCGGCGGTGGCGATGAAGGCCATTTCGCGCGTGTAGTCGATCTGCACGAGGCGGGCCAGCTCGGTGCGCTCCAGCCGTGGGCGGCTGTGGAAGAAGCGCATGCGCATGTCGTCGGGGGCCAGCGCGTCGATAAAGGCGCGGTGCGCGGGCTCGTCTTCTGGGCGCACCGGGCGGATGGTGATGCGCCGGCCGTCCCATTCCAGGGTTTCGCTCAGGCCCGACGGGTACGGCTGAATGGCGAAATGCCGCGCCCCCGCAGGGCACGCGGCGCTGACGCGCACGCGCGCGTCCAGCGCAATGGCGCCCTCGTGGTTGACCAGCAGCGGGTTGATGTCCAGCTCGGCCAGCTCGGGAATGTCCGCCAGCAGTTGCGATACAGCTTCCAGCGTTCGCACCACCGCGTCTTCGTCGGCGGGTGGCACGTCGCGGTAGCCCTTGAGCAGGCGCGCCACGCGCGTGCGGCCGATCAGGGCGCGCGCCAGCGGGGTGTTCAGCGGCGGCAGCGCCGTGGCGCTGTCCTTCGTCACCTCGACCGCCACGCCGCCCTGGCCGAACAGGATGATGGGGCCGAAAACGCGGTCGATGCTGGCGCCGATGATCAGCTCTTGCGCCTTGGCCAGCTTGACCATCTGCTGCACGGTAAAGCCCTCCAGACGCGCCTTGGGGTGCACCTTGCGCACGCGGTCGAGCATGCTGGTGGCGGCGTGCCGCACATCGGCAGCGTCTTGCAGGTTGAGCGCCACGCCCCCCACGTCGGACTTGTGGCTGATGTCTTCCGAAAGGATCTTGAGCACCACCGGAAAGCCGATGCGCGCGGCCTCATGCGCGGCGGCTTCGGCGTCGGCCGGCACGGTGCGGGTGGCCACCACGGGGATGCGATAGGCCTCGCACACGGCCTTGGCCTCGGGCTCGGTCAGCATGTCGCGCCCGCTGGCCAGCACTTGCTCGACGATGGCGCGCACGCGGGCTACGTCGGGGGCAGCCTCCGTGCCCGCACCGGCGGGCGGCGCTTGCGTCAGTTGCGCCTGGTTCTGGGCGTAGCGCTGCAGCATGCCGATGGCGGCGACGGCCTGTTCGGGCATGTCGTAGCAGGCGATGCCCGCGTTCACAAAGATCTGGCGCGCCTCGGCCACGGCGGGCCCGCCAATCCAGCTGGCGACCAGCGGCAGGGGCGGGCGCCCAGGCGGCAGCACGACAGGCACCATCGCGCGGGCGATGTCGGCCGATGGCACGATCGCCGTGGGCGCCTGAATGAACAGCAGCGTGCCCGTGGGCTGCGGGTGGCGCGCCAGCACCTGCAGCGCATCCACATAGCGCTGCGCGGGCGCGTCGCCAATGATGTCCACCGGGTTGTCGTGCGACCAGTTGGCGGGCAGCACGGTGTCCAGCTCGCGCACCACCAGCTCGCCCAGCGTGGCCAGCGGCACGCCTTGGGCGGCGCAGGCGTCGGCGGCCATCACGCCGGCGCCGCCGCCATTGGTCAGGATGGTCACGCGGTCGCCGATGGGGGCGCGAAAGCGCGTCAGGATCTCGGCCGCCAGGAACAGCTGCTCCAGGCTGTCCACGCGCAGCATGCCCGCGCGGGCGATGGCGGCGTCGTAAACCTCGTCCGAGCCGGCCAGTGCCCCCGTGTGCGAGGCCGCGGCGCGGCTGCCTTGTTCGCTGCGCCCGGCCTTCACGGCGATCACCGGCTTGTTGCGCGCGGCCGAGCGGGCGGCCGACATGAACTTGCGCGCGTCGTCGATCGATTCGATGTACAGCAGGATGGCGCGCGTTTGCGGGTCGTTGGCCAGGTAGTCCAGCATGTCGCCGAAGTCCACGTCGGCGTGTTCACCCAGTGAAACGAAGTGCGAAAAACCGATGTCGCGCGCCTCGGCCCAGTCCAGCATGGCGGTGACCAGCGCGCCCGATTGCGAGATGAAGGCCAACTGCCCGGGCCGCGCCGGGATGTGCGCAAAGCTTGCGTTCAGCCCGGCGTGCGGCGCCAGCAGGCCCACGCAGTTGGGGCCCAGGATGCGCATCAGGCGCGGGCGGGCGATGTCCAGCATGGCCTGCTTTTGCTCGGCCGACAGGCCCGCGGTGATGACCACCACCGCCTGGGTGCCGCGCTGGGCCAGCTGGCGCATCAGCTCGACCACGGTGGCCGGCGGTGTGCAGATCACGGCCAGCTCGGGCGCTTCGGGCAGCTGGTCCACGCGGGCGTAGCAGCGGCGGCCGTCCAGCTCTTTGTACTTCGGGTTCACCGGGTAGATCGCTCCGCCAAAGCCGCCGCTGCGCACGTTGCGCCACAGCGTGCCGCCGACCGAGTAGGCCCGGCCGGACGCGCCGATCACGGCGACGGACTTGGGCTGAAACAGCGAATCAAGATGGCGAGTGCTCATGTGCGTGCGTGTCTGTGGTTGCAGTCGAAAAACCCAGTGCTGCCGAAAAAGCGGATCGGCAGGGCGCCGTCCCCCCAACGTCTGGCCTAGGGTAACGCAGGAACGTGAACCCTTGCGGCTGGCCAGGTAGCGCCGCTGGAGACGGCGCGCAGCGTCGATGGGCGGGCTGGCCCCGAAGGCCCTTCGTTGACGCGGCGTTGCGCCCGAATCTTCAAATGAATTGAACTTTTTGCGCCGGGCCGAGCCTAGACAGCGGTTGGAAGCTTCCCCCGTCGGGGGCAAATACAAGAATGAGTTCAACACCATCCGTCACCCGTTCCCCAACCCCGCACGGCCGTTTCAATTCGGTCGCCATCGGATTGCACTGGCTGCTGGCGCTGGCGCTGGTCGCCGTGTTCGGCGTGGGCCTGTACATGAACGGCCTGCCGTTTTCACCGCAGAAGCTCAAGCTGATCAACTGGCACAAATGGGCCGGCATCACCATCCTGCTGCTTTCGGTGCTGCGCTTGCTGTGGCGCTGGACGCATCGGCCGCCCCCGCTTTCACCCCGGGCCGAAGCCGCCATGCCGGGCTGGCAGCGCTGGGCGCACCACGCGGTGCAGGCCTTGATGTATGTGCTGTTCCTGGCGGTGCCGCTGCTGGGTTGGGCCTACAGCTCGGCCGCGGGGTTTCCCATCGTCTGGTTCGGCGTGATGCCGCTGCCCGATCTGTTGCCGGTGGACAAGGCCCTGGCCGACACCATCAAGCCCTGGCACGGCTGGGCCGCTTTCACGTTGGCCGCGCTGGTGGTGGTGCACGTGGCGGCGGTGGTCAAGCACCAGTGGATCGACCGCGACGGCTTGATGTCGCGCATGTGGCCTGGCGGCTGAACCAGGGGCCGCGCCTTGGCGCCCCGCCCACGTCCTGAGCCAAGGCGCCCTCGGCCTCCATCTGGTTTTTCTTGTTGCAAAGGAATCGCATGTCGTCTTCATCCATTTCCCGCTTGCTGCCGGTCACCGCGCTGGCCTTGCTGGCCGCCGCGCCGGCTTTCGCGCAGCAAAAACTGGTGCCTGCCGAGAGCAGCGTGGGCTTCGTCAGCCGCCAGATGGCCGTGCCCGTGGAAGGGCATTTCCGCAAGTTCGACGGCCAGATCACCTTTGACCCGGCCAAGCCCGAGGCCGCGCGCATTCACCTGGCCATCGACACCGGCAGCGCCACGCTGGGCGTGAAGGAAACCGATGCCGAGCTGCCCAAGCCCACCTGGTTCAACGTGGCCAAGTTTCCCCAGGCCACCTTCGACGCCAAAACCGTCAAAAGCCTGGGCGGCGGCAAGTACGAGGTGGCCGGCCAGCTGTCGATCAAGGGCGCCGCGCACGACGTGGTGGTGCCGGTGCAGCTGACGCAAAGCGGCGCGAAGACCACGGCGGCCGGGCAGTTCAGCCTGAAGCGCCTGGCCTACAAGATCGGTGAGAACGAATGGGCCGACACCTCGATGGTGGCCGACGACGTGCAGGTCAAGTTCAAGCTGGTGATGACCGGCGTGGGCAAGCTGTAAGCGCGCCTGCCTGGACTTGTTAAGTATCAAATCTCCGTGTAGCGCAGCACCCACCAGCGCTGGCAGCTAGTGTTTTAGTAGCAACCCAACCCTGAAAGGAATTCTTCCCATGCGACTCCACACCCTGATCGCCGCCGCGGGCCTGACTGCCGTCGCCGTCGCCGTACCCGCCATGGCCGCCGACTACGTGACCGAGCCGACGCACACCCACGCGTACTTCGAGATCAGCCACTTCGGCGCTGCCGTGAACCGCGTGCGCTTCGACAAGGAGGAGGGCAAGATCCAGTTCGACCCCGCGGCCAAGACCGGCCACGTCGAGCTGACCATCGACGCCAGCTCGCTGAACAGCGGCGTGCCGCCTTTCGACGCGCACCTGAAGGGCGCCGACATCTTCGACGTTGAGAGGCACCCCACCATCAAGTTCGTCAGCACCAAGTTCCACTTCAAGGGCGATAAGGTGTCGTCCGTGGACGGCCAGCTGACCATCAAGGGCAAGACGCACCCGGTGACGCTCAAGGCCAGCCAGTTCGCCTGCTACCAAAGCCCGATGCTCAAGCGCGAAGTGTGCGGCGGCGATTTCAGCGCCACCATCGATCGCACGCAGTGGGGCCTGGACTACGGCATGGGCATGGTCGCTGGCAAGGAAGTGAAGCTGATCGCCACCGTGGAGGCCGTGCGGCAGTAAGCGCGCCGGGCCCCTGGACAGAACGGCCCGCAAAGCAAAACCCCACGGGCGCCAAGCCCGTGGGGTTTTTTCATGCCAGCCTGGCGCGGGCTTCATACCAAATTGCGTTCAATCCGTCAGAAACCGTTCGCACTGAGCTTGTCGAAGTGCATGCACCGCGCAGGGCTTCGACCCTTCGGCAAGCTCAGGACAGGCCAGGCTCAGCCAGAACGGTTCTTATATTTTTGAGGGCGGATTCGTATCAGGCGCGGGTGTCGCGCCGCGCCGCAGCCTCGGCCACCGCCAGCGCCGTCATGTTGACCAGCCGGCGCACGGTGGCGGAAGGCGTCAGCACGTGCGCGGGCGCGGCCGTGCCTAGCAACATGGGGCCGATGGTCACGCCGTTGCCCACGGTGATTTTCAGCACGTTGAACAGGATGTTGGCCGAATCCAGATTGGGGCAGACCAGCAGGTTGGCCTCGCCGGTGAGCGTGCTGTCTGATACGGCTTGGTTGCGCAGCGCCACCGACAGCGCGTTGTCGGCGTGCATTTCGCCGTCGGATTCGATGTCGGGCGCCATCTCGCGGAACAGCTCGCGCGCGCGCCGCATCTTCAGCGCCGCCGGGCGCTTGGACGAGCCAAAGTTGGAATGCGACACGAAGGCCACCTTGGGCGGCATGCCAAAGTTACGCACCTCGATGGCGGCCATCTGGGCGATGGCGGCCAGCAGCTCGGCGTCCGGGTCGTCGTTGACGTAGGTGTCGGTGATGAACAGGGTGCGTTCGGGCAGCATCAGCGCGTTCAGCGTGGCCAGGCCCGGCGCGCCGGGTTCCACGCCGATGATGTCGCGGATGTTGTCCAGGTGCGCGTCGAAGCGGCCCACCAACCCGCACAGCATGGCCTCGGCGTCGCCCAGGTGCACCATCAGCGCCGCGATGACGGTGCTGGAGCGGCGCACCGTGGCCTTGGCCGCCTCCACCGACACGCCGTTGCGCGCCATCAGGCGGTGGTAGGTCTCCCAATAGGTGCGAAAGCGCGGGTCGTCCTCGGGGTTCACGCATTCCACGTCTTTGCCCAGGCGCATGCGCAGGCCGGCCTTGGCGATGCGCGTTTCGATCACGGCGGGCCGGCCGATCAGGATAGGCGTGGCCAGGCGGTCGTCGATGGCGATCTGCGCGGCGCGCAGCACGCGCTCGTCCTCGCCCTCGGCGTAGGCCACGCGCTTGTTCTGCGGCGCCACGGAGTGGGCCTTGGCGTACACCGGGCGCATCACCATGCCGGTTTGGTAGACAAACCGCTCCAGGCTGATGCGGTAGGCGTCCATGTCCTCAATGGGGCGCGTGGCCACGCCCGATTCGGCCGCTGCCTTGGCCACGGCGGGGGCAATGCGCATGATCAGGCGCGGGTCGAACGGCGTGGGGATGATGTATTCGGCGCCAAACTGCAGGTCTTTGCCGGCGTAGGCGGCGGCCACTTCGGCGCTGGTTTCGGCCTTGGCCAGCGCGGCGATCTCGCGCACGCAGGCCAGCTTCATCTCTTCGGTGATCTTGGTGGCGCCGCAGTCCAGCGCGCCCCGGAAGATGTAGGGGAAGCACAGGACGTTGTTGACCTGGTTAGGGTAGTCGCTGCGGCCCGTGGCGATGATGCAGTCGGGCCGCGCGGCCAGCGCTTCTTCGGGGCGGATCTCAGGTTCGGGGTTGGCCAGCGCCAGGATGACGGGCTTGTCGGCCATGGTCTTGACCATGTCGCCCGTCAGCACGCCCGCGGCCGAGCAGCCCAGGAACACGTCCGCGCCCTTGACCACGTCGGCCAGCGTGCGCAGGCCCGTATCGGGCTGGGCAAAGCGTGCCTTGCTCTCGTCAAAGCCGCCTGCGCGGCCGTTGTAGATCAGGCCCTTGGAATCGCAGGCAAACACGTTGGCGGGCTTGACGCCCAGCGCCACCATCACGTCCAGGCAGGCGATGGCGGCTGCGCCCGCGCCACTGACGGCCACCTTCACGGCGCCGATCTGCTTGCCCACCAGCTCCAGCGCGTTCAGCAGCGCGGCGCTGGAGATGATGGCCGTGCCGTGCTGGTCGTCGTGAAACACGGGGATGTTCATGCGCTCGCGCAGCTTCTTCTCGATATAGAAGCACTCGGGCGCCTTGATGTCTTCCAGGTTGATGCCGCCGAGCGTGGGCTCGAGCGCCGCGATGATGTCCACCAGCTTGTCGGGGTCGCGCTCGGCCAGCTCGATGTCGAACACGTCGATGCCGGCGAACTTCTTGAAGAGGCACCCCTTGCCCTCCATCACCGGCTTGCCGGCCAGCGGGCCGATGTCGCCCAGCCCCAGCACGGCGGTGCCGTTGGTCACCACGCCCACCAGGTTGCCGCGGCTGGTGTATTCGGCCGCCTTGGACGGGTCGGCCTGAATGTCCAGGCACGGGTAGGCCACGCCGGGCGAATACGCCAGCGACAGATCCAGCTGGTTGGACAGCGGCTTGGTGGCGTTGACGGCGATCTTGCCGCGGGTGGGTGAGCGGTGGTATTCCAGCGCGGCTTCGCGCAGGGCCTTCTCAGCGGGCGAGAGGGGCTTGGTCATCGTGGTGTCTCCTGGCTGATTCGATGGCGGTTGTGGCGCGCAGCCCCCAGACGTGGGCGCGCGCAGCATGCAGACCGTCTCGCAAGCCTACTCCAAATCCAGGGGGCTTTCGGGCGCTCCGCAGGTCGCTTCGGTGAAGCGACTCAGCGGGCGGAGCAGATGGTGGTGCCCGCTGCGGCGCGGTACGCCACCCGAGGCATCAGCAGGAAGGGTTCAAGAATAAAAAGTGCCTCTAACGCAGGACGGTAGAGCGCTGGAAGCTATCAAAAAAAGAGTATTCATGACGACGGCGATGCCCGTCGATGCCCGTGCTGGGCGGTGCTCTTCAGGCGCGCCAGGGCCCGCGCCCGGCCGACCACACGCCCGCCATCAGCCGCGACAGCGCGTGGGCGGCGTCGCCCAGCGCGTGCGACAAGTCGCTGGCGGGGCCGCGCACCGCTTCGCCCAGGCCCACCGGGCGCTGCGCCTGCCAGGTGAAGGCGGCGTCGTTCGCGCTGGGGCAGCGGCTGGCCGGCTCGATCACCACGCTGGCGCCGGCGGGCATGGTCAGGCGTTCACCGGCGTGCAGGAACAGGTCGCCCTGCGGGCCGGCTTCGGTGCCGGGTTGCGGGCCGTCGAAGGTGATCCAGAGCGAGCCGCGCGCCACGCGCAGTTCGCCGGAGTGGCTGGCGCACCAGCGGCGGGCCTGGCCGGCAGCCAGGGCGTGCAGGCCGGGCGCCGGGGCGCGCAGGGCCAGGGAGGAAAGGGCGTCGGGTTGGGTGCGCATGGCAGTCTCCCACTCAAGCAAGGTTGGTCGTCAATCGGAAGGTGATGGTGCCGCCGCGTGCGTTGACAGTCCAATGAATTCCGGCCACGCTATTCATCCCGTTTTCGCATCAATCGACATGCTGCATTCACAGACCCATCTGCGTTCCCGCCCCGTGCAGGCAGGCTACCTGCGCGCGTTCGAGGCGGTGGCCCGGCATCTCAATTTCCGCATGGCGGCCGAGGAAATGGCGCTGACGCAGTCGGCCGTCAGCCGGCAGATCCAGTCGCTGGAAGACGAGGTGGGCGTGCCCCTTTTTCTGCGCCACACCCGCGCGGTGGAGCTGACCACCGCCGGCATGCAACTGTTGCAGGCCGTGGGCCAGGCGCTGCCCCGCATCGACGCGGCCGTGCGCCACATCCGCCAAAGCTCGGGGCGCAAGCACGTGTCGGTCACCACGTTCGCATCCTTTGCTTCCATGTGGCTGATCCCGAAGCTGGAAGCCTTTCAGCGCGCCTACCCCGACATCGACATCCGCATCGAGGCCTCGGATTCGGCGGTTGACCTGGAAGTTGCCGACCTGGACGTGGCCGTGCGCTACGCCCCGGCCGAGCGCATGGCGCCGGGCGCGCGGCGGCTGTTTGGCGAATCCGTCACGCCCATGGTCAGCCCGTGGCTGCTCAAAAGCGGGCCGCCCCTGCGCAAGCCCGAAGATTTGCTGCAGCACACCCTGATCGAAGCGGGCGACGCCTACACGCCGCACCTGGCCTGGCTGACCTGGCGCCGCTGGCTGGACGCCAACGGGATGGAGCGCGCCCAGCCCAAGCGCTGGCTCAGCTTCAACTACGCCTACCAGATGGTGCAGGCCGCGCTGAGCGGGCAGGGCGTGGTGCTGGCCCGCCCGCCGTTGGTCGCCGAAAGCCTGACGCGCGGCGAGCTGGTGGAGGTGTTTCCCGCCGCCGAATTCCCGCAGGCGCGGCTGGTGTCGCCCATGGCGTACTGGCTGGTGCTGGCGCCGCGCAGCACGCACCGTCCCGAAGTGCTGGCTTTTGCCGACTGGCTGATGGCCGAATCGGTCAGCACCCGCCACACCGTGGGCGAGGGCGATGACCCCGACATGGTGAACGACCTGGATTGAGGGGCGCTGCCCCGGCCCATGCGCTGCAAGCACGGGCGGCGTACATCGCGTTTTGTTGGGCGCGTTGCTTTGAGGCGGAGGTGGCCGCGGCCTACGGGTAAGCCCCGATGGCTTTAAACAATCGGTTACTAAAATGGCCGGCGAGGACACCCACCACCATGCACGACCAGGTCAGGCGAATCGCAGGACGGCTGTACGACGGCGTGCTTTCGCCGCAGGACTGGTACGACGGCCTGGCGGCTTGCGGATCAGCGCTGGGTGCGGGCAACTTCCACCATCTCACCGTGGATGTGCAGCAAGGGGTGGTTGCGGAAAGCCTTGCCAGCCTCAACGATCCCAAGGCGCTTGAGACCTACGCAAACCACTTCGCCATGATCGACGAGCGCTTTCCCGTCGCCATGCGGTTGGGCGAGGGCCAGGTGATGCTGGACCACGAGCATTTCAGCGAACGTCACATGTCGCGCAGCGCGGTGTACGTGGATTGCCTTGCGCCACAGGGCATGAAATACACCATGGGCTTGAAAGTGCGCGTGCAAGGCAGCGTGCAGCAATACGTCGGCTTCATGCGGCAGGCGGATCAAGCCCACTTCACCGAGGATGATCGGCAACTGGCGCTGCAGCTCTTGCCCGACATGGTGCGTGCCACCGGCTTGCGCACGGCCGCGCGCGAGCTGGCGCAGCAAGCCCAATGGGGCTTGGCCGCACTCGACGCGCTGCCGCAGAGCGTCCTGGTGGTAGACGCCCAGCTGCGCATTGGCTACTGCAACCCGGCTGCCGAACGCCTGCTGGCGGGCACTGAGGCCCTGGCGCAGCGCCATGGCAGCTTGCGTTGCCTGGATGGTGCGGCGCAAGCCCAGCTGCAGCTTCACGTCGCGAAGGCCTGCGGTTGGCACGGCCCCGGCTGCGCTGGCGTACAAGCCCTCGCCGGGCAGCGCCGGCGGCTCACCTTGACGGTGTTGCCCCTCAAAGCCAGCCACGCGGCGGCCGCTGCATGGCAAGCGCCAGCGGCGCTGGTCTTGGTGGCAGACCCCGCTTCGCCAGGCGGGCTAAGCTCTCGCGCGGTGGAGCAGATGCTGGGCCTATCACCTGCCGAGGCGCGCCTGGCGCTGTTGCTGGCGGCTGGCAAAACGGTCAAGGAATTCGCCGCTGCCGAGGGCGTCAGCTGGCACACGGCCCGCACCCACCTGAAGAACGCCATGCGCAAGACCGCGTGCCATCGCCAGTTGGAGCTGGTGGGCTTGCTTCAGTCCCTGCGCGCAGGCTAGCCCAACATGCCGGCCCACACCGCCCAATCCATCACCGGGTTGTTTTACGACGGGGTGCTGCAGCCCCACGCGTGGTGCGCGGCCCTGGACGCCATGAACACCCACCTGCAGGCGGGCATTTTTCATGGGTTCACGCTGGACGAGCGTGGGGGCGAAGTGCCCGCAAGCGTGGGCAACCCTGAGCAGTTCGGGCTGGAAGCCCGGCACATGGCCGACTACGAGACCCACTATGCCGCGCACGACCGGCGCCTGTCGGCCACGGTGAGCCTGGCGCCCGGCACGGTCATGCTGGACCACGAGCACTTCAGCCCGCGGGAGATGCAGCGCAACCCGGTGTACGCCGACTGGCTGGTTGGGCTGGGCCTCCAACACACGGCGGGGATGGTGGTCCGCCACGAAGGCAGCGCGCGCGACTTCATCAGCTTCATGCGCCCGAAGGGTGCCAAGCCTTTTTCAGACGACGACAAGCGCTTCATCGACGTGCTGATGCCCGACATCGCGCGCGCGTCCAGGCTGCGCGCGCGCATGCTCACCCTGGCGCGCAGCGCGGCTTTGGGCATGGCGGCGCTGGAGGGCCTGCCGCACGGCATAGCGGTGGTGGACGCGCAATGTCGCGTTCGGCACGCCAACGGCGTGGCTGAGCGGCTGTTCGCCCAGCCTGCGGCCGCTGGCGCTCTGAGCGTGCGCCACGGGCGCTTGCAATGCAGCCCCGCGCCCGCGCAGGAGCGCTTGCAGCAACTGGTGCGCGGCGCCTGCGCCAGCCTGCCTGCGGCCGGCGTGCTGGCGCTGACTGAAGGCCCCCGGCGCCTGGTGGTCACCGTGCTGCCCATGCCCATGCCCCTCAGCTACGCCTGGGCCAGCGGTTTGCAGCAACCCGCGGCCCTGATCGTGGTGACTTCACGCGGCGCGGGCCCCAGCCTCAGCCCGCGTCTGGCGGGCGACATCCTCGGCCTGTCGCCCACCGAAACTCGGCTGGCGCTGCTGCTGGCCGACGGCAAAACCATCAAGGAATTTGCCGCCGCCGAGGGCATCAGCTGGCACACGGCGCGCACCCACCTCAAGAACGTCATGCGCAAGACCGGCTGCCACCGCCAGCTGGAGCTGGTCGCCCTGCTTCAATCCTTGAGCGGCGGCTGACAGGGCCACTGACGGGCGCCGCCCAGTCAGCGCGGCTTCAGCACGACCACTTCGCCGTTGCTGCGCAGCATATGAAGCAAGCCGTCTTTCAAGCGCATTTCATTGCAATTCGTGATCTTGATGGAGTTTTGGCACAACCGGCTCTCCTCGGTGCGCCAAGTGCCGTGGTTGTTGAAACGCCCGGCGTGGATGAAGAAGTCGCCGTTGTCCCTGTAGTCCAACAGCCAGCTCGAGCCCGTGGCCGACTGGACGGTGAAGGTCTTGCCGGCCAATGCCGAGCGCAGCGCCTCGGCAGTCAGGGGCTCGGCACCCTCGGGAAAGCTCTCCGTCTGCTGCGCCTTTGCGCCGCCGCCCATCGCCAGCAGCAGCGACGCCGCCAAAACCATCTTGTTCATGTTGAAGACCCTCTTTAGTTGGCAACCCACCCACGTCGACGACCGGCTGGCGGGGTTTGGCGGGCCCGCGCAGCGCCACCACCGCGCAAACAGGCGGCAGCGCCACGCGTGCCGCCCGTGCCGCCCTTGCCGCGGCCAAAAGTAACCCGAGGGGCACCCGCCACGCCATACCGCATTTGTGGGATGGCGGTGCGCCCAGTAATCGCTAAATTCGGTGCTCAGTGCTGTCACACCCGGTCACATGTCGCCCAGCTGCGCCCGCATCGCGGCGCGGTGCAGGGCGGGGCCGGCACCTAAGCGCACCGCCGCGATCGCAGCGGCCTGCCTGCGCCAGTGGGTGTTCTGTCGAATGCTATTGAAATGAGAGCTGCTACCGCCCGTCCAGCCTGCGCTGGAGTCGTATAACGCATCTATTCTTTGCGCGATCGCCGCGCGGGGCTGCAGGGCACTGTGCCTGCTGGTCTGAGGGGGGCGCGCCGGGTTCGCGCCAGGCATTCGACGGCGGACGCCGAGTGCGCCGCGCGCAGCGCGGGCATGGCTGGCTGGCGCCCGTCGCCATCGGCCAGCGTGCCAGCGCCGGGCTCACCATCGCCCGGGCAGCTTGGTTAAGTCAATCGACTCCCGGCGCTTGCTGCATCAGCGCTGCGCGCTACTCTAAAGCTAGCAAAAGGCCAGATTACATCAGCGCCTGCGGGCGCTCGCCACGCTCGTACACCACGTGGGCGCGGCCGACGATCAGCGGGTCCAGCTTGCCGATCTGCGCTAGGTCTTTGTTGTCGTACGGCAGCTTGTGCAGCACGTAGCGCATGGCGTTCAGGCGTGCGCGCTTTTTGCACACGCTCTTGATCACCGTCCAGGGGCTGTCGGCGGTGTCGGTTTCAAAGAACATCTGCTCTTTGGCGCGGGTGTAGTCGTCCCACTTGTCCAGGCTGGCCTTGTCGACGGGGCTCAGCTTCCACTGCTTGAGCGGGTGGCCTTCGCGTTCCTTGAAGCGGCGGCGCTGCTCGGCCTGGCTCACGCTGAACCAGAACTTGATGAGGTACACGCCGCTGGAGACAAGGTGGCGCTCAAACTCGGGCGCCTGGCGCATGAAGTCCTGGTATTCCTTGTCGGTGCAAAAGCCCATGACGCGCTCGACGCCGGCGCGGTTGTACCAGCTGCGGTCGAACAGCACGATCTCGCCGCGCGTGGGCAGGTGCTGCACGTAGCGCTGGAAGTACCACTGGCCCAGCTCGGTGGGCGTGGGCTTTTCCAGGGCAACCACGCGCGCGCCGCGGGGGTTCAGGTGTTCCATGAAGCGCTTGATGGTGCCGCCCTTGCCAGCCGCGTCGCGGCCTTCAAAGATGATGACCACGCGCGCGCCGGTCTCCTTGACCCAGTTCTGCAGCTTGAGCAGCTCCACCTGCAGCTTGAACTTCTCTTTCTCGTAGGTGGCGCGGCGCAGCAGGTTCTTGTAGGGGTAGCCGCCGTCGCGCCAGTCGGGCGCCAGCGCTTCGTCGGGGTCGACTTCATCGGCTGCGGGGCGGGCCGAGCGCAGCGCCTTGCGCAGGGCTTTGCGGTCGTCCGGGGCGGCGCCTTCCAGCAGGGCCAGCAGGCCGCGTGCGCGCTCTTCGGCGGTGCCCACGGTCTCGTCTTGCGTCAGGCGCAAGGCCGCTTCCACCTGCGCGCCGCGCGCGGCGGCGGTGGCCTCAGAGGCGACGTAGGCGGCCAGGGCTTCGGGTTTCAGTGAGGGCGAAATGTCGCCGGCCTGAACCGGGCGGGCGTTGGCCTTCTTGCGGCTGGCGGCGCCATTGAGGGCAGCGTCGGCGCGGGTACGGGCAGGGCGTGTCATGGGAATCCTCCGAGGAAATGCGCGGCGCCAAGTACCGTTGCCGCGCTGGCTTGTGTTCAAGCCTGAATATGCACCCGCTGCGGCGGGTGGGGCTTGATGCGGGTCAAGTGGGCGAGGTTGGCGACCATGTGCCGTTGTGCCGTTGTGCCGTTGTGCCAGCGAGCCGGGCGGCATGGGCCGCCGGCGCGCGTGGCGGGCAAGCCACGGGGGCCATCCGGGGCACGGCGGGCGGCGCCGCCAGGCGCGGCGCGGCTCAGCCGCGCCCGACCGGCCAGACCACGCCGTTGTCGTTCAGGATGGCGTCCAGCGGCAGGTCGTGCGCTTCCGGCTCGAAATCGTCGATGAAGCCGTTGGTAAAACCCAGGCCCACGGTGAAGGGGCGCGGCTGTAGCGAAGCCAGCGTGCGGTCGTAGAAACCGCCACCGTAGCCCAGCCGGTAGCCGCCCGGCCCGTAGCCCACGCAGGGCACGAACAGCAGGGTGGGCACCAGCATCTCGGTGTCCTTCGGCTTGGGAATGCCGTAGGCGTCTTCTTCCATCGGGCAGCCCGGGTACCAGGCGTGAAAGGTCAGCGTCTTGTGAACCTTGTTGACCACCGGCAGTCCAATGCGGCGACGCTGGGGCTCGTCCAGCAGCTCGCCGTCTTCCTTCCAGCGGTGCAGGGCGGGCAGCGGGTCGAACTCGCCCTTGATCGGCCAATACGCGCCGATCACGGTATCCGGGCGGCCAACCAGCCAGATACGCATGATGTCCTGCAGCGCGTCGGCGCGGGCGAGGCGGTCTTCCAGGTGCAAACGCTCCTGCAGCAGACGCTCGCGCAAGGCCTTCTTATCAAACGACTTATTCATAATGGGACGATGCGAGTTTTGAAGATTCTGACACCGTTGCGCGCCCTTGCAGCGGGCGCGCTGTGCGCATTGGCCCCGGCGCTGCCTGTGCTGGCCCAGCCGGCACCCGCCAACGCGCAGCCGGCGATGCCCGCCACCCCACAGGCGCAGGTGGGCGTGGCGCCGCAGGCGGTGCCTGACAGCGTGATTCTGGACATGCGCGAGGCCTTCCGCCGCAACGACCGCGCCCGCCTGGCCGCGCTGCTGCCGCTGGCGCAGGGCCACGCGCTGGAGCCTTGGGCCGCCTACTGGGAGCTGAAGGCCCGGCTGGAAGACGCCACGCTGGCCGACGTGCAGGCCTTCACCGCCCGCTACCCCGGCACCTACCAGGAAGACCGCCTGCGCAACGACTGGCTGCTGCTGACCGGCAAGCGCCGCGACTGGGCGTCTTTCGTGCCCGAGCTGCCGCGCTTTCGCATGGGCGATGACCCGCAGGTACGCTGCTACGCCGTAGCGGCCGACGTGGCCAGCGGCAAGGCGCCCACGCGCGACGCCGTGCAGCAGGTGCGCCGCGACTGGTTCGGCCAGCGCGATCTGGACGACGGCTGCCTGCTGGCCGCCGGGCTGCTGCACCAGGCCGGCGCCATGCCTTTCACCGACCTGTGGATGCGCGCCCGCCTGGCCACCGAAGCCAACCGCCCCAGCCTGGCGCGCGCGGCCGTCGCGCTGGACGCGCCCGACGTCGCCGCCGACGTGGCCAGCCTGCAGCAAAACCCGGCGCGCTACCTGGCCAGCCGCGCCGCCGTGGGTACGCGCAAGGGGCAAGAGCTGATCGTGCTGGCCCTCATCAAGCTGGCCACGCAAAACCCCGACATGGCCGCCCAGCAGCTGGACAGCAAGTGGAGCGTGCAGCTCACCGCCGAAGAGCGCAACTGGCTGTGGGGCGTGATCGGCAAGTGGTCGGCGCTCAACCTGTCTGACCTGGCGCCCAGCTACTTCGCCAAGGTCACGCGCGATGCAGATTTGCCCGACGACCAGCTGGCCTGGAAGGTGCGCGCCGCACTGCGCCAGGGCGATTGGCGCACCGTGCTTCGCAGCGTCGACGCCATGAGCGAGCCCGCCGCCGACGAAGGCGCCTGGGTGTACTGGAAGGCGCGCGCCCAGCTCGCGCTGGCCCGCAGCGACGCCGACCGCGCCGCCGCGCGCGCGGGCTTCGACAAGCTGGCCGCCAACCCAGGTCGCTTGGGCTTTTACGAAAAGCTGGCGCGTGAAGAGCTGGGCCAGCTGAGCACCACGCCCGCCGGGCCGGCGCCGCTGTCGGCGCAAGAAAAGGAATGGGCGCGCCGCCACATCGGCCTGAACCGCGCGCTGCTGGCCATCGCGCTGGGTTTGCGCAGCGAAGGCACGCGCGAATGGAACTACTGGACCAACCTGCACCAAAGCGGCGGCATGAACGACCGCGAGCTGTACGCCGCGGCCGACTTCGCCTGCCAGCGCCAGGTGTGGGACCGCTGCATCAACGCCAGCGAACGCACCAAGGGCTTCATGGATTTCAGCCAGCGCTTTCCCATGCCGCTGCGCGACGGCGTGGTGGGCCAGTCGCGCAGCATCGGGCTGGACCCGGCGTACGTGTACGGCCTGATCCGCCAGGAAAGCCGCTTCGTGATGGACGCGCGATCGGGCGTGGGCGCCTCGGGGCTGATGCAGGTGATGCCCGCCACCGCGCGCTGGACGGCGCGCAAGATCGGCCTGCAGGGCTTCCGGCCCGAGCAGATCAACGAACAGCAGACCAACCTGCTGCTGGGCACTAATTACCTCAAGCTGGCGCTGGACGACTTCCAGGGCTCCATGCCGCTGGCCGCCGCCGGCTACAACGCCGGGCCGGGGCGCCCGCGCAACTGGCGCAATGGGCCGGTGCTGGAAGGCGCCATCTGGGCCGAAAACGTGCCTTTCAACGAAACGCGCGACTACGTGAAGAAGGTGCTGTCCAACACCACCGACTACGCGGTGATGCTGACCGGCAAGCCGCAGTCGCTCAAGGCGCGGCTGGGGCAAGTGGGGCCGCTGGCGGTGGGGCAGACAGACCCCAGCGCCGATCTGCCCTGAATCGGCCAGAAGTTGGAGTTATGAAGTAAATTGGCCTGTAGCGCAGTTTGCACCAGCGCCGGCAGCTATGGATTTAGGAGTTTATGCTGTGAACCTGACCGACGCGCGCATTCTGGTGCTGGGCGGCAGCGGCTTTGTCGGCCAGGCCCTGTGTGAGCGCCTGCACCGCGCCGGCGCGCAGATCACCGTGCCCACGCGCAACACGGCCGGCAGCGCCCGCACGCTGTGGCCCATGCCGCGCGTGCAACTGGTCACCGCCGACGTGCACGCGCCCGGCACGCTGGCGCGCTTGCTGCCGGGGCACGACGCGGTGGTCAACCTGGTGGCCGTCCTGCACGGCAGCGAACGCGCGGTCACGCGGGTGCACGTCGATCTGCCGCGCCAGCTGGCCCAAGCGTGCGCGCAAACCGGCGTGCGCCGCGTGGTGCACGTCAGCGCGCTGGGCGCTTCGCCGCAGGGCCCGTCGCTGTACCAGCGCAGCAAGGCCGCGGGCGAAGCCGTGCTGCAGCAGGCCGACGGCTTGGCGCTGACGCTGCTGCGCCCCAGCGTCATCTTCGGCCCCGGCGACCATTTTCTGAATCTGTTTGCCGGGCTGCAGCGCGTGCTGCCCGTGATGCCCTTGGCCGGCGCCAACGCACGCCTGCAGCCCGTGGCCGTGGGCGACGTGGCCGATGCCCTGGCCCGCTGCCTGCGCGCGCCCGCCACGGCCGGCCAGATCTACGAGGCCTGCGGCCCGCAGGTCTACACCCTGCGCGAGCTGGTGCGCCTGTCGGGCCAGTACGCCGGTATTCGCCAGGGGCGCGGCCGCCCCGTCGTCGGCTTGCCTTACGCACTGGGCTACCTGCAGGCGCTGGCGCTGGAACTGCTGCCCGGCCGCACGCTGATGAGCCGCGACAACCTGCGTTCGCTGGCGGTCGACAACGTCGCCAGCGGCCAACTGCCCGGCCTGGCCGAGCTGGGCATCGCCGCCACGCCGCTGGCCGCATTGGCGCCCGAGTACCTGGGCACCGCGGGCCGCGCCGTGCTGCTGGACGAGTTGCGCCAGCGCGCCCGGCGTTAGTTGGCCTAAGGCAGCGTTGACGGGCGGGCGGCGGCGGGGGCATGCTGCGCGCTGCGCGGCCAAGCGCGCGGCCCTTCACAATCGGCTGGCATGAATCTCCACGAAGCCTCTTCTGTCTCGCAGGCGCTGCTCGCCGAGTTTTCCGACGTGCACGACCTGGGGCAACTGGTGCGCATCCTGCTGCGCATGGTGCTGGCGCTGGCCCTGGGCTGCGCGCTGGGCTACGAGCGTGAAAGCCACGGCAAGGCGGCGGGCGTGCGCACCCACATGCTGGTGGCCATGGGATCGGCGCTGTTCGTGCTGCTGCCCGAACAGCTGGGCGTGTCGGCGGCAGACCTCAGCCGCGTGGTGCAGGGGCTGGTGGCCGGCGTGGGTTTTCTGTGCGCCGGCACCATCCTCAAGTCTGGCGCCAGCGGGGCCGAGCAGGTGCATGGGCTGACCACGGCGGCCGGGCTGTGGCTGACGGCGGCCATCGGCATGGCCTGCGGCATGGGCCTGGGCGTGACCGCGCTGATCGCCACGGCGCTGGCGATGGTGGTTTTCGCCCTGGTGCCGCGCTTCAACCCCGCCAGCGAGCAGGACAAGGCCGCGCGGCCCGAATGGCGCGACACCGACAGCGGCTGAAGCGGTGGCCGCTGCCAACGCCAGCCCGCGGACCCGTGTTGCCCCGGCCGCATGAATGGCGGGCTCAATTCGCATGAATCGGCGCCGTGCGCGCCGCTAGGATCAAACACTCGTTGAAGGAACCGCCATGCTCAAGCTCTACATCGGCAACAAGAACTATTCGTCGTGGTCCATGCGCCCCTGGGTGCTGATGACGCAAAAGGGCATCGCCTTCGACGAAGTGATGGTGCCCTTCGGCAACGAGGTCGATGGTGTGGACGAGGCGTTCAAGCGCACCATCCGCGCCGTCAACCCCGCCGGCACCGTGCCCGCGCTGGTGGACGGCGACCTGGCGGTGTGGGACACGCTGGCCATCGCCGAATACCTGGCCGAGCAATACCCCGAGCTGCACCTGTGGCCGCGTGAGGCACCCGCCCGCGCCCGCGCCCGCAGCGTGGTGGCCGAGATGCACGCCGGCTTTACCGCGCTGCGCAGCCGCTGCGGCATGAACATCGAGGCGCACCTGCCCGAGCAGGGACGCATCATCTGGCGCGACAACCCCGGCGTGCGCGCCAACGTGGCGCGCATCAGCGCCATGTGGACCGAGCTGCTGGCCGAACACGGCGGCCCCATGCTGTTTGGCGACTTCAGCATCGCCGACGCGTACTACGCGCCCGTGTGCATGCGCCTGCGCACGTTCGACCTGCCGGTTTCGCAGGTCGTGCAGGACTACGTGGCCCGCGTGGCGGCGCTGCCGGGCGTCAAGGCCTGGATCGACGGCGCGCTGGCCGAGCGCAGCTTCGTCGCGCACGACGAGCCGTACCGCTCGGGGCGCTGAAGGCGGCGCCGCAAGCCTGGGCTGTAGGGCGCTACTGCCGACCGGCCGTGCTCGCCAGCCTTCAGTCCTGCGGCCAATCCAGCTCACGCGCGGCTGGCGCGCTGGCAGCGGGCACAGGCTGTTCAGTCGCTTGCGTTGCGGGCGCGTGATGGCCGGGCGTCGGCACGGCCCGCCACCAGGGCGCCACGTCTTCCGCGTAGGCCGGCTCCACCGGCTCGCCCAGGCGCGGCATGACCAGGCGCGCGCCCAGGCGGGGCGCCAGCTCCAGCAGGCGCTCGGCGGGCTGGTCCCAGTCGTGCATCGCCAACGCAAAGGTGGACCAGTGCACGGGCAGCAGCGGCGGGTTGCCCAGCAGCCGCAGCGCCTGCAGCGCGTTGTCGGGGCCCAGGTGCATGTCGCCCCAGGCGGGGTACCAGGCGCCCACTTCCAGCAGGGCCAGATCGAACGGGCCCAGGCGCTGGGCAATGGTTTGGTACTCGGTGCTCAGGCCCGTGTCGCCGCTGAAAAACACACCGTGGCGCGGCCCGCGCATGACCAGCGACGACCACAGCGTGGCGTTGCGCGTCTTGAAGGTGCGGCCGCTGAAATGCTGCGACGGCGCGGCGGTGATGGTCAGCCCCGTACCCGGCACGGTGTGGCTTTCCCACCAGTCCAGCTCGGTGATGCGCTCGGGCGCGATGCCCCAGCCCTGCAGGTGCGCGCCCACGCCCAGCGACGTGACAAAGGGCACGCGCGTGGCGGCCAGCGCGCGGATGGTGGGGTAGTCCAGGTGGTCGTAATGGTCGTGCGAGATGACCACCACATCCACCGGCGGCAGCGCGTTCAGCGCCACCGGCGCGGGGTGAAAGCGCTTGGGGCCGAAAAAGCTGACAGGTGAGGCGCGCGGCCCCCAGACCGGGTCGGTCAGCACGCGCCAGCCGTCAATTTCGAGCAGCACCGTGGAATGGCCCAGCCAGGTGGCGCGCAGGCCGCTTTGCGGCGGCAGCAGCCAGCCGCTGCGCGGGTCGATCAGCGGCAGCGTGGCGCCGGGCACGCGCGGCGGCCCGGGGCGCAGCAGCGCGCCGACGGAGGGCATGGCCGCATCCTTGTCGCGCAGCCCTGCGGCAATGGGATGCACGTTGCGAAAAGCCTCACCCGCCCAGCGGGGCGATGCGTGCATGCGTTCAAGGCGGGCGCCTTCGGCGCGGTAACCCAGGGATTTCATAGGATTGGCAAAGTGAAGGCAGGGCGCGGTGCCCGCCGCGCGACAGGGTGCCACGCCAGGCGCCACCTGCGCGAAAGAGGGCGGCCGGCGGCCCAGCGCTCGGCGGGCACTCGGTGAAAATGGGGCCACGCACCGCCCAACACAAGGGCCGCCCCCTCAGCCGTCATCGCCCGCAGCCAGAAACTACCGCCATGTTGTCGCCCGAATCCGCGCTTGCCTTCTTTTCCCTTGCCATCGTGCTGGCGCTCGCGCCGGGGCCCGACAACCTGTTTGTCCTGATGATCTCGGCCGCCGAGGGGCGGCGCGCTGGCTTTGCCGTGGTGGCGGGGCTGATGGTGGGCGTGATGGGCCACACGCTGGCGGTGGCGCTGGGCCTGGCCGCGCTGTTTGCTGCATCGGCCACGGCGTTCACCGTGCTCAAGCTGGCTGGCGCCGCCTACCTGCTGTACCTGGCCTGGGGCGCGTGGCGGGCGCCCGCCAGCCTGGGCGCGCCGGGCGAGCCCGCGCAGCGCGCGCAGGCCTGGCCGCGCCTGGTGGCGCGTGGCGTGGTGATGAACCTGACCAACCCGAAGGTGCTGCTGTTCTTCTTGGCGCTGCTGCCGCAGTTCGTCAAGCCTGACCAGGGCTCGGTGGCGGGGCAGATCGTGGCCTTGGGCG
Organism: Ottowia oryzae; assembly: GCF_003008535.1. Lineage (NCBI taxonomy): Bacteria > Pseudomonadati > Pseudomonadota > Betaproteobacteria > Burkholderiales > Comamonadaceae > Ottowia > Ottowia oryzae. The sequence goes on from NZ_CP027666.1 coordinate 1,396,964, forward strand.
CGCTGTTCATCGTCGCGGGTTCGCTGGTGTTTGGCGCCATCGTGCTGGCGGCGGGCGCCTTGCGCGAACGGCTGGCGCGTTCGGCGCGGGCGCAGCGCCTGCTGAACCGGTCGGCCGCGGTCGTGTTCGCTGGCCTGGCGCTGCGGCTGGCTACGGCCCAGCGTTGACGGCCGCCGCCTAAACTGGCGGCCATGAACATCTACATGGTCGGCGGCGCGGTGCGCGACGGTTTGCTGGGCTTGCCGGTGCAAGACCGCGACTGGGTGGTGGTGGGCGCCACGCCCGAAGACATGGTGGCGCAGGGCTTCGTGCCGGTGGGCAAGGACTTCCCGGTCTTTCTGCACCCCGACACCCACGAGGAATACGCCCTGGCCCGCACCGAGCGCAAAAGCGGCCACGGCTACAAGGGCTTCACCGTGTTTGCCAGCCCGGAAGTCACGCTGGAAGAAGACCTGGCGCGGCGCGACCTTACTATCAATGCGATAGCTGCCAGCGCAGGTTGGACGGGCGCCAGCGGCCAAAAAGGTGATGAATCCCCCGCGCTCACCGACCCCTTCCACGGCCAGCGCGATCTGCAGGCCCGCGTGCTGCGCCACGTGACCGACGCCTTCCGCGAAGACCCGGTGCGCATCCTGCGCGTGGCCCGCTTTGCCGCGCGCTTTCACGATTTCACGGTGGCGTCTGAGACGCTGGCGCTGATGCGCGAAATGGTGGCCGACGGCGAAGCCAACCACCTGGTGCCCGAGCGCGTGTGGCAAGAGCTGGCGCGCGGTCTGATGGAGGCGCACCCCGCGCGCATGTTTGACGTGCTGCGCGCCTGCGGCGCCCTGGCCGTGGTGCTGCCCGAGCTGGACCGCCTGTGGGGCGTGCCCCAGCGCGCCGAGTACCACCCTGAGGTCGACACCGGCGTGCACGTGATGATGGTGCTGCAGATGGCCGCGCGCCTGGGCGCCAGCCTGCCCGTGCGCTGGGCCTGCGTGACGCACGACCTGGGCAAGGGCACCACGCCAGCCGACGTGCTGCCGCGCCACCTGGGCCACGAAGGCCGCAGCGCCAAACTGCTGCAAGCCGTGGGCCAGCGCCTGCGCGTGCCCACCGAATGCACCGAGCTGGCCGACGTCGTCGCGCGCGAGCACGGCAACATCCACCGCAGCGCCGAGCTGAACGCCGCCGCCACCGTGCGCCTGCTGGAGCGCTGCGACGCCTTCCGCAAACCCGCGCGCATGGCCGACGTGCTGCTGGCCTGCGAATGCGACGCGCGCGGCCGCCTGGGCATGGAAGAAGACGCCTACCCGCAGCGCCCGCGTCTGCTGGCCGCGCTGGCCGCCGCGCAATCGGTGCCCACCGCCAAAGTGGCCGCCGCCGCGCAGGCCCGTGGCGCACGCGGCGAGGCCATTGGCAAGGCGGTGGCGCAGGCGCGCGCGCAGGCCGTGGCGGCGTGGATGGCGGCGCAGGGCACGGATGAGGGCGCGGGCGATGCCGACGCCTCCGAGCATCAAATGCAATCAAATTGATAGCTGCCGGCGCAGGTGCTGAGGGCGCTGCAGGCCTGTAAAGCCTTCAAGAGAATTGGCTGACCGATCGGTCGGTGAATGGCGATAATGCCCGCATGGCACGACCCATTTCCGCCGCCCACGGCCTGCGCCGCGACGAAATCCTGAACGTCGCGGCCGACTGCTTTGCGCGCCAAAGCTACCCCGCCACCAGCATGAACGACATTGCGGCGGCGGGCGGCACATCGAAGGCGCGGCTGTACCACTACTACGAAAGCAAAGAGGCGATCCTGTTCGACCTGCTGGACCGCTACACGCAAAAGCTGCTGGTCATCATCGGCCAGGTGCAGGCCACCGCGCAGCGCAAGGGCCTGGACGAACGCGCCACCCTGCATGAGCTGGTCCGCGCCTTTTTGTGCGAATACGAAACCTCGGCCACGCGCCACGCCGCGCTGCTGGGCAGCACGCAGTTCCTGGGCGAAGAGCAGCGCGAGATCATCCTGAATCGCGAGCGCGACGTGGTGTCGGCCGTCACGCGCTTTTTGCGCCGCGCCTACCCCGAGCGCGTGCAGGCGCACAACCAGACGGCCATCGCCATGACGCTGTTTGGCATGATCAACTGGACCTTCACATGGCTGCGCCCAGGCGGATCCATGAGTTACCCGCAGTTTGCCGACGAAGTGCTGGCGCTGCTCGACCGTGGGTTGGTGCTGGGCGCGGGCGGAGGCGCTGCCTGAGCCCGCGCACCGGTTCCCCGCACCTGCCACGCTTTCACGCCACGACGTACCACAAGAAGAGCCCACCCATGCGCACGCCCACCGATCTTCACCCGCCGGGCGCCTGCACCGACTGCCGCCTGCGCCAGACGGCCGGCGTGCTGCCGGTCTCCAAAGCCGAGCTGGTCCGCATTCAGGACTTCCGCCACGGCGCCCGCACGGTGCGCGCGGGCGGCACGGTGATCGCCGAGCTGAGCGACCCCCGCCACCTGTACACGCTGTACGCGGGCTGGGCCTTTCGCTTCAAGACGCTCAAGGACGGGCGCCGCCAGATCCTCAACTTCCTGCTGCCGGGCGACTTCATCGGCCTGCAGGCCGAGTTTGCCGACGCCGCCACCCACGGCGTGGAGGCGCTGACCGACGTGCACCTGTGCACCTTCCCCAAGGCCGGCTTGTGGAACCTGTTTCACGAGCATCCCAAGCTGGGCTATGCCGTCACCTGGCTGTGCGCCAGCGAAGAGCAGCTGGTCGACGAGAACCTGGTCAACGTCGGCCAGCGCAGCGCCACCGAACGCATCGCCACGCTGCTGATCCACCTGTCGCGCCGGGCCCAGCGCGTGGGGCTGACCGACGCCGATGGCAGCTTTGTCTTCCCGCTGACGCAGCAGCACATCGCCGATGCGCTGGGCCTGTCGCTGGTGCACACCAACAAGACCCTGCGCAAGCTGGCGCGCCTGGGCCTGCACGAGCTGCGCGACGGCCGCCTGCGCATCGTCAAGGCCGACGCGCTGGCGCAGTTGGCCGACTACGCCGCGCGCCCGCTGCGGCCCGTGCCATTGATCTGATGGCGCACCGCGGCGGCCGGGCTGCGCGGGCGCGGGGTGCGCGGGGTGCTTTACCCGCTCAAGGCGTGCCGGTCGGCCCGAACTCGGCCGGTATCCAGCGGTAGCCTTGCTTGGCGCCGGCCAAGGCCGTGCCGACGTGGCCAATGCCCGGGAAGGGCAGGTGCGCGCCCGCCACCCATTCGCCGCTTTGGCTCAGCTGCGCCAGCAGGCGCTTGCGCGAAGCCACGGCCTGGCGCCGGTCGCTGTCGTATTCGAATGATGCGTCCGGGTGGCGGAACTGCACCGCGTGGTAATGCAGCACGTCGCCCCAGACCAGCAGCGAAGCCGGGCCGCTGGCGCTCTGGATGCGCCATGAGGTGTGGTCCGGCGTGTGCCCCGGGCTGGGCACGCTTTGCACGCCTTCGGGCAAGGCGACGCCGGGGCTGTACGCCTTGAAGTGGCCCGCCGCCTGATACGGCGCCACGGCACGGCGCGCCATGTCGAACAGCGGGCGCATCGGGTCTGGGGCCTTGTCGCGCGCGGCGGTGCTCAGCCAGTAGTCGACATCGCCCTGCGCCAGCCACACGGTAGCGTTGGGGTAGGCCACCGCGCCGTCGGCCGTGAGCAGGCCGCACATGTGGTCGGGGTGGGCGTGGGTCAGCAGCACGTGGTTGACGTCTTCGGGCCGCACGCCGGCGGCGCGCAGGTTGGCCAGCACCTGGCCCAGCGTGGGGCCAAAGCAGTTGGCGGTGCCGGTGTCGACCAGAATCAGCTCGCTGCCACGGCGCACCAGGTAGGCGTTGACGGCGGTCTGCACGCCATCCTTGCTTTGCGGCACGTGGTCGGCGTTCAGCCACTGCTGGCTGCGCGCCAGATCGAACTGCTTGATCTGCTGCACGGGAATGAACACCACGCCGTCGAACAGCGCGGTGACCTGCAGGTCGCCAATCACCTGACGGTACACGCCCGGCACCTGCACGAAGCCGGCGCTGGCGGCGGGTGCAGTCGATGGTGTGGCTGATGTGGCCGGCGCCGGTTGCGCGCTGGCAGGCAGGGCGCACAGCCCGCCGATCGTCAAGGCCAGGGCGGCCAGCGGGCGAAGCGCGTGAAGAGGGTGGCTGCGACGAGCGGGTAGAGCAGCGTTTTTCATGATGGTGTTGACGGCAGTAGGCCCGAAGGCGAGGCCCTCCAAGGTACTGCGGCGCGGCGGCGGCGGGCGCTCAACTTGCCGCGTGAAACGCTCAGGTGCCGGTGCGCGGGCCCGTGCGTGGGTCGCCCGTGGGCCCGCATTGGCGCGGCCGGCTCACACCCTCTCGGGCGCGGCGTTGCCGATGGCCGATGCGTCCATGCCGTAGCGCTCGCGAAAGCGCCGCGCAAAGCTCTCTGCCGACTTGTAGCCCACGCGGTCGGCCACCGTTTTGATGGGCCATTGCGTCGTGTAGAGCAAATCCAGCGCGCAGGCCAGCCGCGCGTGGGTGACCAGGTCGCGCAGCGTCGTGCCCTCGGCCGCCAGCCGGCGGCGCAGCGTGGCGCCGCTGGTGCCCAGCGCCTGCTCGAAATCGGCCGATTGCCACGCCCGCGTGGGCGCCTGCGCCACCAGCTGGCGCACCTGGGCCGACAGGCCGGGCGTGGGCGGCAGCAGCAGGTCGGTGGCGCCGTTTTGCGCCAGCTGTACCAGCAGGTTCAGCACGGCCAGGCGGGCGCGCAGCTCGTTGTCGGCCTCCACGGCGTCGGCCAGCGCGGTCAGTTCATGCAGCAAGGCGCCGGCGGGCACGCGCGTGAAGCCCAGCCCGCTGGGCAGCACGGGTTGCGGCCACATCAGCCGTGCGGCGGCCAGCACTTCGTCGCACAGCGGCACGCTGAGCGTGAGGTAGCGGCCCTCGGCGGTGTCGGGGCGGTTGATCGCGTCGAAGCGAACGCCGGGGGCCAAGGCAACCAGGTCGCCGGGCACAAAGTTGTCGGTGAGGGCGCCGCAGCGCAACCATTTGCTGCCGCGCAAGATCAGGCCCAGCATGGGCCGGTCGATATCGACCGACTTCACGCCGTGGTCGCAGCGCGCCTGGATGCAGACCATGCGCGGGTCGGCGGGCTCGTCCAGCAAGCGCACGAAGCGATCCACCAGGGCGGCGTTGGCGGGCAGGTCGTTCAGTTGCATGGGGCGAATGCTAGTCTTTTCGCGCTGGGCGTCGCGGGGCGGGGCCATGCGGCGGCGCCGATAATCGCGCCTTCATCAAGCATGGCAGGAATAGAGCACGCATGAGCGCCGTCGACGTTGTCATCATGGCTGCGGGCAAGGGCACCCGCATGAAAAGCAAGCGGCCGAAGGTGCTGCACACGCTGGCGGGGCGGCCGCTGCTGCGCCACGTGCTGGACAGCGCCGCCGCGCTGGGTGCGCGCCAGGTGGTCGTGGTCACCGGTCACGGTGCTATAGAAGTAGAAGCTGCTTGCGCAGGCTGGGCGGGCGCTGGCGTCCAAAAAGATTCAAACCCTGCCGTGCAATCGGTGCGGCAGGAGCCGCAGCTGGGCACCGGCCACGCCGTGCAGCAGGCGGCGCCCCTGCTGGCGGACGACGGCGTCACGCTGATCCTGAACGGCGACGTGCCCCTGGTGCGGCCCGACACGCTGCGCGCCTTGATCGCCGCCTGCGGCGGTGAGCGCGTGGCGCTGCTCACCGTGGACACGGGTGAAGACGCGGGCGCGTATGGCCGCATCGTGCGCGAGGCCGGCGCGCCCGCGGGCGCCGACGCACCGGTGCACGCCATCGTCGAAGCCAAGGACGCCAGCGCCGAGCAGCGCGCGCTGACCGAGTGGTATTCCGGCGTGATGGCCGCGCCCACGCGTTTGCTGAAAAAGTACCTGGCGCAGCTGGACGACCGCAACGCGCAAAAAGAGTTCTACCTGACCGACGTAGTCAAGCACGCCGTGGCCGACGGCACGCCTGTGCAGGCGCTCAAGATTGCCGACGCCGTGGAAGTAGCGGGCGTGAACAGCCCGCAGCAGCTGGCCGAGCTGGAGCGCCAGACCCAGCTGCGCACCGCCCAGGCGCTGATGGCCGCCGGCGTGCGCCTGGCCGACCCCGCCCGCCTGGATGTGCGGGGCGATCTGACCTGCGGGCAAGACGTGGAGATCGACGTGGGCTGCATTTTTGAAGGCCGCGTGACGCTGGGCGACGACGTGCGCATCGGTGCGCACTGCGTGATCGCCAACGCCCAGATCGCCAACGGCGCGGTGATTCACCCCTTCACCCATATCGACGGTGGCCAAGAAGGCGCCCAAGTGGGCCCCGGCGCGCTGGTTGGCCCGTTCGCGCGCCTGCGCCCCGGCGCCGACCTGGGCGCCGAAGTGCACATCGGCAACTTCGTCGAGGTGAAAAACAGCACCTTGGCCGCAGGCGCCAAGGCCAACCACCTGGCCTACCTGGGCGACGCCACGGTGGGCGAGCGCGTCAACTACGGCGCGGGCAGCATCACCGCCAACTACGACGGCGCCAACAAGCACCGCACCGTGATCGAGGCCGACGTGCACGTGGGCAGCAACTGCGTGCTGGTGGCGCCCGTCACCCTGGGCGCGGGCGGCACAGTGGGCGGCGGATCGACCATCACCAAGAGCACGCCGCCGGGCGCGCTGAGCGTGGCGCGCGGCAAGCAGGTCAGCCTGCCCAACTGGCAGCGGCCCACCAAGAAGCCTGCGGCTGACAAGGCGTCTTGAAGTCGTTTGGTTCGCGCCCCGCGCGGTTTGCGCGGCGGCGGCCGGCTGTGTGCGCCGCTCCGCCGCGCCTGGGTGCCCGTTGACCCGGGCTTCTCGGCTTACTGAGCCGATCGCGCCGCGCCCCAGGCCTGGGCGGCGGCTTCTGCTTCTTCTTCGGTGGTGGGGTCCAGGCTCATCAGCCCGGTCATCGTCATGGGCTGCGTGTCGCGGAAACCGCCGGCGTGGCCCGGAATGGGGCCGTCGCCCAGGCGCGGGGGCTTCGGGCGGGATGGCGGGCGTACGGCGGGGCGATCTTCCTCGATAGGGGTCAGTGCGCCAGGGGCGGTGACCGTCGCGGGCGAGCCGTCGGGTGTCAGTTCGGCCGTGCGCAGGTGGCTGCGGAAAGACTGCGGATCGGGCATGTCGCGCGTGGATCGGTTCAGGCGGATCAGGCGAATGCCGGCCGACTTGAGCACCAGGTGCTTTTCACGCGCGTCTTCCTCGGCCTCGGCAGGGGTGTCGTGCAGCGCATCCAGCTCGAAGGCGTAGACCGCCCGGCCGTCGCGGTCGCACACCACGTAGTCGACAGAATGTTCACCCAGGCGTTGTTGCAGGGCCACACGGTTATCGGCGCGGCGCACGCTCACCAGGTGCGACAGCGCCACGCGAAACAGCACGGCGCGGCCGGGAAAGGCGCGCACCAGGTAATTGAGCAGCTCCATTTCGGTGGGCGACAGGGCGGCCGCAGGCGCAAACTTGTCCTTGCGCCCCAGTGCGCCCGTGGCCGCGCCACCGGCGTTGCGCCGCTGCCATGCCATGTATCCCAGGCCGGCGATCAATGCGATCACCAACAACAGCCCGATCCAGCCCCATCCTTCCATCACCATCGCCTCCTGAATTGCTTGAGTTTGTGGGTAAGTGCTTGCGAACGCGCATCTTGTCACGCTCAGCCGGCGCGTCAACCCGGCTGGCTCAACGCTCAGCGCGTGCGCGACTCCAGGTCAGACCAGCGCTCCAGCGCTTCGTTCAAGGCGGTGTCGATTTCGCCGTCGCGCGCCTGCAAGGCCACGGCGCGGGCCAGATCGCTCTGGTACAGCTGCCCATTGGCCAGCTGCGCGCGCAGCTCGGTTTGCTCGGCTTCCAGCGATTCGATCAGCGCGGGCAGGCTTTCCAGCTCGCGCTGCTCTTTGTAGCTTAACTTCTTTTTTGATAGCTGCTCGCGCTCATCCGGTGGGCGCTGGACGGTGTTTTTGCTCTCAACCGGCGCGTCAGGCTGGGCGGGCGTCTCGCGCGACGTGGCGGGCGCCGGAGCGCCGC